>CAZSCC010000140.1:0-9559 GCA_964604905.1 uncultured Planctomycetales bacterium
TCCCGCCTCCTCGCCCACCTCGTACACGGAGGCGATGTTGGGATGGACCAGCGAGGCCGTCAGCTTCGCCTCGCGCCGAAAGCGCGCGATGTCCGACTCGCTGATCCGGAGGAGCAGCTTGACCGCAACCGTGCGGCCCAGGTCGAGCTGCCAGGCCTTCCATACCTCTCCCATCCCGCCCTCTCCCAGTTTCTCCAAGAGGGCGAACTTGCCGAGGCGGCGTGAAAGGTCCAGTCCCTGGGGGGCTGTGGAGGGCGCCGTGTCGGCGGCCCCAGCGCGGGGGATGGGCGCGGCCGTGGGCATGTAAGCGTAGAGAGGGCCGTCGTCCTCCAGTCCCTGTTCGCGAAGGGCCTCCCGGAGCGAACGGCCCTGGCGTGCTTCAAGGGCCTTCCACAGCTGCTCCGGCGAAAGGAGCTTGCCCCGAACCACAGCCTGCAGGACGGCGTCATCGGAGAGTGGCTGCGTCACGGCGGATCCTCCCCACTCAGGGCATGCAGGCGTCAGACTTCATGACTCCCCTTCCGATTATAGAGTTGGAGAAGGGAAGTACCTAGCGGGGTGAGAGAGTGAAGGGGGAGCAGGCCCTTCCGGGTTCGCGGAACGGGCAGATGCTCGGGTTTTAATGATCCGTGGGCCGCAAGCCCCGTGTGGGTTCAAGTCCCACCCCCGGCGCCAACTTCGTTGTTCGCCACTTTCGGGGGTTGTGGCGAACGGTCGAATCAAGAATCACCGGAAGGCACCTCCCCGGCTCAGTCCTTCCCCTTGCCGGGAGGCAGATTGGGGACGAGACTGGGATCGTACTTCGCTCCCGCCGCCACCTGGACCAGGGTGATGCGCACCTTGGTCGGGAAGAACTTCTCGGGGTCGGGACGCTTGTGGGCGTGAAGGTTCTTGCTGTCCTTGAGGACGAGGTCCATCTGCTTGATGCCCTCGGACCAGACGATCGAATCGTTCTCCCAGAACGACTTCATCGACACGTCCTGCTCGTGCACGCCCTTCTCCTTGTACACGCCGGTGGTCGTGCAGCCGTAGCCGTTCTTCTGCCCCTTGTTCGGGATGTAGCAGAGATTCCAGGTGGTCGGCTCGCCCCCCGCGGGTTTCTCGAGGACCTCGGTGCGGATGTGGACCGTGCCGTTACGGTAGTCCACCGGGGAGGTCCAGTCCTTCGGGCGATCCGGATTGACCTTGTCGCCCTTGACATAGTAGTGCGATGGGCTCGGCTTCGAATTGTCCGCGTCCTCCTTCGTGAAGGTGAACGTCACGTCGAACAGGACGAACTGGTTCGCCCGGCACGGCGCGGCCGTCGCCATGAGCGAAGCGCCCCCCAGCGGCAACAGGGCCAGGGGAAGGATCCTGAAGAGGGTCCGCATGATCTTGCTCCCTAACTCAGGGGGATTATACCCTTCGCTGGCCGGAGCGCAGCACAGGCAGATCAAGTGGCCCTCTCCGCGACACGGGAGTAGGATAGGGGTTGCCTATGAATCCGATGTCCGAACAGGAGTTCCAGGGTTTCCTCCAGCAGGCCAGATGGTTCATGCGGGAGGTCATGGAGGAGAACCGGAAGGCGTTTCAGATCGACGACTATAAGCGCTTCGACTGGAATCAATGGAGGGGGGAGTTGGTCTTCTCCAGCGGTGGCACTCCCAAGGTTGTCGCCCGGATCCAGATCGTGGGATCCCATTCGGCGAAATCGAACACGTGGGTGTGGGCCTGGGCGAATCCCGGCTTTCTCGCTCCCCTCCGGCAGGCGGTCCTCCGGGCCAAGGAGTTCGGGACGGAGCACGTCACCCTTCGCCTGATGCAGGCCAAGTGGACGGCGACGGAGTCCGACGCGTGGGGGATGACCGCGGTGACCGCCAAGCTGACCGATGCGAAAGGCGCCTTTCGCTGCCCCGGCCAGGACGGATTCACGTACATGATCTTCACCGACATCCGGGCCGTCACCGATCGCACGCGGATCTTCGGCGCCCGGACCTGCGCTCACGTCCTGGAGGAAGGCGAGCCGATCCTTCTGGTGTCCAGGGAGCCGGACGGGGAGGTCCTGGCCGTCTGCGGCGGGGAGAACGACTCCGCCGCGACGACGCGGGACCTTCCGCTGGACCGGCTGCTCGACCTCGATCCCACCCTGGCGCCGCTGGCGGACATGCCGGACGGCTGGGTGGCCCTGCGCGATTCGCCGGACGACGACTGGGTCCGCTCCAAGGCCGAATGACCCGCCACCTTTCGGGGGTTGTGGCGGACGGTTGAATCAGGAATCAGGGATCGAGGGGGGTGCGGCGGCTCCCCCCGTGTTAGACTGATCCCTTATGATTCCCCTCAACCCCTCCCGGCGGTCTTTCCTGAGAGCTTCCGCCGCGCTGGCGGCCACCTCCCCCCTGGCGGGGTGTCTGCTCCAGGCAAAACCGGGCGGCGCCGACGGGCCCCTCATCGCCTACGTCGGGACCTTCAGCTCCCCGCTCAAGGACATGCTGCCGACCCAGGTGGATCTGCCCCCCGGCAACGGCCGCGGCATCCATCTCTTCCAGATCGATCGCGCCACCGGGGCGATGACCCCGCACGGCATCGTCGAGATGGGCACGAGCCCGAACTGCCTCGCTCTCAATGCCGCCGGAACGCGCCTCTATTCCACCAATGAGACCGATCGGGTCGGCGACGACAAGCAAGGCACCGTCAGCGCCTTCGCCGTCCATCGGGCCGACGGGAAACTGGAGCTCCTCAACACCGTCCGATCCGGCGGCGCCGGCCCCACCTATGTGAGCGTGCACCCGAGCGGCCGGCACCTGCTGGTGGCCAACTATTTCGGCGGTTCCGTGGCGGTGCTCCCGATCCTGGCCGACGGCCGGCTGGGCGAGGCCTCGGACGTCAAGGTCGACGCCGGCAAGATCGGCCCCGCCCGGGCCACGAACGCCCCGCCGGGCAGCTTCGCCTTCAGCGGGCACGACCGGACCCACGCGCACATGATCCAGGCCGATCCTTCGGGACGCCACGTCCTCCACGTCGATCTGGGCCTGGACCGGATCTTCGTCTGGAGGTTCGACACAGAGCGCGGCGTCCTGACCCCGAACGATCCGCCGTCGGTCTCCCTTCCCCCCGGAGACGGACCGCGCCATTTCCATTTCCACCCCAACGGCCGCTGGTTCTACTCGATCCAGGAGGAAGGCTCGACCGTCGTGCTGTTCGACTACGAGGCCGGGCGATTGAAGGCGCGGCAGACGATCTCCACCCTGCCGCCCGGCTTCGCCGGCAGCAATTTCTGCTCCGAGATCCTGGTGTCCGCCGACGGGCGCCACGTCTACGCGGGCAACCGGCTGCACGACAGCATCGGGATCTTCTCGGTGGGCCCCGACGGCGCCCTGAGCTACGTCGGCGAGGAGTGGACGCGCGGGAATTACCCGCGCAGCTTCACGTTCGACCCCACGGGCCGCTTCCTCTACTGCTGCAATCAGCGGGGCGACACGATCGCCGTCTTCCGCGTGGATCGCACGACCGGGGCCCTCGCTTTTACCGGCCACTACGTTCCCGTGGGCAATCCGTCGCACATCGTCTTCCTGGATCTCGCGTAGGAGGACGGGCTTCGGGAATGGCGCGCGTGCCTGCCGCCTATCGGGGCGCGGAGAGGTCGGCGCAGACCAGCCGCTGGTCGCTCCGCGCGAAGACGTGACGGTAGGCGAAGGCCGGATGGGACCACGTCACGGCCCGGCCCTTCGGGCCCTGCTCGACGGTGGGGTCGATCAGCTTCGCCCGCGTGAGCTCCTTGTACCCTTCGGCGGTCAGACGGGCTAGGATCAGCTCCCCCAGTTCGTTGAAGATCCAGGCGCGGTCGCCGGTCTCGCCGGCGCGCACGAGGTGCATCGTGGCGTGCCAGGCCTTCGGCATGACGTCGGTCGTCTCCCAGAGACGCTTCCCGGTCATGAGGTCGAGGCAGCGGAGCTCGCCGTCGGTCTGGACCCCGAGGACCAGGCCGTTCATCACGAGCGGGTCGGGGATGACCGGGGTGAGCGTGTCCGGAGTGCGCGGCTTGCGGCCGTTGTGCTCCCAGACCACCTCCGCGGCCGGCCGGTCGGGAGCGAGCCGGAGGAGCACGGACCCCGAATGGGCCGCGGCAAAGAACATCAGGTCGCCCTGCACGACCGGGCCGGGGATCGAGATCGGCCACGAGCTCTTGGGCTGCGGCTGGCTCCAGAGGAGTTTACCGTCGGCCGGGGCGAAGGCGACCAGCCGGAAGCCGAGCGCCATCGCCACGACTCGGCGGCCGGCCTGGTCGAACGCGATCGGCGGGGAGTAGGACGCCTCGTCGGGGAACGCCTTCCAGCGCTCCTCGCCACTCTTCCGGTCGAGCGCGATCACGCACGCCTCCCCTTCGCCCCCGATCTGGGTGATCAGGAGATCGCCTTCGATGATCGGATGGGCCGCGATCCCCCAGTTGGGCATCCGGATGCGGTACTCCTTGCGGAGGTCGCGCTTCCAGAGGATTTTTCCCGAGGCCGCCTCGGCGCAGTGGAGGTGGCCCGCCGCTCCCAGGGCGTACGCGCGGCCGTCGTGGACCGTCACGGAGGCGCGCGGACCGGCCGTGTAAGTGAAGCCGTCGTAGGAGCAGTCGTAGGAGAACTCCCAGAGGGTCGCCCCCGTCTTCCAGTCCAGGCAGAGCACTCGCTCGACGGCGCGGTCCTTCGGGCGGTCCATGAGGTAGACGCGACTGTCGGCGGCCGTGGGGCCGCTGTAACCGCCTCCGATGGGGACCGACCAGCGCAGGGAGAGGCGCTCCTTCTCGAACCGCTCGAGGATCCCCGTCTCGCGCCAAACGCCGTCCCGCCGCGCGCCCCGCCACTGCGGCCAGTCCTGTCCCGGCTCCTGTCCGCAGGAGAGCGCCATGACAAGGAGCAGGGCGCTCATGAGACCGCCTTCGCCACGAGATCAGAGGCGACCCTGAGGGGATGCGGCCTGGCCGCCGCTCCCGGGAGCGTCGTCAGGACGACGCAGACGGTGTCGGTCGCGGGGTCGGCCCAGGCGAGCGTCCCCGAGGAGCCCGAGTGGCCGAAGGTCTTCTCCGAACAGCCGGGGCTCCCGGATTGCTTTCCGACCGCGAACCCGAGTCCGCGAGGCGCGAATCCCTCGGGGTTGTGGTTCTTCACCATCAGGCGCGCGGTGTCGGGCTTCATCATCCGGTCGGTCGGATGGAGGAACTCGGCGAAGAAGCGCGCGACGTCCGGGGCCGAGCTGTGCGCGGTGCCCCACGGCGCCCCGAGGGCGCGCCAGTACGGGCTGTTCCAGTCCCATTCCTTCGCGGTCGGATCGCCGGCGCCCGATTCCGGCGCGGCCTTCTCGACCTGGTTGCGCACGATCTCTTCCATTTTGTACCGGCCGAGGCCCAGGACGGAATGCTTCATCTCGAGCGGCTGGAAGACGGCCCGGTCGACGAACTCCGGGAAGTCCGCGCCGGTGATCCGGCGGGCCACCTCGGAGGCCAGGAGGATCCCCATGCTGGAGTAGTTGTACCGGGCGCCGGGCTCGAAGAGGAGCGGGGTGCGCACGGCCGCTTCGACGAACTGCGGGAGCTTCGCATGTCTCGACCGGAGCGCCTGGTTCTCCGGCAGCTGATCCGGCAGGCCCGAGACGTGCGTGAGCAGTTGAGCGAGGGTGATCTTGCTCCGGGGTTCCGCGGAGAACTCCGGGATGTATTTCACAACCGCATCGTCCAGCCGGAGCTTCTCCCGGTCGACGAGCGTCAGGACGGCCGCCGCGGTCAGCGTCTTCGTGATCGACGCCAGCAGGAAGAGGGCGTCCGCGGACTTGGCCGCGCCGAACGGCCGCGCGAAGATCTCCTTGCCGTGACGCACGCAGAGCGAGGCGGCGTGGAGCTGTCCGTCCGCCGTCGCTTTCGCCAGCACTCCGGCCGCGGCATCGAACTTCTCCTGCCGTAGCGCGGCCAGGAGCGGCGTCGACAGGGCGGCTCCCAGCCCGCTCATGAGGAACGTCCGGCGATCCATGCGATCCTCCATCCCCGCGGAAATCCCGTCTACAGTACCCGGCCGTCGGCCCGGGGGAGGGCGGAATTCGGACCCATCATCGCCCGGCCGGGCCGCAGAGCCAGCCGAAGGTCGCCGCGGCGTAGCAGGTGGTCTGGTGGACCGTGAATTCGCCCGAGAGCGGCGAGCAGCGGTTGTCGAACCAGCGCTCGTTGCCCGGCCAGGCGTCGATGCCCGGGTGCAGCGTCTGGTTCGGCCACGCGTTGTCCCAGGGGCCCTGGCCCAGGTCGCGGTCCTTCCTCCACGGCCCGTACGGCACGATGCCGGGGTGCGGCCCGGGCTTGCCGTTGTACCAGGCGTCCATATGGAAGACGTGCCGGGGGTGACGCGGCCCGAGACCCGTCACCCACGTCATGTTCAGCGCGTTCGTGCCGAGCACGTAGTCGCAGGAGGTGACGACGGCCGCCTTGTAGACCTTGGCCTTGGCCGGGTCGCTCCCCTTCACGAGCGCGTGGCCGACCATCCCTTCCAGGATCCACGGCGTCGTCTGGTGGCCGACCAGCATCGGGAAGTTCCAGTTTCCGCCCCAGCGCAGCGCGCGCCGCGAGGGCGTCTCGACCGCCGCGTGGTCGCAGGTCTTCAGGATCGCCGACCGCAGCCGCGCCACGAGCTCCGCATCGTACGCGCCCCGGCCGCCGCCCAGGACGTGGAGCCAGGGCCCCCAGGAGTCCAGGTCCCAGACGAGCGTGTCGGCCTTGATCCACGCCGTGTCTTCCGCCAGGCGCTTCTGGTAGTCGGCCTCCCCGGTCAGGCGGAAGAGCGCGGCCGCGGCGTACGCCCGGACCTGGCGCAGCGGGCCGCCCGCCGAGGGCCGGCCCTGCTCGTCCCCGGGCCGCGTGTTCGCCGCCGCCCAGCGCCAGGACTCGACGGCCTCCCGCGACCAGTCGACGCCTTCCGGATCCTTGGCCCCCGCCTTCTGCAGGCACGCGGCCAGCTGTGCCGCCGCCCCCGCGTAGCGGTACGTGCTCCAGGGATCCTCGCCCGACACGATCCATTGCCGCTTCACGTCGAGGTAGGAAGGCACGCCCTCGCCGTCGCCCCCGAAGTGGTCGCCGCAGACGCGGAGCCCGAGCCCCCCGCTGCCGTAGCCCTTCTGCACGAGCTCGGCCCGGAGGCGCCGGCAGAAGCGGGGCAGCCAGGCCGCCTCGTCAAGGAGGTCCGGCACGCCGTTCCCGCTCTCCGGCAGGTTGAGCTCGCCGTCGCGGAAGTTCCCCGGCGCGAGTTCCCAGGCCAGCATGAGGACGGCGGCCACGTTGAGGTGCGAGGCGTAGCCGTCCCAGTCGCCCGCGTCCTGGTACCAGCCCCAGGCGTCGAGCGGGCCGGCGATCCCCGCCTCGATCGCGGGCTTGTCGGCCGGAGCGGCGTCGCCGTTCGTCCAATCCACGAAGCGCGACTTCGTGTACACGAGGCGGCCCGCGAAACCGGGCGTGAGCTTCGGATGATGCGGCGCGGGGCGCTCGAAGTCGGTGAACGGCTTCACGAGCGCGATCCCGCTCCGGTTGTGGTAGAGGCCGCGCGCGGCGGTCCGGAACGCCTCGCGGTAGACGTCCTCGCCGAGGGAGAACGGGAACGAGCAGCCCACTCCGTCGACCGCGAGGACATAGCGGCCGGGCCGCTCGAACGCGCTGAAGTCGCACTCGGCGACGTCGGCCTTGAGGAAATTCCCGAAGGGGGGCGAGTCGGTCCGGTGGACGGTCTCGGCCTGCTCCTTGGGCGCGCGGAAGGCGACCTTCCCCGCGAACGCCTCCGCGCCGCCGGGCTGCTCGATCAGCCGGAACCCCCGGCCCGCGAGCGGCCGCACGTCCAGCGCGTCCGTATCGCCCATCCAGTGGTAGACGTAGCCGAACTTGGCGGGCGCGCCGGCGGGGTAGCCGACGAGGTTGACGTGCAGCGCCTCGGACCGCGCGCGGGTCTCGTCGAAGCGGAGGCTGAGGCGGGGGTTCCCCGCGATCAGATCCCCGCAGGCCACCGTGTAGGTCGCCCCGCGGCGCAGGGCGGAGGGCAGCGCGAGGTAGATCCAGTGCTCCTTCGCGTGGTCGGGGCTCACGTTCACCGCCCGGCCGTTCACCCACTTCTCTGCGAGCCAGGCGAAGTCGACGCCCTTGCTTTTGCGGCCGACGCGTTCGGGCGGCCGGCCCTGCGCGTAGGCGGGATCGTCGGCGCTCGCGATCGTCCAGGTGGCCGCCCGGTCCGCCCGGGCGGTGTCGAGGGCCACGGCCACCACCTTCTCCTGGCTGCGCTTCTGGCCCTTCCCGTGGTGCTCCACGTGGCCGTCCACCACGTGCACGGCGAGCCAGCGTTCCGTGAGGGGCAGCAGCTCGACCAGGTCCGGCGCGGACCGCGGCGCCTGCGCCTGGAGGACGATCGCGAGCCCGAAGCCCGCGTGGAGCAGGAGGCGGATCATGGTCCCGACATCATACGAACCCGACCCCGGCCGGTGAAGCGTATTTATGTTGACGAAGTGTTAATTGAATTTATACTGATGTAATACAAATGAGCCCTCGAGCCTATGACCGCAGACTCCGGCAGGCCGCCGGGGAAGTGGCGCGCCGCCGCATCGCGGAGGCCACCGCGGCACTTCATGCGAAGCACGGCTCCCTCGCGACCAGTCATGCCATGATCGCGAAAGGCGCGGGCGTGTCGGTCCCGACCGTCTACAAGTACTTCCCCACCCGCGACTCCCTGATTCCCGCATGCACGGGCCTGGTGGCGTCCCGAGCGCCGCTCGTCCTCGACGAGCGGATCTTCGAGGGCTCGAAGAGCGTCCAGGACCGGGTGCGGAAGCTCGCCGCGTCGATCTTCCGGATCCACGAGCACTTCGCCCCGTGGCTGCGCTGGGGCGACGCGGCCGCGGCCGAGCTTCCCACGCTGCGGGCTATCTTCGAGGAGGGGCGGAAGGGGCGGCTCGAGCTGACGCGCATGGCCCTCACCCCGCCCGGGGGGCGGCCCCCCGCGGAGTCGCTGGTCCTCGTGGCCCACGTCCTCCTGGAGTACCCGTCGTGGAAAACCCTGACCGCGGCGGGGGAAACGACCGAACGGGCGGCGATCGTGGTGGCCGCCGCCATACTCAGCCTGTATCGATCCCTGTGTCGGTGAAAGGAGATTCAATGAGCACGCCCCAGAAGAGCCCCGGAACGCGCATCGACGAGATCGCGGACGGCATCTATCGGATCAGCACCTCGAGCGACGTCGTGCCCGGCGGGTTCACCTTCAACCAGTTCCTGATCGTCGACGAGGAACCCTTGCTCTTCCACACCGGTCTCCGCGGGACGTTCATCCCCGTGAAGGAGGCCATCAACAGGGTCATGCCGGTGGAGAAGCTCCGCTATGTCTCCTTCTCGCACGTCGAGGCCGACGAATGCGGAGCCCTGAATCAATTCCTCGCCGTCGCCCCCCAGGCGGTCCCGGTCTGCAGCGGCGTCGCGGCCATGGTCTCCGTGAACGATCTGGCGGACCGCCCGCCGCGCGCGATGGCCGACGGGGAGACGCTCCGCCTCGGCCGCCACGCCGTCCAGTGGCACGACACGCCCCAC
>CAZSCC010000141.1:0-6009 GCA_964604905.1 uncultured Planctomycetales bacterium
GGACAAGGCGCCGCTCACCCGGATCACGGCGGCCGAGGCGCTGGGGCGCGCGCCGCTCGACGACGGTCAGTTGGATGCCCTGACGCGCGCGATGGCCCTCGCGGGCCCGCTCGAACTGCCCCGCCTGCTGGGGGCCTTCGAGCGCTCGAAGAATGCGGGGGTGGGCAAGAAGCTGGTCGGAGCGCTCGATCGTTCGCCCGGGCTGCAGAGCCTCTCGGCGGACGGCCTTCGGAAGGCGCTCAAGGGCTATCCCGACGAGGTCCGTTCCGCGGCGGCGCCGATCGTGAAGAAGCTCGAGGTGGACACCGAGGCGATGAAGGCGAAGATGGGCGAGCTGGCGCCCGCGGTCTCGGGCGGGGACGCGGCCCGGGGTCGCGAAGTGTTCCTCGGAAAGAAGGCCGCCTGCACGGCCTGCCATACGGTCGCGGGGAGCGGCGGCAAGGTGGGCCCAGACCTCACCAAGATCGGCTCGATCCGCTCCGGGCGCGACCTGCTGGAGGCCGTCGTCTTCCCAAGCGCGACGTTCGCGCGCGGGTTCGAGCCCTTCCTGATCCGGACGAAGGACGGCGCGATCTACGACGGCCTCGTCGTGCGGGAGACGGCGGAGTCGCTGATTCTCTTCACGCCCGACCGGGTGGAGAAGCGGATCCCGCGCGCGGCGGTGGACGAGATCCGGCAGAGCAAACTGTCCGTGATGCCCCAGGGCCTGGACGCCCAACTCACTCGCGAGGAGTTGCGCGACCTGATCGGGTTCCTGTCGTCGCTGAAGTAGCCAATTGTCCGACAATTGGCGTAAATCTGCGAGGCAGATTTACGCCGAATTGTCAGACAATTGCGGCTACGGCTTCGAGGGCGTGGGCGCGGGGGCGCCCTCTTTGGCCGCCCCCGATTTCTTCTTCTGGGGAGGAGGCCGGAGGACCTTGTGATCCTGGAGCAGGATCATGAGGGCGAAGGAGGCGGTCGAAGCGACGTTGCCGCGCAGGAGACCCTTCTCCCCTCCCGCGTCGCCGTCGTCGCCGATGTAGACGCTGCCGTCGTCGGCCTGGAGGCCGATGTAGTGGTCGAGCCACTTGGACGTGAGCGCGTCGTAGTATTTCGGGCCCAGCAGGTGGCAGCCCAGGACGACGCCGAGACAGTGGAGGCCGCCCACGTGATGACCCTGGTCGAGGTTCGGGATCAGGCGGAGCAGCAGGCCGTCGTACACCTTGAAGACTTTGTGGGTCCGCTGGCCGGCGAAGTCCTGGCCGAGCATGAGGAACGAGCCGCGAGCGCCGGTCTTCTCGCCGTACTTGCTGGGCGTGCCGTAGCTGATCCCCCGGTCGTCGAGCAGCAGGTCCATGCACTTCTCGGCTTTCAGGATCGTGTCCTCGGGGACTTTGAGGCCGTGGGTCTTCGCGCTGTGGAGGAAGCCCAGGATGATCGAGTCGAGCATCCCCAGGTCCTTCACCGGGTAGTCGAGGCGTTCCTTGTACGCACCCTCGAACCACTTGAACCAGCCGCCCGTCCGCTCCTGCGTCTTGACGAACTCCGCGACAATCTCGCCCAGGCCCTTCTGGACCTCGGGGGTGGGGAAGTACTTGTGGTATTCGACGAGGATGAGGCCGGCCAACGCCGGGTACCAGTTCTGAGCGTGCTGGCTGTTCTTACGCTGCGTCTCCCACTGGAGCGCCGTCTTGACGGTCTGCTCGAGGTCGTTCGGATACCGACCGTCCGCGAGGAGGAGCCAGGCGGAGATCATCTTGACGGGGAACGTGGAGGCCTGGAGGTTCTTCCGGACATAGCCCATCGCCGCCTCGTAAGCCGGGAGGCACTTCTTGCATTTGCGGGGGTCGGGAGAGCTGTGGGGGACGGGCTTCTTCGGGGCGGGCTGCTGCTGGGCGCCCAGGAGGACGAGGGCGGCGAGCGCGATCGCAAGGGACTTCATAGGCGGCGTCTCCGATTCCCTGTTATATAAGAACTCCGCGGGAGAAGGGATTCGTACATGATTCCAACGAAGATCAACCGCCGGGATGTCCTGAAAGGCGCCGCGGGGCTGGCCGTGGCCCTGGGGTGCACGACCCCGCCGAGCCGCGACCTCGTCCGCGGTGAGAACGACAAGACGGGCACGACCGATTGGCTCCTCTCAAGCACCCGCGTCGACCCGAAGACGAAATACCGATGCCCTTGGATCGAGGGATACTGCTCCCACACCTCGATCCGCGCGGGGGAGACGCTCGAGATCAAGGTGAGCACGAACCCGCCCTCGGCGTTCACGATCGACCTCTACCGGATGGGGTACTACCAAGGGAAGGGCGGGCGGCATCTCGGCCGGTACGGGCCGTTCAAGGGCTCCGTCCAGCCCGATCCGGAGGTGGGCGAGGAACGCCTCCGCGCCTGCCGGTGGGAAACGGCGCTCAAGGTGCCGATCCCGCACGATTGGGCGAGCGGCGTCTATCTCGGGAAACTCACCGAGGAAAGAGAGCAGCTCCAGAGTTACGTGATCTTCATCGTGCGCGACGATCGTTCGTGCGACTTCCTCCTCCACTGCAGCGACACGACGTGGAACGCCTACAACCGCTGGCCCAGCCAATGGTCGCTCTACGACGACGGGAAGAAACAGTGGTACTGGGGGCCGGGCGTGCGGGCGAGCTTCGACCGCCCTTATGGGAAGTACTGCCAGCTCCTCGACGCGCCGCTCTCGCAGGGGTCGGGCGAATTCCTCCTCTGGGAATTCCCGCTCGTCTTCTGGCTGGAGAAGGAGGGGTACGACGTCTCGTATCTCTCGAACCTCGACACGCACGCCGACCCGAAGGCGCTCCTGCGGGCGAAGGGGTTGATCTCGACCGGGCACGACGAATACTGGTCGCTCGAGATGTTCCATGGGGTGAAGGAGGCGATCGCCCGCGGCCTCAACGTCGCGTTCCTGAGCGCGAACACCTGCTGCGGGGTGACCGATTTCCCGGGCGGCCCGCGGACGATCCGGCGGATCGGGCAGTACGGGCCGATCCAGGAGATCTGCGTGAAGAACGGCTTCCCCGAGCTGATGGACTTGAAGCACAACGGTCCCAACGAGGCATCGCTGATCGGCGCGCGGAGCACCTATCCGGTGACCGGCTTGGGCGACTGGACCTGCGCGAAGCCGGGGCACTGGATCTTCGAGGGGACGGGGATGAAGGCGGGCGATTCGATCCCGGGCCTGGTCGGCTGGGAGTGGCACGGCGACCCGGCCGATCTGCCGGGTCTGGAAGTGGTCGCGAGCGGGAAGGTCCGGAGCCGGAACGTGGAGGGGGTCTACACGTCGACGATCTATTTGGGTCCGAAGGGGAACGGGGTCTTCAACGCGGCGACGATCTGGTGGGCGGACGGCCTGGCCGCGCCTCCCGGCTACCTGCATCCAGCGAAGGCCATGAAGGGCCCCGACCTGCGTGTCCAGAGGATCACCGCGAACCTGCTGAATCGCTTCCGCAACTGTTGATCTGGGCATCGGGTGTCAAGATGAACAGTTGGCCTCGGCCAAGTGTTCATCTTGACACCCGGTGCCCAGATGAACACTTCGGGTGACAGGTCTTCCTCCGACCCGCCAAGATAGGGCGGGGCGAGCCTGTGTTCACAGCGGAGCACGGGCATGATGATCTACCTCGCATTCCTGGCGTGCCTCCAGTCCGATCCTCCGTACCTCTTCGGCCTCCACGACCCGGGTGGGGAGAACCACATGGCCGAGAAGGGGAGGAAGGGCTGGATCGTCTTCACGGAGGGCATCGGGCGGAATCCGGCCGATCTCTCCGGTCGCGACTACCGGCCCTGGTCCGACCAGGGCTACGGAATCCTGGTCCGTCTCAACCACGATTACGGCAGCGGCGGCACGATCCCCTACGCCAAGCACCACGACGACTTCGCCCGGCGGGTGGCGAACTTCGTGGCCGCGTCGCCCGGCGCGCACCTCTGGATCATCGGGAACGAGATGAACTGGGACCAGGAGACGCCCGCCTACGAGGGCGTCGCCGAGCCGATCACGCCGACGCTCTACGCCTCCTGCTTCCTCAAGTGCCGCGCGAAGATCAAGGCCCTTCCGGGGCACGCCGGCGATCAGGTGATCCCGGGGGCCACCGGCACGTACGGCCTCTTCCGCGGATTGCAGGACTGGGTCTCGTACCACCTCGAGGTCCTTGCCCGGATCGGCCAGGGAAACGTCGACGCCATCGCGATCCACACCTACACGCACGGGAGCAATCCGGCGTTCGTGAGCGACGAGAGCAAGTTCCAGGATCCGCGGGTCTCGCACCTCCATTGGAACTTCCGGGCCTACCGGGATTATCTGAACGCGCATCCGACCTGGGCCCGCGTGCTCCCGGTCTATATCACCGAGACCGATCAGAACGACCCGTGGGCCGACGCCAACGGCGGTTGGGTGCAGGCGGCTTACCGCGAGATCAACGACTGGAACCAGGCTTCCGGGACGCAGAAGATCCGGGCGCTCTGCCTCTATCGCTGGCAGAACAAGGATCAGTGGGTGATCCAGAGCAAGTGGGGCGTCATCAACGACTTCCGCGACGCGATGAACAACGACTACCGGTGGCCGTCGGCAGGAGGAACGCCTCCTCCTCCTCCGACGCCCGGGGCGCCCGATGTGATCGTGAGCGCGCTCTCCTACTCCGGGGGCACGTTCACGTGCACCGTGAGGAACCAGGGGACGGGGCCGACGCCCTCGGGCGTGCCGATCGGCGTGGGATACTTCGTCGACGGGGTCCAGCGGGCCTGGGGCACGGTGGCCGGACCTCTTGCCGAGGGCGCCTCGGTCAGCCTCGGCACCGGAAGCGGAGCCTTCACGATACCGGTGGGGACCCATACGATCATGGCCTACGCGGACGACGTGAACCGGTTCGTCGAGTCGAACGAGGGGAACAACCAGCTTTCGCAGGGCGTGACGGTGGACACGGCTGGCGCGGTCACGCTGCTCGGGGTGGAGGCCTTCGCGGGCGACGATCCCGCTCCTTCTTCTCCGGAGGGCGGCCGCTCGTGCGGCCTGCTCGGCCTCGAGCCCCTCCTGGTTCTGCTGATACGGCTGATAAGCGGGCGGTCGGGATGCCGGGTTATCACGTGATAACCCGGCATCCCGACCGCCCGGTCATCACTTGTCGGCGGAGTAGACGATCTTCCCGCCCACGATCGTCATGAGGACCGTGGTGTCGAGGATCTCGTTCACCGCGCAGGTGAGGGGGTCGCGGTCGACGAGGATCAGATCGGCCAGCTTGCCGACTTCCAGCGATCCCTTCTGGTCCTCCTCGTGGGTGAGCACGGCGTTGTTGATCGTGTAGAGGCGGATCGCCTGGTCGCGCGTCAGGCGCTCCTCGGGGAAGAGCACCTTGCCCCCTTCCGTGAGCCGGGTCAGCGTGCACCAGATCGCGAGCCATGGGTTCCAGGGATTGGTCGCCCGCATCGAGTCGCTGCGGATCATGTGGTCGCTGCCGCCCCCGATGATGGTGTACTGCATCCAGGTCTTGTAGGGCTGGAACCAGCGCATCCGCGCGTCGCCCAGCACGTTGAGCAGCGTCGTCCCGTCCTTCCAGAGCCAGGCGGGCTGGACGTCGGCCATCACTCCCAGCCGCTTGCAGCGCTCGAGATTCCGCTGCGAGGGAAAGTTGGCGTGGGTGATGCAGAAGCGGCGCTCCCGGATCGGCACCCGCTTGTCGACCGCCTCGTAGGCGTCCAGGAGCGTGTCCATCGCGCCCTCGCCCGCGGTGTGGGCCGTCATCTGCCAGCCCCGCTTCGCCGCCTCCTCGAGCACCATCTCGAGCTGCCGGGGCTCGACGAAGAGGAGGCCCCGGTAGCCGTCCTCGACGATCTGGTACGCCTCCCCCTTGGGCCACGGCTCGCGCATGTAGGCGCTGCCGTTGAGCATGCCGCCGTCGAGAAACAATTTGATCGGCCCGATGCGGACCCAGTCGTCGCCGACGCCGGTCGGTCCGCCCAGCTTGTCCGCTCCCGCAAGCTCGTCGAGCTTGCGGGCGACCTCCTCGCGGGTGCCGGACG
>CAZSCC010000142.1:0-2098 GCA_964604905.1 uncultured Planctomycetales bacterium
GATCAACGGCTGGCAGAAGCTCGAGGGCGTGATCGAGAAGTCGAAGAAAGGAGAGTTGATCCTGAAGGCTTCGTAAGCGAAGATCACTTACGCGGCTTCACAGGGGGAACGCCGATTTCCACAGGTTAAGGGACGCTGCCCGATGACGTACTTCAATCCTCTCTTGTCTCCCTTCTGGGCTCGCTGGAGATTCCCCGTCAGGATGGCGGACTCGATGTCCAGTCGGTGAAGGTCGTCCTCCAACGCCTCATCGAGAGCGTGGTTCGAGATCTCGTATCGGCCTTCCTCCACCAGGCGCCGAATACGAGTCAGGGGTCTGGAGGGCATGACACGAACGGTAGACTTCAGAGCGTGGGCTGTCAACCGTTCATGGACCGGCGTGAACTGAGGGATTCTCGGAGGGTGCGCTGAACCATTTCAGGGACGGGACGTTCGATACTCCGGCGGCCAGCGTCGACTCCCTGCCGGTGCCCGCGGCGGGGTGGGGCGAATCTCCCGGGATCGGGGCAGGGGAGAACCGCCATGGACCGTCCGAAATCCACTTCGCCCTGGAGTCTCCTCCTCTCCTGGAAGACTCCCTCCTGGACCGTCTCCGTGGGATTCCACCTCGCGATCGCCTTCCTCCTGGGCCTCTTCTGGGCCGTGCAGACGTGGGTCGAGGAGGACGCCGTCGTCGTCGCTCACAAGAGTCCGAAGGTCGCCCCCGAGATGGAGCGCCCCCGCGACCTCGATCCCCACAAGAAAGTCCTCGACATGAACAAGTCGGTCGAGGATCCGGTCTTCAAGAAGGACTCGGAGGAGGCGGATCACACCGAGACCGACGACCAGGAGGAGTTCCAGAAGGCGCGGGGCGATTCGGTCAGTTTCGTCAGCGATAAACCGTTCAAGGGCGTGGGGACGTACGACACGGTCGGCGGAGGAGGGGGCGGAGGGGGCCGTTACGGATCGCGGATGGGCGGCAAGCGGAACCTCGTCGTCCGCGGAGGGGGCGGAGGAGAGACCGAGGATGCCGTGCTGGCGGCGCTCAAGTGGCTCGCGCGCCATCAGAACGCCGACGGTGGATGGAAGACCACCGAGTATCTCGCCGAATGCCGGAAGATCTCGAAGTACGCCTCGGGCGGCGCGTGCCTGCCCAATCCGGGGTATGCGGATTTCGACACGGGGAACACCGCCCTGCCGCTCCTGGCGTTCGTCGGAGCGGGCTACTCGCACCTCTCGAAGGACAGCTACGACGGCATCCAGTTCGGCGACGTGATTCGGCGCGGGCTCCAGTGGATGATCCGGAATCAGGACGCCGACGGCTGCGTGGGCGGCCGCGCGGCGCCGAAGTACCTGTACAACCACTCCGTCGCCGCCCTCGCCCTCTCGGAGGCGTACGGGCTGACGGGGTCGAACCTGTTCAAGGACCAGGCGCAGAAAGCGGTCGATTTCACGATCGCCGCCCAGAACCCCGGGAAGGCCTGGCGGTACGGCGCCCGGAGCGGGGAGAACGACTCGTCGGTGACCGGCTGGGCGGTCCTGGCGCTCAAGTCCGCGGAGATCTCGGGCCTCACGTTCCCGCGCACCGGGTACGACGGGGCGCGCGCCTGGTTCGACGAGGTCACCGAGGCCCCGTTCGCGAGGGTGGGGTACACCCACAAGGGCACCGGCAAGGTGTACGTCCCGGGCCTGAACGAGCACTTCGACCATCACGAGACGCTCACCGCGATCGGCGTCATGTCGCGGATCTTCATGGACAAGAACAAGGGCGACGCGCGGCTCTCGGCGGGCTGCGATCTGCTCCTCCGCGACAAGCCCGCGTGGAAGGGCAACGCCGTCGACTTCTACTACTGGTACTGCGCGAGCCTGGCGCTCTTCCAGTACGACGGCCCCTCGGGCCCCAAGTGGCGCGCCTGGAACGAGGAGATGAAGAAGGCTCTGGTGCAGCATCAGAATACGGCGCTCGAGGGATGCAAGACGGGCTCGTGGGAGCCGGTCGACCGCTGGAGCGGGGAGGCCGGGCGCATCTACGCGACCGCGCTCAACGCCCTGACCCTCGAGGTGTACTACCGGTACGCGAACGTCTTCGGGACGGGCGGCTCTCCGGCCGCGGCCACGC
>CAZSCC010000143.1:0-19548 GCA_964604905.1 uncultured Planctomycetales bacterium
CGAGAAGAAGGCGTGACCGACCCCGTCGACGCGCTCCTCGAGCAGGCCCACCGCCACTACCACCTCGGACGGTTCGACGAGGCCGTCAGCCAGTCCAGCGACGCCCTCCGCCTCGAGCCCGACCGCCTGGAGGCGCTCATCATCCGAAGCATGGCCTACGCGAAACTGGGGAAGGAAGGGCAGTCCGAGATCGACTACCGGCAGGCGGAGCGCCTCGAGCCGGAGACCGCGGAGGTCTTCTCGCTCCGGGCGTATCTCCGACAGCAGCGGCACGACCTGGCCGCCGCCGTGCGCGACCTGGACCAGGCCCTCGGGCTCGACCCCGGCAACCCGCAACTCTACGGGTTCCGTGCGCGCCTGCAGGAGGAGCGCGGGGAGAAGGAGGCCGCCGCCGAGGACTACCGGAACGCCCTCCGCAACGCGCCCGCGGACTGGAAGCTCCGGCCGCTCGCCGAGGAGGCGATCCGGCGGCTCACTTCACCAGGAACTTGACGCAGACGGGCTGCCGGACCTCCACCTGGTGGCCCGCCGGCGACGGCATCCCGGTCTTCGGATCGATCTTGAAGACGACCACGTTGTTCGTACCCTGGTTCGCGGCAATCAGGAACGCCCCTGACGGATCGATCCCGAAGTTGCGCGGTGTCTTCCCGCCCGTCGGGCAGTGGCCTACCGCCTTCAGCTTCCCGGTCGCCTCGTCCACCGCGAAGACCGCCACCGAGTCGTGGCCGCGGTTCGAGACGTAGACGAACTTCCCGTCCGGCGACACCTGCGTCTCGGCCGTCGAGTTCCCCTTCACCTCGCCGGGGAGCGTGGAGAGGACCTGCATCTGCTCGAGGACGCCTCGCTCGGGGTTGTAGGTGAACGCGATCACCGTCGAAGTCATCTCGCCGCAGGCGTACGCCCACCTCGAACTCGGATGGAACGCGAAGTGGCGGGGGCCCGAGCCCGCCGGCACCTCGGCCGCCGGAGGTTCGTTCGCCACGAGCGTCCCCTTGATCGAGTCGAACCGGTAGACCAGGATCTTGTCGAGCCCCAGGTCCGCCGCGACCACATAGCGACCCATGGGGTCCGGGTTGATCGAATGGGCGTGCGGCCCGGCCTGGCGCGACTTGTTCGCGCCGGAGCCCTTGTGCTGCACCGCGCTGCTCGAGGCGGCCAGTTTCCCGTCCTCCTCGATCGGGAGGCAGGCGACGCTCCCGCTCCCGTAGTTGGCGACCAGCGCGTGTTTCCCCAGCCGGTCGACGGTGATGTGGCAGGGGCCCTGCCCTTCCGAGCTCTGCGCGTTCAGGAGCGTCGGGATGCCCTTGTCATCCAGAGCGAAGGCCGCGACCGCGCCGACCTTCTTCCCGGCGAACTCGTCGGTCTCACCCACCGCGTAGAGGAACTTTCCGCCCGGATGGAGGGCGACGAAGGAGGGGTTCTTCACGCCCGAGACGCCGCCGACCTTCGTCAGCGCGCCCGTCTTCAGGTCGAGCCGGAAGACCTGGATGCCCTCGGCCTTTGCATCGCTGTAGCTGCCTGTGTAGACCAGGCAACTGCCCGCCTGCGGCTCCGCCGCGGCACCCGTCATGGCCACCCCCAGGATCGCGACCGCACTCAGGAATCGCAGCATTTCATTTCTCCCGTCTTCAGATCCGACCCCTAATGTACGCCGGAGAGGGCCCGATGACGACCCTTTCTCGCGAACCCGGCGGGCCCTACAGGCGCCGGATCCGGAGCTTGCGATACCAGACCGGCCGGCCGTGGTCCTGCAGACCGATGTATCCCGACCGCGCGAAATCCTTCATCGCGCGCGGGAACTTGTTCTTCGAGCCATCGGGATTCTTCAGGGGCTCCGTCCAGCGGTCGAGGTCCATGTCGACGACCGGCTCGCCGTTGAGCACGACCGCGACGCGGCTCCCCCGGCAGGTGACCCTCACGTGGTTCCACTCGCCGGGCTTTCGGACTGCGTTCTTGCTCGGGGCCTGACAGTCGTAGATCGCCCCCGCGGTCCCGCCTCGGCTCAACGCGTCGCGCCCATACGAGTTCGCCACCTGCATCTCCATCCCCGTGTAGACCGGATCCTTCAGGTCGGACGTGCGCAGGAAGACGCCGCTGTTGGCCTGCTCGGGGACCTTGAACTCCAGCTCGAGGACGAAGTCTCCGTACGCCTCCTTCGTCCAGAGGTAGTCCGCGTTGTGCTCCTTCCCGTCCTCGCGACCCTTGAGGGCGATCACGCCCTCCTCCACGACCCAGGCGCTCCCGGGCCCTGCCTGCCACTCGGCGAGGTCCTCCCCGTTGAAGAGGGAGACGAACCCGTCGCCCCCCGAGGTCGACGCTCCCGCGCAGCCGGCCGTGAAAAGGCCGATCACGAGAGCGATCCGGATCAGAGGTCCCATAGGTTCTCCCGTTTCCCAGGCTATAGAATCGTCCGCGTCATCCCGCCGTCGATCGTCACCGTCGTTCCCGTGATGTACGCCGCCTGCTGCGAGCAGAGAAAGGCGACCAGCGCCCCCACCTCGTCGGGCTCGCCGAGCCGGCCCGCCGGGATCTCCCGTCCCCGGTCCTGCAGCACGCTCTCTACCGAGATCTTGTCCTTCTCCGCCCGCGCCTGGGCCAGTTCGACCGTCCGGTCGGTCCGGATCGAGCCAGGCAGGACGCTGTTGATCGTGATCCCCTGCCCCGCCAGCTCGCGCGCGACGCTCTTCGAGAAACCGATCACCCCCGGCCGCACCGAGTTGGAGAGGAGCAGGCCGTCGATCGGCTGCTTCACCGACGTCGAGACGATGTTCACGATCCGGCCCCAGCCTTTCATGAGCGGGACGACGGACTGGGTCCACTTCACGACCTGCATCAGCGAGCGTTCGATCGCGTCCGCCCAGTCCTTCGGGTCCTGCAGGTCCTTGAGCGTGCCGAACTTCGGGCCCCCGCAGTTGTTGACGAGGATGTCGACCCGGCCGAAGCGCTTCGTCGCCTCGTCGAGAAAGGCCGCGCGATCGGCGTCCCGGGTGACGTCGCACGTCCGGTGGAAGACCGTCACCGGCGACTCCTTCGCGATCGCGGCCGCCTCGTCGCCGAGGGCCTTCGCGTCCCGGGCGGCCAGCGCCAGCGAGCAGCCCTCCCGGGCCAGCGCCCGGGCGCACGCGCGCCCCATCCCCTTGCTCGCGCCCAGGACGACCGCGATCTTGCCCCGGAGGCCCAGGTCCATATGATGTAGTACGCCCGGCAACGGGGGCTCTCCCGGGCGCGTAACCATTATGTCGATGATCCAGATCGCGCTGCTGTTGGCGCTCTTCGCCCAAAAAGGGGACAAGAAGGGCGAGGAGCAGACGCCCCTCCCCGCCACGTTCAAGGTCCCGCCCGCCCCCGTCCTCCCAGCCGAGGAGGCGATCAAGTCCCTGAAGACCGCGCCGGGCTTCCGGCTGGAGCTCGTGGCCGCCGAGCCGCTCATCGGCGATCCGATCAAGATCGCCTTCGATCCCGACGGCCGCCTCTGGGTCGTCGAGATGAAGGGCTACATGCCCGACGTCGACGGCCGGAACGAGGACGCGCCGGTGGGGAGCATCGCCGTCCTGGAGGACACGGACGCCGACGGCCGCTTCGACAAGCGCACGGTCTTCCTCGACCGCCTCATCCTCCCCCGTGCGATCTCCTTCGTGGCGGGCGGCGTCCTCGTCGCCGAACCGCCCCTCCTCTGGTTCTGCCAGGACAAGGACGGCGACCTGAAGTGCGACACGAAGACGCAGGTCTGCTCCTACGCCAGCCGGACCGTCGTCGAGCACACGGCCAACGGGCTCCTCTACGCGCTCGACAACTGGATCTACAGCGCCGACTGCAAGCAGCGCCTCCGCCGCTGGGACGGGAAATGGATAATCGCCGACGCGCGCTCGCGCGGCCAGTGGGGAATCACCCAGGACGACGTCGGCCGACTCTTCTACAACTCGAACCCCGAGGACCTCCGCGGCGACCTCGTCCCCTGCTGGTCGCCCGAGACGCAGAACGCGAAGTCGACGCGGCTCAACGTGGAGATCGTGAAGGACCAGACCGTCTGGCCGGGCCGCGTCAACCCGGGGATCAACCGCGGATACCAGAAGGGGATCCTGCGCGACGACGGCACGCTCAAGTCCCATACCTCGGCGTGCGCCCCCGTCATCTACCGCGGCGACGCCTACCCCGCCGAGTTCCGCGGGAACGCCTTCGTCTGCGAGCCGGCCGGTAACCTCGTGTGCCGCCGGGTGCTGACCGAGGACGCGGCCGGCGTCGTCACCGGGAAGAACCCCTATGAGAAGGCCGAGTTCATCACGTCGACCGACGAGCGGTTCCGCCCGGTCTTCCTGTCGGCCGGGCCCGACGGATGCCTCTACGTCGTGGACATGTACCGCGGCATCCTCCAGCACCGCCTCTACGTGACCTCCTTCCTCCGCAAGCAGATCCTCGAACGCGGCCTGGACAAGGGCCTCGGCCTCGGCCGCATCTACCGCGTGGTCCACGAGTCGAAGCCGCCGGGCCCGGCGCCACGGCTGTCGAAAGCCAAGTCGAAGGAACTCGTCGGCCACCTCTCCCATCCGAACGGGTGGTGGCGCGACACGGCGCAGCGGCTCCTGGTCGACCGGCAGGACGTGACGATCGCGGACGAACTCCGCCGGCTCGTCGCCGACCCCGGGACCGCACCCGTCGTCAAGCTCCACGCGCTCTTCACGCTGGAGGGCCTCAAGGCGGTCGATGCGGCGACGATCGCGACCGCCGCGGCCGACCGCGACCCGCGGGTCCGCGAGGCCGCGGAGATGTTCAAGACCTACAAGGGGCCGCTCAGCCCGCTCGACCTCCTGGCGATCGCGGCCACCGAGAACCCGAACGTCCCCGACAAGGACCTCGCGGGCAAGGAGATCGACCTCCTCGAGCGCCTGATGGGGACCGAGGAGTGGGAGAAGCCCGCGGCCGGCCGGGACGCGCTCCTCTCAAGGATCGCCGGGCGGCTGGCGAGCACCGGGAAGACGGAGGAAGTCGCGGCGCTGCTCGATCTGATCGCGGTCCAGTCCACCGCCGCCCTCTGGCGCCAGCAGGCCCTCCTCGACGGCATGGCGGCGGCGCGGAGACCGATCAGGCTCCCCAAGCGTTCGGCCGGGCTGGTCAAGCTGACGTTCGCGGCCGACGAAAAGGTCCGGGCGCAGGCGAAGGCGATCTACGGATCGGTCGCCTGGCCGGACAAGGCGGCGGCCGAGCCCGAGCCGCCCCGCGGCGCGCCGCTGTCGCCCGACGAGCAGGCGCGCTGGCTTCGCGGCCGACGCCAGTACGTCGCATCGTGCGCCGTCTGCCACCAGCTTTCGGGACTGGGCGACGAGGTGAAGGCCCCGCCGCTCACCGACTCCGAATGGGTCCTCGGCTCCGAGGAGCGCCTGATCCGCATCCTCCTCAACGGGATCAACGGCCCCGTGACGGTCGGCGGCAAGCCCTACACGTTCAACCAGGACATGCCCGCCATCCAAAACATGTCGAGTGATGAAATCTCGGAGGTTCTCACGTATATTCGTCGGGAGTGGGGCCACCAGGCCCCGACGGTCGATCCCGTGACGGTGCGGAAGATCAAGGCCGCGACCGAGGACCGCGAGGAGCCGTATACCGAGAAGGAACTGCTGGAGATCCCATAAGGAGAGCCTATGCTGAGCCTGCTGCTCGCCCTCTGCGCCGCGCCCCAGTCGATCCCGAACTTCAAGGAGCAGGTCCTGGATCCCGACGTCGGCGTCGGCTACGCGACGACGATCGCGGACATCAACGCGGACGGGA
This sequence comes from uncultured Planctomycetales bacterium, assembly GCA_964604905.1. Lineage (GTDB taxonomy): Bacteria > Planctomycetota > MHYJ01 > MHYJ01 > JACPRB01 > JACQFK01. The sequence goes on from CAZSCC010000143.1 coordinate 5,764, forward strand.
AGCCCGATATCGTGGCGGTGACGGAAATCCCCGACCAGGTCGTCTGGTACGAGAACCCGACGTGGAAGCGGCGGGTGATCGTCGGCAAGGAGATCAAGCTGCCGGTGTGCGTCCAGGCGTTGGACGTGGACGGCGACGGGAAGGTCGAGCTGATGCTGGGGGCCGACTGGCAGCCGTCCAACTCGAAGACGGGCGGGAGCGTCTGGCTGCTCAAGCGGCCGGAGAACCTCGACCAGCCGTGGACGCCGATCAAGCTGGACGAGGAGCCGCTGATGCACCGGTTCCGGCTGGTGAACGGCGAGCTCGCCTGCAAGACGCTGAAGGGCCGGGACAGCCCTGCGGGCGACGGCAACCCCGGGCTCCTCTACATCCTGAAGAAGCCCGCCGACCCCTTCAAGGACAAGTGGACGCGCGAGGTCGTGCAGAACTCCGTCCGGATCACCCACAACTTCTGGCCTGTGGACATGGACGGCGACGGCAAGGAGGAAATCCTGCTGGCGGGGCTCGAAGGGGTCTTCATCCTGAAGAAGGCCGGCGAGAAGTGGGAGCAGAAGAAGATCGGGGATGGCGACCCCGTCAAGAAGGGGGCGGGCGAGATCAAGATCGGGCGGCTGCCGGGCGGCCGCCGCTATGTCGCGACGGTCGAGCCCTGGCACGGCCATTCCTGCGCGGTCTACATCGAGCCCGAGAAGGCGGGCGGCGAATGGCGCCGCCAGGTGCTGGTGGACAACCACAAGGGCGGCCATGCGGTGTGGGCGGCCGACCTCACGAACTCCAAGGTCGACTCGCTGGTGGTCGGCTTCCGGGGGGTCCCCGAGGGAAAGAAAGACGAGTGCGTCGTCTACGTCTTCCATCCTCAGGACGCGACGGGTGAGAAGTGGGAGAAGAAGGTGCTCGACGAGAAGGGGATGGGCAGCGAGGACGCGATCTGCGCCGACCTGAACGGCGACGGCAAGATCGACATCGTCGCGCTGGGCCGCAGCACGAAGAACGTGAAGATCTACTGGAACGAGGGCAAGTGAGTCGTAACAAGACAAACCGTTTGTTTTGTTACGCGCTGCTCCTGGCGACGCCGGCGTTCGGACAGGATCGCCTCCCGAAGTTCCGGGAGCAGCTCGTCGACGACAAACTCGACGACCTCTGGGCCTGCGCCGTCGCGGACGTGAACGGCGACGGGAAGCCGGACCTCCTGGCGCTCAACTGGGGGCCGTCCTACGTGGTCTGGTACGAGAACCCGACGTGGAAGAAGAGGGTCCTGATCAAGGACGAGCCGAAGGAACTGGTCTCGATCACCCCGATCCAGATCGACGGACGGACGGAGCTTGTCCTGGGCGCGGAGTACCGCGAGCCGCCCGACCCCAAGAAGGGCGGCGGCGGAATCTACCTCCTCAAGCGCCCCAAGGACCTCGAGAAACCGTGGTCGACGGTCAAGCTGGACGAATCGCCCACGATCCACCGGATCCACACGCTCAACGGCCGAGACCTCGTCTGCTCGTCGCTGCACGGACTGAAGGGCGCGCCCCTCTTCCTCCTCAAGAAGCCCGCCGACCCGTGGAAGGACACGTGGACCCGCGAGCCGATTGCGGACGATCTCCACGCGATCCACAACACATGGTCGGGCGACTTCGACGGGGACGGTAAGGACGAGGTCATCGCCGCCTCCCGCGAGGGACTGACCCTCTTCCACCGCACCGGCTCGGGGACGTGGGAGAGGAAGACGCTTTCGAAGGGGGCACCCGGATCGAGTGAAGTCGCGGTCGGCTGGCTGCCGGGCGGCCGGCGCTATCTCGCCGCGATCGAGCCGCACCACGGCCACGAGCTCGTGGTCTACACGGCGCCCGAGAAGCCCGAGCAGCCGTGGAAGCGGAAGGTCCTCAAGGTCAACAAGGGCGGCCATACGCTCGCGACCGCCGACCTCCTCAAGACCGGCGCCGACTCGCTCCTCGTCGGCTTCGTGGGGCAGTACTCGGACCATCCGGGCGGGCCGATCTGGCACGTCTATCATCCGGTCGACGCGCTGGGCGAGATGTGGGAGAGCGTCGTCCTCGACGACTCGAAGCTGCCCGGCGAGGACGGTCTCTTCGCCGACCTCAACGGCGACGGCCGGCCCGACGCGGTGATCGCGGGCGGCAAGCGGGTGAAGGTCTACTGGAACGAGGGAAAGTGAAGCGCAAGATCCCGGTCGTCGCCTGGATCGTCGGCGGACTGCTTCTGGGCAGCTTCTCGGCCTGGGTGAGCATCCGCTCGTGCGAGACCAAGACGGCCCGCTGGCTTGCGTACGACGTGCGGCCGAGTCCCCGCTTCTACGTCCCGGATGCCACCGAGTGGACGGTCAAGATCTGGAAGCTCACCGGATCCGATTTCGTCCCTTACGACACCTCGACGAACCGGGAGCAGAAGTTCCCCTGGCGCGTCTACAAGCCGGGAGAAGTCATCCTGCCCTTCCTCGCGCGGGTGGAGTACGGGTGGATGCAGGAAGGCGAGCTGGGCGGCGGCGGCCATGTCTGGTTCCTGGGCTTCTTCGGCCTTTCCATCCGGATTGCCACGACGACGAGCTGGCAGAGTTAGCCGCCGTCCTTCTGCTCGATCACCTGCTGAGCGTAGGCGGTCGCTTGCGCCAGGAACTTCGGGAGCTCCATCTCCCGGCCGGGCGAGGCCGCCGTCAGGAACTCGTGCTGCATCGCACGCGAGAGGACGTGGAACGCCGCGCCCTGGTCAAGGCCGTTCTGGAGGAGGGTCGCGTAGAGCCCCGAGATGCCGGACGGCTCGTCGCATGGGGCGCGGGAATCCGGCCGGGCGCGCGGCTCCCGGTGATCGACAGCGTCGACGTGGCTCCGACGATCGCCCGCCTCCTCGGCCTCCGGATGGAGAACGTCGACGGGACCGTACGAGAGGATATGATAAAGTAAGCGGCTTACTTCATCATATCGGCCCCTACTTCAAGGGCTTGACCTTCAGGTTCCGGAACCAGACCTCGCTGCCGTGGTCCTGCAGTCCCACGTGGCCCTCGCGGGGGAATTCCTTGAGCGGGGTCTTGAACTTGTTCTTCGTCCCGTCGGGGCTCTTCCCGGACTCGGTGCCCTGGTCGAGGTCGCAGTCGACGATCTTCTCGCCGTTGAGCGAGATGGAGACCTTGGCGCCGTTCGCCGTGACCTCGAGGTGGTTCCACTCGCCGGCGGGCTTCATCGCGTTTTTCGACGGCGCGACGATGTCGTAGAGCGCGCCCGAGTCGTGCTTGCCGACCTTCTCCTTCCCCGCCGAGTCGAAGACCTGGATCTCGAAGCCGGTCTGGACGGGGTCCTTCATGCTGCCGGTGCGGAAGAAGAGTCCGCTGTTGCAGCCCTTCGAGACCTTGACGTCACAGGCGAGGACGAAGTTTCCGTAGCGCTCCTTCGTGTAGGCCATGTGGCCCGCCGCGCCCTTCGGGTTGATCGAACCGTCCTGGAACCCCCCGGGCTTGAGCGCGGCGCCGGCGCCGTCCACCCACCCGTCCGAGTCCTTCCCGTTCCAGAGGAGGACCCAGCCGTCCTTCTTCTCCTGCTCGGTAAGTTCGTTGTCGCCGACGGGCGCCGCCAGGAGCGCCAACAAGATCACGTGCTTCATCAAGGTCCCCTCCATGCAAGTGTTCATCTTGACATCGGGTGCCCAGATGAACAGTTGGGCTACTGCGCTGCTTTCTTGTCCCAGGTATCGGTGCGGAAGGGAGAGGCCGGGAACCCCTCCTTGTTGTACAGGTTGCAGTCGGGGTTGTCGGCCCAGGCATAGCGGACCGACACGGGCTTGGCGACCTGATCGCACGAGACGACCACCTTGTCGCCCTCGAGCTTCGCCTCGGCCCAGACGAACTTCCGATCCTCGCCGGCGACCGCAAAGCCGGTGAGCTTGTCTCCCTTCGCCACGAGTCCGCCGCCCAGATGCTTGAACGAGACCACGGCCTTGTTGCCGTCGACCTTCATCGAATCGTAGATCGGGCCCGAGTAGACGACGTCCTTGCCGTACACCTGGGACTGCGCCCAGGCGGCAAGCCGCGTCCCCACGTCCTGCTTGTTCTTCGGATGGATGTCCTTCGCGTCGCCGACGTCGACGATCACCGCCATCCCGGTCTTGGGAAGCGAGAGCGTCATCGTCTGCGACTCGCGCAGCTCCGCCCAGTTGCTGTCGCCGGGCTGGTCCTTGCGCGGATAGTAGTTCGCCAGCTGGACGAAGCCGAACGGGAACTCGCCCTGCCCCCAGTCGTCCCGCCAGTTCTTGATCATCGCCGGAAAGAGGGTCTGGTAGAGCTTCGCGTTTCCCGCGTTCGACTCGCCCTGGTACCAGATCGCCCCCTTGATGCCGTAGGGGATGAGCGGCGCAATCATCCCGTTGTAAAGGCACGCGAGCTTCATGGACTTGTTGGGCGACTTGGGCTCGGGCTTCCCTTCCGCCTTCGCCTTCTCGGCGTCCTCCCTGTGCTTCGCCAGCTGCTTCTCGTACGTCTCCTGGCGCTTGGCGTAGAAGTCGATGAAGTTCTTGAACTCAGGGCGACTCTGGAGGACCCGGTCGCTCGTCCAGACCTCCGCGGGCGTCCCGCCCCACGACGTGTGGATCAGGCCGACCGGCACGCCGAGCTTCTGATTGAGCTGGCGCCCGAAGAAGTACGCGACCGCCGAAAAGCCGCCCACCGTGTCGGGCCCGCACTCCTTCCAGCCACCCACCACGTCGCGCTGGGGCTGGTCGGCCTGCTTCTTCGGGACGGTGAAGAGGCGGATCTTGGGGAACGCCGAGCCGGCCTTCTCCTCGGCCGCGTTGTTCGAGGAGTTGACCGACATCTCCATGTTCGACTGGCCGCTGCAGACCCAGACCTCGCCCACCAGGACGTCCTTGAGCGTGATCTTCCCGCCGACGGAGAGCTCGTGCGGCCCGCCCGCCTTGAGCGGGTCGAGCTTCACGATCCACCGGCCGTCCGCGCCCGCCTTGGCCGATTTCTTCTGGCCAGCGATCGCGACCGTCACCTCCTCGCCCGGCTCCGCGGTGCCCCAGACGGGCGCCGCCAGGTCGCTCTGCAGGACCATGTGGTCGCTGAAGAGCGCGTGGAGCTTGAGGTCCGCCTTCGGCGCGGCATACGCGGGCGCGACGGAGAGCAGGGCGAGCAGGATCAGCTTTCGCATCGTCGTTTTCCTCCTGTGACTCAACGCCCCGCCGGCCATCCCCGCTTCACTTGCGGAAGGGATTGGGCGGGACCTTCGCCGCGAGCGCCCGGGCCTCCTCGTGCGTGGTCACCTCCCGGTCGAGCGGAAGGAGCACCCAGCGCTCCGGGAAGGCGTACTCCTCGCCGGGCTTCAGCGTCACTTCGGGGCTGAGCGGCTCGAGCTCGCAGACTTTCGGGTCCCAATAGAGCTCGAGGGTGTTCCCGCCGTCGCTGTAGTTCCCTCCCGGGAAGACCGGATAGTACTTCACGATCATCTGCCTCCCGCGGGCGTAGGCGATCCAGCCGGCGTCGGGATCGCCCCCCAGCTTGGCCGCCTGACCCTCCGCCTTCACGACCAGGACGCCGTCGAGGACCTTCACCTGGGGGTGCCGGGGGACGTCGTATTTCTTGTCCTTGATGCATCCCCACCGTTGGGTCTTGGGATCGACCGGAAAGAACGCGAAGCCGCCTCCCCGACAGAGCGTCCGGTCCCAAAAGCAGTAGGACTGATCCCGGGTGGAGACGTTCTTCATCGTCTGCGTGATCGAGACCGCACCCGTCTTCGGGTCGAGCGCCATCTCCTTCACGATCCGGATCCCCGTGGCGGGGTCGTCCGCGCTCGTCAGGACGGTCTTCCCTCCCTCCTGTCTCACGCCGTACTTCCCCATCCACAGCGGGAGGTGCTGCGGGATCCCGCGCAGCTCCGGGCCCAGGTCGATCTGATAGCCGATGTAGCCCTGCGCGAGCGCCTTCGGATCCGTGTTCTCGAGCGTCTTCCCGAGATAGTCGGGATTCTCCCAGAGGAGGTTCTCCCCGCCCCGGCCGTAGGAGACGATCCGCCCGGCGATCTCGGGGACGCAGACCAGGGAGACGCCTGCCTCGGGGGCGTCGAGGAAGAGCGCCTCCTTCCAACCCTTGTAAGGGCCGGTCTTGTCCTGCGGGCAGAGGAGCAGGAGGGCCGCCGCGAGTCTCATGATGGAGGTCAACTATATAGTCTGCGGGGTGAAATGAAAACGTCCGCAGGAGGACCGGGTGGCCCCCCTGCGGCTGAGGAGAGGGAATCGAGGTCGTTCCTCCGCATCCACCGGGGGAGCAAGATGTCTGCCGTGCCGAGGCGAAGAGGACCCGATCTTCCCGACACAGGAACGCGGACAATCCCCCGGAAATGCCGGGTCGAAGGGCGCTGCCTAGCGCCGGCGCGGGAGCTCGGTGCCCGGGAACGGCCGGCCCGTCCACGCGAGGTAGACGATCTGGGGTCCGTCGCCCTCTGAAGGCGTCGCGCGATGGACGTGCCGGGAGTCGTACTCGAAGGCGCGGTTGAGCTCCTCCGTCACCAGCGCGGCCCCCGTGCAGTCGAGCGGCTCGGTGAGCCGGAGGACGTGGGGATGCTCGCCCGGATGGGGGGCGCCGCGCCCGATCTCGAACCGTTCCGGATGGGTCCGCTCCAGAACGTCGCGGACGCCCAAGGTGAGCTTTCCGATGAACGCAGCCAGCGTGCGGGCCTCGAGGTCTACCATGCCGGTCCCCTCCCCGATTCGGTCACCCGAAAATTGAACGCTGTTCCGCCCTCCAGCATGGCGAACCGCTCCCGGAAATGCAAGGAATCCGGACTTCGAAATCCTTCCTTGAAGTCCCCCGGGGCAAACCCTATGATTCAACCTCCATGAAACATCTGTCGGTCCTGGGGCTCGTCCTCTTCTCGGCTTGCAGCTCCTGGGCGCCCCCGCCCAGCTATTGGCACCTGACCGTCCCCGTGCAGGCGGCGGGCCAGGGCGACGCCGAGCGCCTGATCCGCGAGAGCGTGCCCCTCTTCGAGGAGGTGGCCGACGCCTGGTCCCGGATGCCGGGGAAATCGAAACTCCCCGCGCTCCTCGCCAAGGCCCGAAAAGTGGAACGAAACCTGGCCTCCGCCCTGATGGCCTATCTCGCGATTCCGCTCGAGCAGCAGGACAAGGAGGCGGTCGAACGTCGCACGGCCCGTCTCCAGGAGCTCCTGACCGCCGTCCGGGCCGTCATCAAGGAAATCGAGGCGACGCTCTAGCCCGGCTCCCGGATCCCCCCGTTCCTTGCCCGCACCCTCCGTGCGAGATATAATCCCGCCTCCTCCGAGTCCCTGAGACGAGCGCCGATGCAGAAGCTCCTGGTCGCCAACCGAAGCGAGATCGCGATCCGCGTCTTCCGCGCGGCGTCGGAGCTCGGCATCAAGACCGTCGCCGTCTACGCCCACGAGGACCGCTACTCCCTCCACCGCTTCAAGGCCGACGAGTCCTACCTGATCGGCCAGGGCAAGGGCCCCGTCGCGGCCTACCTCGACATCCAGGGCATCGTCGACCTCGCCAAGCGCGTGAAGGTCGACGCCATCCACCCGGGCTACGGCTTCCTCTCCGAGAACGCGAACTTCGCCCGCGCCTGCCAGCAGGCGGGGATCACCTTCATCGGACCGCCTCCCGAAGTGCTGGAGCTCTTCGGAGACAAGGTCGCCGCGCGGAAGCTCGCGATTGAGACCGGCCTTCCCGTCCTGCCGGGCAGCGACGGGCCGGTCAAGTCGGGCGACGGCCTGAAAAAAGAGGCCAAGAAAATCGGCTTCCCCCTCATCCTGAAGGCCTCCTTCGGCGGCGGCGGGCGCGGCATGCGCGTCGTCCACAAGGCCGACCAGATGGACGGCCTGCTCGAGGAGGCGCGCCGCGAGGCGGGCTCCGCGTTCGGGAACGACGCCGTCTTCCTCGAGCGCTACGTCCCCAACGCCAAGCACATCGAGGTCCAGGTCCTGGGCGACGCCCACGGCGAGATCGTCCACCTCTGGGAACGCGACTGCTCGGTCCAGCGACGCCATCAGAAGGTCGTCGAGATCGCTCCCGCCCCGAACCTCGACCCGAAACTCCGGGAGGCCCTCTGCGCCACCGCGGTCGCGCTCGCCCGGAAGGCGAAGCTCGTCAACGCCGCGACCGTCGAGTTCCTGGTCGACGTCGACCGGAACGAGTTCTACTTCATCGAGGTCAACCCGCGGATCCAGGTGGAGCACACGGTCACCGAGATGGTGACCGGCGTCGACCTCGTCCGCGCCCAGATCCTGGTCGCCCAGGGCTGCGCGATGCACGAGCCCCCCCTCGGCGTCCCCGCGCAGGAGCGCATCCAGACCAACGGGTTCGCCATGCAGTGCCGCGTGACGACCGAGGACCCCGAGAACAAATTCATCCCCGACTTCGGCCGCCTCACCCATTACCGTTCGCCCGCCGGGTTCGGCATCCGCCTCGACGGCGGCACCGCCTACAGCGGCGCCACGATCACGCCCTACTACGACTCGCTGCTCGTCAAGATCACCGCCTGGGCGCCCACGTTCGACCAGGTGATCCGCCGCATGGACCGCGGCCTCCGCGAGTTCCGCGTCCGCGGCGTCAAGACCAACATCCCGTTCCTCGAGAACCTGCTCGGCAACTCGGTCTTCGCCTACGGCCAGGCCACGACGACGCTCATCGACTCCACCCCCGAGCTGGTCCGCTGGGAGGCCAAACGCGACCGCGCGACCAAGGTGCTCACGTTCCTGGGCGACGTGATCGTGAACGGCAACCCCGAGGTCAAGGGGCGCAGCGACGGCCGGACGCTTCCGGAGCCCGAGCTCCCCGTCGTCGACCTGAACGACCTGCCGCCCAGCGGCACGCGCGACAAGCTCAAGGAGCTCGGTCCCGTCCACTTCGCGAAGTGGATCCTGGAGCAGGAGATCCTCCTCCTGACCGACACGACCTTCCGCGACGCCCACCAGTCGCTCCACGCGACCCGGTTCCGCACGTACGACATGCTCCGGATCGCCCCCTTCGTGGCGCGCCGGCTCTCCAACCTCTTCAGCCTCGAGATGTGGGGCGGCGCGACCTTCGACAGCGCGATGCGGTTCCTGAAGGAAGACCCGTGGGAGCGCCTCGCCGTCCTGCGCCGCGAGATCCCCAACATCCTCTTCCAGATGCTCCTCCGCGCGGGGAATGCGGTCGGGTACACCAACTACCGCGACGAGACGGTCGCCGAGTTCGTCCGGACCGCGGCCAACCACGGGATCGACGTCTTCCGAGTCTTCGACTGCTTCAACTGGATCCCCAACATGAAGCCGTCGCTCGAGGCGGTCCTCGAGACGGGCGCGGTCTGCGAGGGGGCGATCTGCTACACGGGCGACCTCCTCGACCCCAAGCGCGACAAGTACTCGCTCGACTACTACGTCAAGCTCGCCAAGCAGCTCGAGAAGATCGGCGTCCACATCCTCGGCATCAAGGACATGGCGGGGCTCTGCAAACCCTTCGCGGCGGCAAAGCTCGTCAAGGCCCTCCGCGAGGAGGTGGGGCTCCCGATCCATTTCCACACTCACGACACGGCGGGCGTGCAGGCCGCGTCGGTCGTCAAGGCCGCGGATTCGGGCGTCCACATCGTGGACGCGGCGATCTCGTCGATGAGCGGCCTCATGAGCCAGCCGAACCTGAACTCCCTCGTCGAGGCCTTCCGGAATACCGAGCGCGACACGGGCCTCGACATCGACGCCCTCAACCTGGCGAGCGACTACTGGGAGGGAGTCCGCGAGCACTACTACCCGTTCGAAAGCGGCATGCGCGCGGGAACGTCGGGCGTCTACAAGCACGAGATCCCCGGCGGCCAGCTCACGAACCTGAAGGAGCAGGCGCAGGGGCTTGGCCTCGCCTCCCGCTGGCGCGAGATCCTGCGGACCTACGCCGACGTCAACCAACTCTTCGGCGACATCATCAAGGTCACGCCGTCCAGCAAGGTGGTGGGCGACATGACGCTTTTCCTCGTCGCGAACAACCTCAAGGCCGCTGAAGTGCTCGACCCGAAGCGCGAGCTCGCCTTTCCGAAGTCGGTGATCGAGCTCTTCGAGGGCCGGCTCGGCCAGCCGCACGGCGGGTGGCCGAAGAAGCTGCAGGCGATCGTCCTCAAGGACCGCAAGCCGCTGAAGGGCCGCCCCGCGGACGCGCTCCCGCCGGTCGACCTCGAGGAAGTCCGCGCCGAACTCAAGGCGAAGATCAAGTCTGTCCCGAGCGACACCGACGTCATGAGCTACCTGATGTATCCGCGCGAGTTCCCCGACTTCGACCATCACCGGAAGAACTACGGGGACACGTCGGCGCTGCCGACCGAGGTCTTCTTCTACGGCATGAAAGTGGGACAGGAGATCACGGTCGAGCTGGACCCCGGCAAGACGCTCATCATCAAGTTCATCGCGGTGGGCGAGGCGGAGGGCGACGGGGCGCGGCCGGTCTTCTTCGAACTCAACGGCGTCCCCCGGACCGTGAGGGTGCAGGACAAGACCCTGAAGGCCACCAAGGAGACGCGCCCGAAGGCCGACCCCGAGAACCCCGGCCACATCTCGGCCCCCATGCCCGGCAAGGTCGTGCAGGTGGTCGTCAGCGTGGGCGAGCAGGTCGCGCGTGGGCAGAAGCTGCTCTCGATCGAGGCGATGAAGATGGAGACCTCGGTCTACTCGCCGATCGCCGCGCGGGTCAGGGAGGTCAGCGCCCGGCCCGGTGACGTAGTCGAGGCGAAGGACCTGCTCCTCGCGCTGGAGCCCGCCTCCGGGGACCAGACCCCAGATGTCCGGAAATAGGCCGCCCGGCCCCGTTCCGGTATAATCCCTTCCGTGCCCGAGACCCCCGAGCGGCCTCCGGAATCCCCCCAGGACGGCGTCGTCGTCCCCGACTACGACGTCACGAAGTGCATCGTCTGCGGGAAGCCCATGGAGGGGCGCAAATGCAAATACATCTGCCGCAGCTGCGGGGTCATGGTCGATTGTTCGGACGCCTATTGAAGAACCGGATCACGAATCAAGAATCACAGCGCCGCGATTCCAGGGAGGCTTTGCATGTACCACGTCGTCGTCCGCATGGAGGCGAAGCCCGAGAAGGCCGAGGCCCTCGTCGAGCTCGCCACCTACAACTCGGGCTGCTCGCGAAAGGAGCCCGGCAACCTGCGCTTCGACGTGCTGCGCCAGGTCGACAACCCGCTCCGCTTTTCCCTCTATGAGGTCTACAGGGACGAGACGGCTTTCAAGGCCCACCAGCAGACCGAACACTACGCGCGGTGGAAGCGCGAGATCGACGGCCTCCTCGCCGCGCCGCGGACCAGCGACAAGTACACCACGGTCGCGCCCAACCCCTACGCTTAATACGGCATGACCTTCAGCTTCCTGATACCCCCGGAGATCCGCTTCGGCCCCGGGGAGGCGCGAAACCTCCCGGAGATCGCCGCCCGGTTCGGGAAGCGCCCCTTCCTCGTCAGCGGGGGGAAGTCGTTCGAATCGCTCCCGATCGCCGGGATGCTCGCCCCCCTGCCCCGGACGAGCGTCTCGGGCGAGCCTGACGTGGCGACGGTCGACGAGGCGGTGCGCCGCTGCCGCGAGGCGGGCGCCGACGTCATCGTGGCCGTCGGCGGCGGAAGCGTGCTCGACACCGCCAAGGCTATCGCGGGACTCGTCCCAAACGGGGGAAGCGTCCGGGACTATCTCGAGCAGGTGGGCGACCGGAAGCTCGAGCGCCCTCCCCTGCCCTTCATCGCCGCGCCGACCACCGCCGGGAGCGGCTCCGAGGCGACGAAGAACGCCGTCATCCGCGTCCCCGACCTCAAGGTTAAGCGGAGCCTCCGCCACGACCTCCTGATGCCGCGGGTCGCGGTCGTCGACCCCGAACTCTCCGCCACGGCGCCCCGCAGCGTCGCCGCCTCTGCGGGGCTGGATGCGCTCACCCACCTGATCGAAGGATACGTCTCGACGGGAGCGCATGCGATGACCGACGCGCTCGCCCTCCCCGGGATCGCGCTCGCCGCCCGCGCGCTCCGCACGCCCGATCCGGGGGCGATGGCCCTGGCCAGCCTCTGGGGCGGGATCGTCCTCGCGAACGCCGGGCTCGGCGCGGTCCACGGCCTGGTCGCGCCCCTCGGGGGCCGTTGCGCGATCCCGCACGGGATCGGATGCGCGTGTCTGCTCGTCGAGACGATGCGCGCGAACCTCGAGGCCCTCCGCTCGCGCGCGCCGTCGAGCGCCGCCCTCGCCCGATACGACGCCGTGGCCCGGGCGCTCGGGGCGGCGACCTTCGAAGCGGCCCTCGACGACCTGTCGGTACTCCGGAAGCAGCTCGGCGTGGGCTCGCTCTCGTCGCTCGGCGTCACCGCGGAGGACATCGCCCCGATCGTCGGCGCCTCCCGCGGCGGCAGCATGCGCTTCAACCCGATCGAGCTCACGGACGCCGAGCTCCAGGGGATCCTCCGCTCCGCGCTGTCGTAGCGGAAGGCCGGGATTCCCATTTGCACACCCGCTCCGGGAGCCTCCAGGTAATACTAGAGAAGAAAAAGGAGGCCGCCATGGACACGCGCCGCGAATTCCTCGCGAACACGGGGCGCACCGCGCTGATCGCGGCGCTCGGCCTCGGAACGGCGGAGCGTATGGGCCTCGCCTCCCCGCGGATCGACGACGGCCCCGAAACGCTCTCGTTCGGCGACCTCGAGCCGCTGGTCTGCCTGATGCAGGAAACGCCCGTCGACCGGCTGCTCCCCGCGCTCGTGGGGCAGATGAAGGCGGGCGCCGATCTGCGCCGGCTGGTCGCCGCGGCGGCGCTCGCGAACGCCCGTACCTTTGGCGGCGAGGACTACGTGGGCTTCCATACGATGATGGCCCTCGCCCCTGCGTTCCACATGGCGAATGAGCTGCCCGCGGAACTCCAGCCGCTCCCGGTCTTCAAGGTGCTCTACCGGAACACCGCGCGGATCCAGGAGTTCGGCGGCCGTGCCCGCGAGGTCCTCCGGCCCGTCAAGCCCGCGGCACCTCCCCAGGACGTATCGGAGGGGGAAGCGCTCCGCGACGCGGTACGCCGGAAGGATCTCGACGCGGCGGAGCGGATGTTCGCCGGCATCGCAGGGGAGTGCTGTCCCACCCGCATGTTCGGCGCCCTCCTGGTCACGGTCCAGGACAACACCGAGGTGCACCGGGTGGCGCTCCCGTACCGCGCGTTGAGCCTGCTGGGGGTCGTCGGGCGGGAGCACGCCCACACGCTCCTCCGGCAGTCGCTCCGCTACTGCCTCAAGTCCGAGAGGGGCACCCGGAACGAGAAGTGGGACCGCCCGCGGACGCTCCTGCCCAAACTCTTCGACGAGCACAAGCTCGAGGAGAAGGCCCTCGGGAAGCGGCTCGTGGACGACGCGTGGGTCGAACGGATGAGCCTGACGATCTTCAAGAGCACCGCGGAGCAGGCGGCGGACGCCGTCGCCGCGGCGCTCGCGGAGGGGATCGCCCCCGACGCCGTGGGCGAGGCGATCTCGCTGGCGGCCAACCAGCTGGTCCTCCGCGACGCCGGCCGGACGGCGGCCATGGAGGTGTCCGGGAAGCCGATGGGGAGCGTGCACGGGGATTCGATCGGCGTCCACGCCTGCGACTCGGCCAACGCGTGGCGGCAGATGGCGCGCGAGCCCAACCGGCGGAACACGTTCGCCTGCCTCATCCTGGGCGCATACCAGGCGGCGCACGACCGGACCGACCGGGGGGGCGACTTCCAGGCCTGGGCGCCGCTTCCGCTCCCGGGCCACTTGGAGCGCATGAAGACGACGGCCCCCGAGGAGCTGCTCCGCGATCTGGAGGG
>CAZSCC010000144.1:0-21162 GCA_964604905.1 uncultured Planctomycetales bacterium
TCGCCGAGATCGAACTCAAGGCGTTGACGATCCAGTGCATGAACCGTCGCATCCCCACTATCGACATTCTCCGACGCGAGGTGGGAGCCTGGGAGCGAGATCGAAATCGAAAGGTCGTTGGCGTCGACTGGCAATTCACCACCTCCAAGGCCCGCATCAAGCTCAAGCATCTTTACCCTGTGATTCAATGCTGAAGGGACACTAGGGCTCTCCCTCAACGCGCTCTACACGCTCCTCTCGCGGGTCCGGAAGATCCTGCACGACTGCGTCCGGGAACGCCTGCGCGCGGAGGAGGCCTGACGTGGAGGACGCCCGCCGCATCGAGATCGAGCGCTACCTGTCGGGCGGCATGTCTCCCGACGAGGCCGCCTCGTTCCTGGACCTCGTCAAGGCCGACCCCGAATCCCTGAAGCTCCTGGGACACGCGCTCGAGGACCACGCCTACCTCTTCGACGCGGCCCGCGCCCTCCCGGAGACGCGGCGTACGTCGCGATCCAGAAGGGCCCGCTTCTGGCCCTCGCGCGAATCCCGCCTGCCCGCGGCGTTCCTCGCGGCCGGGATCGCCGCCCTCGTCCTCGTGGTCGTCGGCGTGGCGCTCTCCGGTGGATCGCCCCGGCGGCCCGCTCCTCCGGCCCCGCCGATCGCCGTCGATCCCGTCGACGTGCGCCCGACCCCTCCGCGACCGGAACCGATCCGAAAGGAATCCGTGCTGCCGGTTCCGCCTCCGCGGATCGAACCCGTGCCTCCGGCGCCCCGACTGGAGCCTCTCCCTCCGCCGCCGAGCAGAGTGGACGCGCCGACTCCGCCGGTCCCGGAAACCCCGGCGCCGACCCGCGAAACCCGTCCGGCGCCCGCCCCCGAGCCGGTCCGGATCGCCGAGATCGAACGGGTGAGCGGCGAAGCGCTGGTCTCGGGCGCCCCGGCGGCCGTGAAGGGCCCCGTCGCGTCCGGCCAGTCCCTCAAGACCGGCCCCCGCGGCTCGGTGGCGATCCGCTTCCGCGACCGCACCCTGGTCGAGCTGGGAGAGAACACCTCGGTCGAGGGGCTCTCGGACCGGGGGCGGTGGCTCAAACTCGTGGAAGGATCGATCACGCTCGACGTGACCCGGCAACCCGGGAACAATCCCGTCGTCCTGTCGACCCCGGACGCCGAGATTTCCGTGCTCGGCACCCGCTTCCGCCTCCAGTATGGAAGCGCAGGGACGCGGCTTGAAGTGAGGGAAGGGCGGGTCCGGATGACCCGGCTTGCCGACCGCGCGAGCGTCGAGGTGAAGACCGGCTTCACCGCCGGGATCGACCTCGCCGCGCGCCCCCTCCCGGTCGATGAGATCCTGCTGGCTCCCAAGGCGGGCGCCCTCGCGGGCGCCGACTGGCGGTACCTCCAGGACCCCGAGTCGCCCTCGGCCATCGTCCTCGACGCGCCCAAGACCTCGAACCGTCTTCCCAGCTTCACCGGCGACACGTCGCGCGTCACGTTCAGCTTCCGCGCGGATGCCGAGCGCGACTATCACGTCTGGGTCCGCGGCCGCGCGTTCGCCACGACGAAGGCGATCGAGCACGACGCCGTCATCCTCGAATTCCCACAGGCCCAGGTGACCGAACCGCCCGGCCCCAACAAGGGAAAGGCGGGCGGGGGGGAACGCGCGCTCATGAATGGTTTCATGCACCAGCCGGGTTACGCATGGATCGGCGGGGATGCCGACGGAAAGAACGACGAAGTCCCCGTGGTCGTGCGGTTCGCGCGCCCCGGGATGCAGGTGCTGTACCTCTATGCCTACGAGACGCCGGTCCGGATCGACGCGATCTGGATCTCGGCGACCCAGAAGTCGCGGCCGGAAGCGAGTCAATCCGGGCCGGCCGCGGAACGCAAGTAGGGGCGAGCCTACCGCGTTTTTGGAGGCGAACATGACCGGCTCAAAGTCTGTCCTCATCGGCGCCCTCGTGCTCCTGGGCGCGGCCCCTCAGGCCGCGACGCCCCTGCGGCTCCATCCCGCCAACCCGCACTACTTCGAATTCCGCGGTCAGCCCACGGTGCTGATCACCTCGGCGGAGCACTACGGGGCCGTCATCAACCTCGACTTCAACTACATCCCGTACCTGAACGAGCTCCAGTCGAAGGGACTGAACAACACGCGGACCTGGGTGGGGCCCTACTGCGAATCGCCCAACGACTTCGGGATCCCGAAAAACACCCTCGCGCCGGCCCCGGGGAGGTTCATAGCCCCCTGGGCGCGGAGCGGGACCCCGGGCTACGCGAACGGGGGGAACAAGTTCGACCTCACCCAGTGGGACGCCGCGTACTTCACGCGGCTCAAGGACTTCGTCGCGCAGGCCGGCAGCCGCGGCATCGTCGTCGAGATCAACCTCTTCTGCCCCTACTACGGCGACTCGATGTGGAACCTGAGCCCGCTCAAGTCGAGCAACAACGTGAACGGGGTGGGGAACCTGGCGGCGACCCAGGTGAACACGCTCACCAACGGCAACGTCCTCGCGGTGCAGGACGCGATGGTCCAGAAGATCGTGGCCGAGCTCAAGACCTACGACAACGTCTACTACGAGGTCTGCAACGAGCCCTATTTCGGCGGCGTGACGATGGAGTGGCAGAACCACGTCGTCGACGTGATCGCCGCCGCCGAGAGCTCGTTCGCCAACAAGCACCTGATCTCGATGAATTGGGCGAACGGCTCGGGCACGGTGAACCCGGTCAACCCGAAGGTGTCGATCTACAACTTCCACTATGCCCATCCGCCCACGGCGGTGGCCCAGAACTGGGGCCTGAACCGCGTGATCGGGGACAACGAGACGGGCTTCGACGGCACCGGCGACCTGACCTACCGCCGCGAGGGCTGGCACTTCATCCTCGCGGGAGGGGGGCTCTACAACAACCTCGACTACTCGTTCACCGTGCAAATGCCCAACGGGACCGACTCCCAGAATGCGCCGGGCGGAGGCGGCCCCTCGCTCCGGAGCCAGCTCAAGATCCTCAAGGACTTCATCCACGGCTTCAATTTCGTCGCCATGAACCCGAGCAACGGCGTCGTCACGAGCGGCGTGCCCGGAGGGGGCGAGCTGCACTGCCTCGCGCAGAGCGGCGAGCAGTACGCGATCTACCTGAGCGGAGGAAGCCAGGCCAACCTGGCGCTCAGTCTCCCGGCCAACTCGTACCAGGCCGACTGGATCAACACGAAGACCGGGGCCGTCGACAGGACCGAGAGCTTCCAGCATGCCGGGGGCGGCAGGACGCTCGCATCGCCGGGCTACACGGACGACATCGCGCTGCGCGTCATGAGGACGGGGGCGCCCCCGCCTCCTCCTCCGCCCCCTCCGCCGCCGACGGGTGCGACGTTCTATCGCGCGATCAACCTCAACGGGCCCGCGCTGACGATCGACGGCAACGCGTGGGAGGGCTACGGCGCCCCGAACTACTCCTATACGGGATCGGGCTTCGAGAACCAGGGCGTGACGCTCAGTCCGTCGACCGACTCCGCGCGCGCCACCATGATCCGCTCCTCCGTCTGGAATCCCGGGGGGAGCAATGTGACGATGACGGGCGTGCCGGCGGGGAGCTACCGGGTCTATCTCTACGTCTGGGAGGACAACTACGCGGTCGCCTATGACGTCTCGCTGGAGGGTCAGGTCGTGCAGTCGGGCTACTCCAGCGGCTCCGGGGGCCATTGGGACCGCCTGGGCCCCTGGACGGCGGACATCGCGGATGGATCGATCCAGATCGCCTGCAGCGCGGGCGACGCCAACCTCTCCGGGCTGGAAGTGTGGCGGGTGAACGCAGGCGGCGGCACCGGCACCGTGCTCCGCGAGTGGTGGACGGGCATCGCGGGGACCGCGGTCACCGACCTGACGCAGAACCCGGCCTACCCGGCGAGCCCCTCGGGGAGCAGCCTCGAAACGTCGTTCGAAGCGCCCACGGACTGGGCGGAGTCCTACGGAACGCGGATGCGCGGGATCCTGACGGCGCCGCAGACGGGCAGCACCACCTTCTGGATCGCGAGCGACGACAACGGCGAGCTGTGGCTGAGCCTCGACGAGAATCCCGCCTCGAAGGTGCGGATCGCGCACGTGCCCGGGTGGACGGCCCCGCGGGAGTGGGGGAAGTACGCCGAGCAGCAGTCGGCAGGGATCGTGCTCGAGGCCGGGCGGCGGTACTACATCGAGGCGCTCCAGAAGGAGGGAGGGGGAGGAGACAACCTGGCGGTGGGATGGCGCCTGCCCGACGGCTCCACAGAGCAGCCGATCACAGGGGCCCGCCTCTCGGCGGTCGATCCGAACGACAACGACGGGGACGGAGTGTCGAATGCGGACGAAATCGCGGCGGGGAGCGACCCGAACGACCGGAATTCGAGCCCCGGGAGCGTCGCGGGCGGCGGCTCTTCCGGTTCGGGCCGGCGCAAGACGTGCGGCCTCATCGGCCTTGAGGTGCTCCTGCTCTTCCTGCTGCGTCGCCGAGTTCAGTAGACGGAGATCGGTCCCGCGGCTATCATGGGTCTTCGGGCTCGACCCCTATGCCTGAAGACACCGGCACCCCGTCCGTTCCTCCGGCTTCTCCGGTCCCTCCCGAACCCAGGAGCGGGCCGAAGAAGATGATCGACGTCCAGGGGATGATCCGGCAGGCCTCCCGCCAGGTCAGCGTCGACGATCTGGTCAAGAAGGGCCGCAAGACCATCTCGATGCTCTCGCGGGACAAGATCGACGAGCTCATCAACCAGGCCGTCAAGACCATCGCCGACAAATACCGCGCCATGGCCGCCGGTATCACCAACCTCCCGGTCGAGCAGATCGAAGCCGAGTCCAAGCAGGAGTTCAACGAGCTCCTCACCCAGTACCAGGAGACCGCCAAGGCGAAGACCGACCTCGAGCAGTCCAAGCAGGGCCTCGACGCCGAGCTCGAGGAGATGAGGAAGGACCTCGAGAAGCAGAAGGCGCTGGCCGACGGCCGCCTGTCGGAAGAGTCCGAGAAAGCCCTCATCGTCGGCTTCAAGGAATTCGAGCGCGAGCTCGACAAACAGGTCGTGAAGGTCTTCGAGAAGCGGAAGATGATCCTCGAGCAGGGCGAGACCCCCGAGGCCGTCGCGGAGCTCAAGGGGGTCGAGAACGCGATCCGGCCGATCATCTCGCGCCTCGTCGCCGCCGAACGCGAGCGCTTCGCCATGTCCGGCGGGCAGTCGCGCGAGGTCGCGATGCTCGAGAAGCGGATGGAGAAGCTCTACGCCCAGATCGCGGCGATGGAGAACGCGCTCAAGACGATCTCCAACTCGAAGCTCTACTCCAACCAGCAGATCCAGAACCTCATGCGCCAGCTCGGGCTGGCGAACGAGGACAAGAACTACGAGAAGAAGCGGGAGATGCTCAAGTTCGTCCTCGACGGCAACAAGGCCATCCGCAAGGAGGCCACCGAGCTCGAGGCGAAGGGCATCACGCTCGCCAACCCCAAGAGCCCTGAGCCCCCCCCTCCGCCGACCCCCGCAAACGTGGACGCCTCTCCGGCCGCTTGATAGGCTACCTGTTCTTCAAGGAGGACTTTCATCATGTCGGATCCCGCCGGACGTACGACTAAAGATGGAGTGCTGTACATCGGCATGGACCTCGGTTGCTACAAGACGTCGGTGGCCGCGACCAACGGCACCCGGGAGGTCGTCTACTCGATCGTCGGCTGGCCGAAAGACCCGGTCTCCCGCAAGATGCTGGGCAAGGACATCGTCTTCGGCAACGAGGCCTTCCAGCACCGCCTCGCCCTCGATACCATCCGTCCCTTCGAGAAGGGCGCCCTCAAGTACGCCGACAACACCGAGGCGGGCATCCCCCCCGAGCGGCTCGCCAAGTACAAGGAGGCGGCCAAGGAGCTGGTGAAATACGTCGTCTCCACCTGCCGTCCGCCCAAGGGGACGCTGGTCTACGGCGTGATCGGCTCGCCCGCGCGGGCCTCCATCCTGAACAAGCAGGCGCTCATGGACGCGTGCAAGGGGACGTTCGAGGCGGTCATGATCGTCTCGGAGCCCTTCGCGGTCGCCTACGGCATCAACACCCTCGAGGACGCGCTGATCGTCGACATCGGCGCGGGAACCACCGACCTCTGCCGCATGCACGGCGCGATCCCCACCGAGGAGGACCAGCTGACGACGGGCAAGGCCGGCGACTTCATCGACGGTCTGGCCTCGGATCTCATCAAGAAGGCCCACCCGGAGGCCCAGTTCACGATCAACATGGTGCGCGAGGCGAAGGAGCGCGGCAGCTTCGTGAACGACGTGAACGACAAGGCGATCGTGACCTGGCCCAACAAGGAAGGCCGGCCGACCAACTTCGACATCACGAAGGAACTCAAGGAGGCGTGCAGCGCGATCGTCCCGGACATCGTGCAGGGCCTGCGGAAGCTCGTCTCGAGCTACGACGCCGAGTTCCAGAAGCGAATGCTCCAGAACGTCGTCCTGGCCGGCGGCGGCAGCCAGCTGCGCGGCCTGGACCGCCTGATCGAGGCGGACCTCCAGCAGTACGGCGGCGGGAAGGTGACCAAGGTCGCCGAGCCGGTCTACGCCGGCGCCAACGGCGCTCTCAAGCTCGCCGCCGACATGCCGGAGGATTACTGGAAAGAAGTGAAGTAGGAAGCTGGAAGCCTGAAGCTTGAAGAAGCCCTCGTTGAGAGACGAGGGCTTTTTTCATGGCTTGGGGTGGGCCTTGAAGAAACACCCGGCGAATCGTCCCACCCGCTGCCTCTAGGGATCACTCCGCAAGGTGGTTTTCGTCGAGAACGTATCCTGGGATTGACTCGACCTGGGACCTGCTGGTATTTTCCGGAGCGATGAGCCGCATCTACGTGATCCGCCACGCGGCGACGGAGGAGCCGGGGGCGCGGAGCGACTTTGCGCGACGGCTGACGGAGCGCGGCCGGTGGCAGGCCCGCGAGGCGGGAAGGGCGCTCCGGGAACGGGGATCGGTCCTCGGGACGATCCTCGCCAGTCCCGCGGCGCGCGCGGCGGAGACGGCGGAGCTCATCGCCGCGGAACTCGACCCCCAGCCGCCCCTCGAGATCTGCGCGCCGCTCTATGGAGCCGGCGTACCCCTCGAAGAGCTGCGGGCCCGTCTTGAGAGAGCCGATCTGGCGCTCGTGGGCCACCTGCCCGGCGTCGAGATCTTCGCGCGTTCGCTCCTGGCCCAGACCGCCGAACTCCGATTCACGACCGCTGCAATCTGCTGCATCGAGTTCGAGGCCGCACCCGCCCTGGCCCAGGGCCGCCTCGCCTGGCTCCATACCCCCGGACCCGGATAAAGGGCTGACGGTCGACGAAACGGGGACAGAGGCGCCAGGCAGGCGAGAGCAGGCTCCCGAGGCACGTCGTACCCCCCTACCCCCCGACGCAACATAACGGTCATTATCGGACGTTGTTATGGGGCCTCGAGGGGGAATTTCCGAACTTCTCCCGCCTCCCCCCTGTCTGAAGATACGAATTGACGGGAGGAAACGAATGAGAGCGATCGCCATCCTGGCGCTGCTGTGCGGCAGCCTGTGGGCCGCCGATGACAAGGACGCCGTGACGTCCGCCGCGAACAAGCTGGCCGACGCGAGCTCGTACACATTCAAGGGCGAGACCAAGGTCGAGAGCGCCTTCGGCGGCGCCGGCGGCCAGCAGATCCCCGCGTTCGAAGGCAAGTACGAGAAGGAGGCCGGCGCCCACGTCACCATGGGCGACCGCGGCGAGTACTTCCGGAAGGGCGAGAAGGTCTTCGTCAAGAACGCCCAGCAGGACTGGTCCGAGCTCGACAAGGCCCAGCTCGGCGGCGCCGGCGGGCAGGGCGGACAGAACCGCCAGCGCGGCGCCATGGCCGGGAGGCTGATGCTCAAGAACATGAAGGCCCCGCACGAGGAGGTCAAGGACCTCCCCAAGGGCTTCAAGGAGATCAAGAAAGAGGAGAAGCCGGATAAGGTCGGCGAGAAGGACTGCGCGGTCTATGGCGGCGACCTGAGCGAGGAGGGCATCAAGGCTTCCCCGCTGGGGCGCATGATCGGTCAGCTCGGCGCCCTGGGCGGCGGCGCGGCGAACCTCGAAATGAGCGGCAAGGGCCGCATCTGGATCGACTCCGACGGCAATCTGGTCAAGTTCGAGCTCAGCAGCCGGGTCGCGGTCGAGTTCCAGGGCAACCCGATCGAGTTCTCCATGATCCGCTCCAGCGAGATCAGCGGCGTGGGGAAGACGAAGGTCGAGGTCCCCGAAGGGGTGAAGAAGCTCCTGGAGAAGCCCGCCGAGAAGTCCGAGGACAAGAAGGAGCAGTAACCCGTCCGAAAGCATTCCCTCACGGGCAGGGCGGTTGCATGACCGCCCTGCCCGTTTTCGTTGCTTTTCGTTACAATGCCCGCCCGATGAACAAGGTCACCGTGCTTCGCGACCTCGACCGCAGCAAGGAACTCGCGCTTCCCTTCTTCGACGCCGAACCCGAGTTCCTCCTGCGCAGCACCGCGCCGGGAAAATGGACCGCGAAGCAGATCCTCTCCCACCTGACGGATTCGGAGATCGTCTTTCACGCCCGCGCGCGGTTCATCCTCTCCGAGCCCGGCTGCGCGATCGTGCCCTTCGACCAGGACAAGTGGGCGCGGACCCTGGCTTACCCGCAGCGGAAGGTGCCGCTCATGCGGCGCCTTTTCGTCGCGACGCGTGAGAGCCTGATGGAACTGGTCGACCTGCTCCCCGAGCCCATCTTCGGCCGCGAGGGAAAGCATCCCGAGCACGCGTCGTACCGCGCGTGGGACGTGGTGACGAAGGCCTCCACCCACACCATGCACCACTGGGGACAGCTGGTCGCGATCCGCGACGGCACGCCCTGGCCGCCGCCCCCGCCGGCATGAAGCCCTACCTCTGGATGATCTGCGGCACCTTCAACTTCGCCACTATGGGGGCGCTCAGCCACTCGCTGGCCCTGGGCCGGTCGGACTGGCGGCTCGTCGCGCTCGCGCGCGCCGCCCTGATGCTGCTCTTCGCGGTGCCGATCGCCCTCGCGGCAGGGGCGACGATCACCCTCCGCGGCTCCCCTACCCTCTGGCTCCGCAGCATCTCCGGCAGCATCGGCATCCTGGGCATGTTCTACACGCTCACCCATCTCCACATCTCGGAGTCGATCACGCTCCTCAACCTGACCCCGATCTGGGTCGCGATCCTCTCGTGGGTCATCCTCAAGCAGAGCCCGGGACTCAAGGTCCTTGCAGCGATCGCGGTGGGCGCGGTCGGCGTCGCCCTGATCGCCCGGCCCCACTTCGATCAGGCCCGCGTGGCCCTCGTGGTCGGAGGGCTGAGCTCGATCTGCACGGCCGTCGCCGTGCTCAGCTTGAACCGCCTGGGCCATCTCGACGCCCACGCGGTCGTCGTCCACTTCTCCGCCGTCGCCACGGCGGTCACCGCGGTCTTCTACCTCGCCTCGGGCCAGGCGCCGGCTCAGCTGATCCCGACGGGAGCGTCCGACCTGCTCAAGCTACTCGGCGTGGGCCTGACCGGCACCGTCGGCCAGATCGCTCTCACTCGGGCGTTCGCGCAGGGCGAGGCGTCGCGCGTTTCGATCGTGGGGCTGACCCAACTGCTCTTCGCGGTGGGCTACGATCGGCTGATCTGGAACCGGGACTACACGACCGGGACCCTGGCCGGCATGATCCTCGTGGCGGCGCCGACGGCGTGGCTGCTCACCCGGCCTAGAGCGACTCCAGGATCCTCCTCACCGCCCTCACCTGGCGCGCCCGCGGCAATGCCTTGAACGGCGGGACGTGGACGAAACCGCAGGGGACGCGCGTCGCGGCAAGCGCGACGTAGAAGACGTGGTTGCAGAGGAACGTCCCCGCGTGGTACGAGATCCGCACGGGGATCCGGGATTCCTTGAGCCGGCGGTGAAGTCGGTCGATCGGCAGCCGGGTCTGGATCACGAAGGGCCCCTTCCCGATCGGCCTCCGCCAGCGCCGGGAGCGGCCGCGGCCCTCGTAGTGGTCCACGTTGAGCGCGATCGCCTCCAGGGCGATCGACTTCCGTCCCGGGGCGAGCCCCAGCATCACGATGGCGCGGGGGCGTTCACCCCGGATGAGCCGCAACAGCTCCCGTTTCGCCTCCGCGTAATCCACGGGGAGGACATGGCCCCCGAGGGCGCGCGCCACTTCCCCGCTGGGGTTGCGCCGCTGCTTTCCCCACGGTTTGAACCCCGTGATCAACACGCCCATGGGCGCGAGTATACGTGCACCTGTGAATAGTTCAAGCTCCCGTTAACGCTCCGGAAGAATTGGTTGACAGAATGGACCGCGACTCTAGAATTCACCACTGTCAGTAGGGTCCGCGGCAGTTAGCACCGTTAACCGTGATTCACAACTGGGAGAGCTGAGGCGTGCCGCTGGAAATGCGACCGGGAGTAACCGTGCCGATCCCATGCCGGCACTGTCAGAAGTCCCTGATCAAATTCGTCCTCGCCGAAGGGGTGAATACCCTGGTCTGCGGACGATGCGCGGGCTCCACGGAAGTCCAGGTCTACGCGGAGACGGGCACGTGGAGGGTGAAGACCTCCCCGAGCCAGGCCGCAGGCAAGGCCAAGCCCCCCGCCCGGTAGCGCTTCTACGCTAGATATGGGCGATCACATCGCCCGCGGATGGGCCCGGTCGTAGACCTCCTTGAGCCGGTGGGTCGTGACGTGGGTGTAGATCTGCGTCGTGGTGAGGTTGGCGTGCCCCAGGAGCTCCTGCACGGCCCGCAGATCCGCCCCCCGGCTCAGAAGGTGGGTGGCGAAGCTGTGGCGCAACGTATGGGGCGTCACGCGCTTCCGGAGGCCCGCCAGCGTCGCCCGGTGGTCCAGGATGCGGCGCACGCTGCGGACGTTGAGCCGCGTGCCGTTCTTGTTCACGAAGACCGCCTCGGTGCTCGACGCCAGACGGTCGAGCCGCACCGCCCGTTCCGGGAGATACCGCTCGATCGCCTCCGCCGCGCAGCTCCCCAGAGGCGCCAGCCTTTCCTTCCCGCCCTTCCCGCGGACGAGAGCGAAATTCTCGTCCCGCTGGAGATCGCCCAGATCCAGCCCCGTCGACTCGCTGACCCGGAGCCCGCCGCCGTAGAGGGTCTCCAGCAGGGCGCGGTCCCGGAGATCGGCGAACGTGTCTCCCGAGGTCGCTTCCAGCAGGCCCTTGATCTCCCCCTCCTCCAGGAAGCTCGGGAGTTTCTTGTCGAGCCGCGGGGTCCGCACCTGCCGCACCGGGTTGGCGTCGATCTCGCCGCGGCGCAGGAAGTAGTCGTAGAAGGTCCGCAGGCACGCCAGCAGGCGCGCCATGGAGGACTTCTGGTAGTTCCCCGCGTGGAGCGTGGAGAGGAAGCGCCGGAGCAGCGGGACGTCGACGGCCTTCCCGAGCAGCTTCTCCTCCGACCCCAGGAACCTGACGAAGCGCTCGAGGTCCCCCGCGTACGCGCGGACCGTGTGGGGCGACAGGTTGCGCTCGCAGGCGAGGTGACGGAGAAACTCCTCGCGCGGACTCATTCGGGGACGGTCCGATCGAACAGGCGGTTCAGAAGCTGGTTGGAGACGAACTGCATGTAGCGCGACTGGACGGCGAGGAACTCCTTCTCGCCGACAAAAGGCGTGTCCTCCCCTTCCTGCGCCTGGGCGTACTCGATCACTTCCTTGCGGATGCGCTCCTCGTGCGCGTCGTAGACCGTCTCGAACGCGTCGATCCAGTTCCCCGCCCTGTCGCGGGTCATCGGGAGGGGCCCGCGCCGCCAGGACGCCGACTGGACGATGCGGTCGATGTCGGCGCTGGAGACCGCGCGCCCTTGCGCGCGGAGGAACTGCACGTTGATGCCGATCCGCGGCGGATCGTACGGGTCGTAGTCGGTGATCTGGGTGACGAGCACGGCGTCGGCCTTCAGCTTGCGTGAGATGCGGAGGACATCCTCGACCGAGTTGAACTTCTCCCCCGCCTCCATCGCCCTCTTGAAGTCGATCGGACGGAGGACGCGGAAGCCGTCGAATTTGATCAGCTCCGAGGCGAGGATGTTCCCGAACTCCATCCCGTCGAACTTCCCGGCCAGCGTGGCGTTGAAGACCGGGAGGACCGCCACGACCTGGAGGTCCGGGTACGGATTGGGAGGATAGCTCTTGTACTTCCAGCTTTCGACGGCACAGCCGGAGAGCAGGGCGAGCGCGAGCAGGGAGCGCTTCATTTCCCCTCCGGATCGTCGAGCGGCTTGACCTGGACGCTCCAGACGTTGGGCGCGCCCCCGCCGCGGTTGGAGACGAAGAAGACGCGGCTCTTCCCCCACGAGGGCCACCATTCGGCCGAGAGGTCGTCGGTGAGGCGCGTGTCGTAGGTGCCGTCGGGGCGGATCGCCCAGACGTCGTCCGCCTCGTCGGGTCCCCCGAACGCGCGCGACTCGGGGCTGCGCGTGGCGGTGGAGTAGGCGATCCAGCGGCCCTTCTGGGAGAACCTCGGGTTCATGGCCGACCAGCCGTGGGCCTTGTCGGAGACGACCTCGCGCAGCGAAGTGCCGTCGGGGCGGACGACCCACACACCGCTCCGTCCCCCCGCCGTGCGGGGTTGGGACTGGAAGGCGATCCACTCATCGCCCCGGTCGGGCGACCAATCCGGATACAGGCCCGGCCCGAGGAACGTCTTCACCCGCGTCCCCGCGTCGACGATCACGAGTTGCCAAACGCCGCCGACGTTCCGCGAGTAGACCAGGCGCTTGCCGTCGGGCGCCCACGAGGGGGCGACGTCGTCCCCCTCCTCGAACGTCACCTGGGTGACGCTCAGGGGGGCGTCGATGCGGGCCACGTAAATGTCGTAGGAGGAGCCGTCCCTGTTTGAGGCGTACGCGAAGCGCGTGCCGTCGGGAGAGACGCGCGGGAAGACGTTGTCCCCGCCGTTGTGGGTGAGCTGCGTGGCGGCGACGCCGTCGGTCTCGCGCCGGGCGATCTGGTAGCGGGGCCCGAATTCGGTGGTCGCGTAGAGGAAGAACTTCTCGTCGGGCGACGGCGAGGGGTGGGTCGCCCTCCCGGGCGCCGGGATCGCGGTATGACGGGTCAGATCGCGCCACGGGGGCTCGGCGGCGTTCGGGCCGATCGCGTTGTCGCGGAGATCGTCCACGGACCATGCGGGCGGCTTTCCACCGGCAGGGGTATCCGTCCGCAGTCCGCTTCCGGGCATGCAGCCCGCCACCAGGAGGAGGACGGCGATCCCCGGAAACGTCTTCATTGGAGGCCCTCTCGCTTTCTCATGTACATATCGACTCAACGTCCTATAATCTGAACCGCATGAAGGTCGCGATCCTCATGGGCAGCGACTCGGACCTCGAGACGGTCCAGGGCGCGCTAGACGTGCTCCAGCAGTTCGGCGTCGCGCACGAAGTCCGTGTCCTTTCGGCCCACCGGACACCCAAGCAACTGCGGGCCTACCTCGAAAAGTGCCCCGCGCAGGTCTACATCGCGGCGGCGGGCGGGGCGGCCCATTTGGCGGGGGTAATCGCGGCGGAAGTGACCAAGCCGGTGATCGCCCTTCCCGTCCAGGGCAAGTCGCTCAGCGGGCTGGACAGCCTGCTCTCCATGGTCCAGATGCCTCCGGGCGTACCGGTGGCCTGCGTGGGCGTGGGGGCGGGCCGGAATGCGGGTCTGCTGGCGGTCCAGATCCTGGCGGTGGGCGACGCGGCCCTCTCCGGGGCGCTGGAGAAGTTCAAGGCCGCCCAGGCAGACGAGGTGTCCAAGAAGGACGCCGCGCTCCAGGCCAAGCTGAACAAATAGCCCCGTCCCCCTTCTGGAAATAACAAAAGGGAGTGGCCCTGAAACCACTTCAGAGCCACTCCCTCGTCCAGTAAGGGCGGGTCAAACTTTATTCGTTTCCCCTTCGTCTCCCCCTTCACCCAGCGGACACCCCCGTATATGCAACTCTCGTTCCAATCCCGCACGCGACAGGTCGACCCTATCCAATTGGTCTATAAGGTGTTATATCGTACTTGGAAGGAGGGGCCAAGCCGCGCCTCTGGAAGGGTTACCTGCCCGTAACCCCATTACCTCCGGGTGCGCTCCCGACGAAACGCACCGTCTGTTTCGTTGCGTCCGCAACGAAACAGACGGTCTATTTCGTTGCCTTCAATCGCTCCCGGGCATACTGGGCGAAACGGGTGCCGGGGAGGGCGTGCTCGAGGGCCTGAAGCACCTCGCGCGCCTCGGAGGGCCGAGCTTCCCGTTCCAGCAGGTCGGCCAGACGGAAAGCCAGGGTCGCCTTGGGCTCCGGGGCCTCGACCCGTCCGAGGGCCCGGCGGAAGCACTCGAGGGCCTCCGCCTTCTCCCCCCGCCGCAGATGCAGCTCGGCCCGCCGGCGGGGCGGCTCGGGATCTTTCGGGTCGCGGGCCTCCTCCTCCACGTAGAGCGCCATCGCCCGCTCCAGATCCCCTTCGTGCTCCGCCTTCTCCGCCACGTCGTACGTCTTCTGCACCTTCATCCCGCTGATCCCGGTCGCCGACGCATGGATCCGGTCCATGTACTCGGAGAGCAGGAACGAGCAGTACCGGAACCCGATCAGGACGCCGAAAACGAGCACCAGGACGAATGCCGGGACCGTCATGAGGGGATGGGCAGCGGGGATTCCGATGAACGCCCCCGCCACCGTCGTGGCAAGCGCCAGGTACAACGCGACGCTCGCCGCGTGGAAGAGCGAGTGCTGCAGGAACGGGCGATCCGAGCGGGCGAGCAGGCTCAGCGCGCCGCAGTAGGCCCAGAAGACGATCGCCGCCGCGCCAGCGAGGATCATGTCCTCTCGAGGAGCGAGGGGTTCCTCATGCGCTGCCGCGCCTCCTCGAACTCGATCTGCCCGCGGAGATAGAGGTCCTTGAGCGCCGCGTCCAGCGTCTTCATCCCGTCCCGGCCGTGCGTCTCCAGCACCGCGTAGAGCTGATGGGTCTTCTCCTCGCGGATCAGGTGCGCCACCGCGGCGGTGTTGCGCAGCACCTCGACCGCCGGCACCCTCCCCTTCCCGTCCCGCCGCGGGAGCAGCCGCTGCGCGAGCACCCCCAGGAGCGACATCGACATCTGCGTCCGGATCTGCCCCTGCTGGTGCGGCGGAAACGAGTCGAGCAGCCGGTCCACCGCCTGCACCGCATCGTTCGTGTGGACCGTCGCGATCACCAGGTGTCCCGTCTCGGCCGCCGAGAGCGCGCAGGCGATCGACTCCGGATCGCGCATCTCGCCCACCAGGATGACGTCCGGCGCCTCGCGGAGCGCGCGCTTGAGCGCCTCCGCGAACGAGTGGGTGTCCTCCCCCACTTCGCGCTGCTCGATCACCGACTGCTCGTTGGAGTGGATGAACTCGATCGGGTCCTCGATCGTGACGATGTGCGCCCTCCGACGACGGTTGATGAGATTCAGCATCGCCGCCTGCGTCGTGGACTTGCCGTGGCCCGTCGGCCCCGTGATCAGCACCAGCCCCTGGGGAGCCATCGCGAACTCCTCGACCACGGCCGGGAGCGAGAGCTCCTCCAGCGTGGGGATCCGGGAGGGGATCAGCCGGAACACCGCCCCCACGGTGCCCCGCTGCCAGAAGACGTTGCCCCGGAACCGCTGCTGTCCGTGAAGCGAGAACGAGAAATCGAGCTCCTTCTCGCGCTCGAACTTGGCGATCTGCGCCTCGTTGAGCATCGCGTAGACGACCTTCCTCGTCCCCTCGCCGGTCAATGCGTCCGACCGCAGCCGCGTCAGCTCGCCGTGGATCCGCAGGCACGGGACGGTGTCGGCCGAGATGATGACGTCGCTCGCGCCGGCCTCGAGCGCCTTCTTCAGGATCTCGACCAGGTCCATGCTACGCCTTCGCCCTCGCGATGAACTTCCGAAGCAGCGTCGCCAGCCGCGGCTCGGCCGAGACTGCGACCGCGATGATCTGCTCGACGTTGACGGGCCCCAGGGTCTCCGGAATGCAGAGGTCGGTCACGATCGAGACCCCCAGGATGCGCAGCCCCGCGTGGACCCCGACGATGACCTCCGGCACGGTAGACATGCCCACCGCGTCGGCCCCCATCGCGCGAAGCATCCGGTACTCCGCGCGCGTCTCGAGACACGGCCCGCTGAGCGCGGCGTAAACGCCGCGTCGGACCCTCATCTTCTCGTCGGACGCGATCGACTCGGCGAGCCCCAGGTACTCGCGGTCGTACGGGCGGCACATGTCAGGGAACCGGGGACCGAGCGACTCGTCGTTGGGGCCGACCAGCGGGTTGACCCCCATGAGGTTGAGGTGATCGTCGATCAGCATGAGGTCGCCCTTGTCGTACGACGGATTGAGCCCGCCGCACGCGTTGGACACCACCAGTGCCTTCGCCCCCAGCGCCCGCATCACGCGGACGGGAAACGTGATCTGGTCCAGCGAGTAGCCTTCGTAAAAGTGTAGCCGTCCTTCCATGGCCACCACGGAGCGCCCTTCGAGCGTCCCCAGGGTCAGCTCGCCCTTGTGGCTGGCCACGGTCGACTTCGCAAAGTGGGGGATCTTCTCGTACGGGATGACGGCGGTCTTCTCGATCCCCTGGGCGAGCGCGCCCAAACCCGTGCCCAGGATGATCGCGAACTCGGGGGGATTCTTCGGATGGATGGCGGCGACGGCCTCGTCGATCCGCTGGCGAAGGGTCATTCCCTAATGATATCAGTGTCCCTGCGCTTCGAGCCACCTTTCGGCGTCGATGGCGGCCATGCAGCCCATGCCGGCGGCGGTGACCGCCTGCCGGTAGACGTGGTCGACGCAGTCTCCCGCCGCGAAGACCCCCTCCACGCTCGTGTACGTCCCGCGCGAAACCCTGACATAGCCCTTCTCGTCCAGATCGACGTGCCCCTTGAGGAAGGCCGTATTCGGCTCGTGGCCGATCGCCACGAACACGCCGGTGAACGGGATGTCGGCCTCCTTCTTCGACTCGACGTTCTGGACGCGGAGGCCCGTCACCTTGGCGGCCTTGACGTCGAGCACCTCGGTGACCACCGAATTCCAGAGGAAGTCGATCTTGGGATTCTTCCTCGCCTTGTCCTGCATGATCTTCGAGGCGCGGAGTTCGCTGCGGCGGTGGACGATCGTCACCTTCGACGCGAACCGCGTGAGGAACGTCGCCTCTTCCACCGCGGTGTCGCCCCCGCCGATCACGGCGAGCGGCTTGTTACGGAAGAGCGGGAGCGCGCCGTCGCACGTGGCGCATGCCGAGAGGCCGCGGTTCATGAGCGCCTTCTCGGAAGGGATCCCCAGGAACTTCGCGCCCGCGCCCGTCGTGATGATGACCGCCTTCGCCTGGATCTCCCTCTCCCCGGTCCAGAGCCGGAACGGGCGCTTCGTGAGGTCGAGCTTGCCCACCCACCCGGCCTCGATCCGAGTGCCGAATCGTTCCGCCTGCTGGCGCATGAGCTCCATCAGCTCCGGGCCCTGCACCCCTTTCGGGAAGCCGGGGTAGTTCTCCACCTCGGTCGTGATCATGAGCTGGCCGCCCGGCAGGCCCTCGTTCCGGCCTGCCTCGCCCTCCACGAGCAGCGGGTTCAGGTTCGCGCGGCTCGTGTAGAGCGCCGCCGTGTACGCCGAGGGGCCGCTGCCGACGATGACGACGTTCTCAATGGCCAATCTTTTTCTTCCTGTTCTTCAGGTAGTCCACGAAGAGACTGCCTCCCAGATTGTCGGCGGAGGAGAAATACGCGCGGCCGCGGTTGATCTGGGTCAGCTTGTTCACAAAGTCTACGAGGGTCGGATCCTCTGTCAACATAAACGTCGTGACCACGATCTTATTCCGACGGCACGCCGCCGCCTCCTCGAGCGTCTTCCCCACGATCTTGGGGTCGAGCCCGAACGGATTCTTGTAGAGCCGCCCCTCCTCGTGGATCGCCGACGGCTTCCCGTCCGTCACCATGAAGATCTGCCGGTTGGGGTGCTTCTTCCGGAGCAGGATCCGCTGGGCGAGCTGAAGCGCCGCGCGGGTGTTGGTGTGGTACGGACCCGCCCCCACGTAGGGAAGTCGATCGACCTTCACCTCGACCGCGTCGTCGCCGAAGAGGCAGACGTTGAGCGAATCCTTCGGATAGCGCGTCTGGATGAGCTCGGCCAGCGCGAGAGCGACCTTCTTGGCCGGCGTGATCCGGTCCTCGCCGTACAGGATCATCGAGTGGGAGATGTCGAGGAGGAGCACCGTCGCGCAGCTCGTCAGGTGCTCGGTCTCGTTCACCTCGAAGTCCTGCTCTCCCAGGCGGAGCTCCGCCCCGGTCCGGATCAGCGAGTTGTGCAACGTCCGCTGCACGTCGAGCGCCGAGACCTCCTCGCCGAACTGGTAGGGGCGGGTCTCCGGGAGCCGCTCGCCCCCATCCCCCGCGAGCGGCGTGCGGTGTTCGCCGAAGCCCCCGCGCTTCAGGTTGTTGAAGATGCGGTTGAGCGCGTCCTGCCGGATCATGCGCTCGCCCTTCCTCGTCAGCACGGGGAACCCGGGCTCGCTGTGGATGACCCGCTGCTCCTCGAGGGACTGGCGGAAGCCCGCCAGGTCGGCCTTCCCATCGATGTACCCCAACTCCTGGAGGCGCTTCATGTACTGGAGGGTCCGCTCGACGTCGCCGTTGGCCTGGAGGAGGAGATGCTGGAAGAGGGCCATCAGTGTGGCGAATTCGGTCAGCTTCCGGAGGAGATCGGCGTCCCACTTCTCGTAGCGGAAGGCGACCATACGACGGGAGGGCTACGAGACCCGCGCGGGCGGGACCGCGTTCCCGAGGAGGAACGTGTCCTCGAACTCGGAGACGAGCCGCGCGAACGGGTAGCGCAGGGCCGCGGCGTACTCCTGCGGAGCCATCCGCAGGGCGTCCATGATCTCGATGACCTCGTCGTAGGAGCCCTGCCGGGCGTCCGGCGCGGAGACGGGGCGGATCGACGTGCCCTTCCGCGGGGTGGCTTCGGGACGGGGCTCGTCCGTGGCCGGAGTGATGAGCGGGATGGCCTCGAACGAGGCGACCTCTTCGAGCACCCCTTGACGGGCCGCCACGGCGGCGACGACGGGAGAGACCTTCGCCGTCTCCTTCTTCACGAGCGATGGAGGCGGCAATTCGCCCTTCTTCCCCTTGTAGACCTTCTCGATCGCCGCCCGCACCTGCCCTTCGTCCGCCTGGAGGATCTTGAGTTTGATGTCGACGACGTTCTTGAGCTCGTTCAGCGCCGCCCGGTTGTAATAGCTCGACTTGGCGATGCAGAGGACCTCGCCGACCCGGCAGATCGGCACGAGTTCGTGCTTCCGCGCCAACTCCTCGGGAACCAGCTTCGACGCCTGGTCCGAGAAATCCACCCGGCGCAGGTCCTCGAGCGTCGGGATCTTGAAGTCAGCCGCGAGGAAGGATGCCAGGTCCGCCCGCTTGACGTGTCCGGCGCCCTCGAGCACCGCTCCCAGCGCGGAGCCCTTGAGCCTGCCGTCGGCGATGGCGCGGGAGATCTCCTCCTGGGTGATCACGCCTTCGGAGATGAGCACCTCGCCGATGCGTTCGGTTTCGCCGGGCATGATGCCTAGGATTATAGGTCATGGGTGGAGTGAATCAAGATAACAGTGGAAAAATCGGGTCCGGCGGCTATCTTCAGGAAACCGTGTCATCTCCGGGCTTCGATCTCCTCGTCCGCGCCGTCCCCGCGCTCGCCCCGCCCCTCGTCCGGGCCCTCTTCTCGACCTGCAGCGTGCGGATCATCAACCGGCGCGTCTGGGAGGAGTACTTCGTCGCCCGCCGACCCTACATCGGGCTCATGTGGCACAAGGACTTCCTCTTCTCGGTCGACTTCTTCCGCCGCAAGCACATGGCCGCCCTGGTGAGCCGGAGCAAGGACGGAGAGATCGTCTCGCGCACGCTCAACCGGGTGGGATTCGCCACCGTTCGGGGCTCGTCCAGCACGGGAGGCGGGCAGGCACTCCTCGAATTCACCCGGAAGATCCACGAGGGATGGTCGGGCGCGATCATCGCGGACGGTCCCCGCGGGCCGGCCCGCCAGGCCAAGATGGGCGCCGTCATCGCGGCGAAGGAGTCGGGCGTCCCGCTCATCCCCGCGGGCTGCGACGCCGAACCCGCGTGGCGGCTCCGAAACTGGGACCGGACGATGATCCCCAGGCCCTTCTCCCGGATCCACGTCGCCTTCGGCGAACCGATCCCCGTGCCGCCGGACGCCACGAGGGAGGACTGCGAGAGGATCCGCGCGGGGATCGACGTGCGGCTGGAGGAGCTGAACGCTACTTGTCGCCGGGCTTCTGCGGGCGGGTGACGTACCAGCCGTCGGGCTTGCGGAGCCAGTGGATCGGCTGCTCGCCGAACTTCATCTCCCCTTTGGGGATCTTCGCCGTGTAGCTCATCAGGCAGAGGCCCATCGTACGCCCCAGCGGTCCTCTCTTCACCTGTACGTCCTCGAACTCCCACCCGACCAGCTCGAACTTGTCCGACAGGAGCAGCGCGAACACCTCGTTCAGCTGCGCGTCGCTGGGTTCGCCGAAGGCGAGTCGGTCGAGCATCCTCCGGACCGCCTTGAGATCCTTCCTCTGCACCGCCTTGAGGAATTCCTCGGTCCGCCCCAGCAACTCGTCGGTCTGCCGTTTCTCCTGAAGGTCCTTGATCTTCCCGAGGATCCTCACCTTCGGGTCGAGCGGCTTCTCGACCGGCTTCTCCACGAGCTTTTCCACGGGCTTCTCGACAGGTTTCTCGGCGGGTATCTCCACCGGCTTCTCCAGGGCCATTTTCGGTGGCGACGGCTTGAGCGTCACCGGGGGAGGATCGGGCGGCTTTGGGTCCCCCTTGCCGAGGATCAAACCGAGGACGATTCCCACGATCAGGATGCCCGCGATGGGAAGCGCGATCATCGCCGGGCGGCGTACGGGCTTCCGGGGCGGTGCCGGACGCGCGGCGGAGGCGGGCGCGGCCTTCAGTCCGTCCAGCTCTCGCACCAACTCTTCCGCCGTCGCGTGACGCGCCTCGGGTTTCTTCGCCATCATCTTGGCCAGCACCGCGCAGACGTTCTCGGGGATCGCCGGATCGATCTCCCGCGGCGGCACCGGCTCCTCGCTGATGTGCTTGAGCACGATGGAGATCGGCGTCGGCGCCTCGAAGGGACGCTTGCCGGTCATCATGTGGTAGAGCGTCGCGCCCAGCGAATAGAGGTCGCTCCGGGAGTCCACGGAGAGCCCCTGCGCCTGCTCGG
>CAZSCC010000145.1:0-14047 GCA_964604905.1 uncultured Planctomycetales bacterium
TCGACCATGACTGCCGCGAAGGCATCTGCGGCGCCTGCGGCATGGTCATCGACGGCCGGCCTCATGGTCCCTGGAAGGCCACGACGACCTGCCAGCTTCACATGCGCGCGTTCAAGGACGGGGATGCCATCACCATCGAGCCGTTCCGCGCGAAGGCCTTCCCGGTGATCCGGGACCTCGTGGTGGACCGGAGCTCGTTCGACCGGATCATCCAGGCGGGCGGGTTCATCAGCGCGAACACCGGCAGCGCCCCCGAGGCGAACTCGATGCCCGTCCCGAAGTCCGTGTCGGACGAGGCGATGAACGCGGCGGCCTGCATCGGCTGCGGCGCATGCGTGGCGGCGTGCCCCAATGCCGCCGCGATGCTCTTCACGGGCGCCAAGATCTCGCACCTCGGCCTCCTTCCTCAGGGCCAGCCGGAGCGGTGGGAGCGCGCGCTCAAGATGGTGGAGACGATGGACGGCGAGGGCTTCGGCCACTGCACGAACGCGGCGGAATGCTCCGAGGCGTGCCCCAAGGAGATCCCCATCGAGGTGATCGCCCGGATGAACCGGGACACGATCCAGTCCACGCTCCGCGGCGCCCCCGCCAAGGTCACCGGCGGCGGGGGACCCTAAGTCCGCAGCCCGCCGTCGTCGGTCCCAAGTTCTCAGTCGAGGTCCGCCCTCTCCGCCCCCGGGGGGAGCTGAACGAGGACCCAGGACTATTTGACCCGCCGGATGGAGACCCCGTGCACCTTCAGGTTCCGGTCTTCCAGGGTCTTCTCGTCGTAGTAGTCGTTGGTGAACTCGATCGCCAGCCGGCGCTCGCCCAGGACGAGCGGGATCGTCACCTTGTAGTCCGCTGCGGACTCCGCCCGGAGCGCCACTTCCGGCAGGGGCTTCCCGTCGCTGTGGAGGCGGAAGCGGGCGTTCTCCCCCTTCGCCGCCTGGCAGGAGGCGGCGACCGTCACCTCGTATTCCCCGGAATCGGGAATGCCGACCGTCGTCTCCATGGTCCCGGGCGACTTGTACTCGATCTCCGTTGCGGAGATGGAGTTGTAGAGCGCCTTGCCGATCTGCTTGAAGGAGTCGAGCTTCAGGACCTGGGTGGGGAAGGGCTTCGCCTCCATGAGCGTGTGCGCGCCGTCGCGTCCGCGCTGGGCCTCCTCGTTGGACGGATCCAAGGCCAGGGCCTGCTCGTAGGAGCCCAGGGCGGAGGCGAACTTCCCGGTCTTCATCATCTCCGCCCCCCGCTCGAGGTGTTTGAGCACGGCGGCGGAGGTCACCTGGTTCTGCCAGAGGAGGAAGACCGCGGCGCAGACGAGGACCGTGACGGTGACCGTGATCGCGATTCGGAGGGGGGAGATCCGGGCGCCCGGGGTTCCTTCCCCCAGCCAGCGGCTGAGCTGCTCCGCGAACTTCTGAGCCGTGGAGTAGCGATCGTGCGCCCGGAGCGCCATCGCCTTGAGACAGATGCCTTCGAGGACCTCGTCCTTCACGGCGTCCGGCCCGGTCTGGGACGGGGACGTCTTCACCCCGTCGACCACCCGGGAGAGGATATCGACCGGCGTCTTGCCCTCGAACGGCGGGCGGCCGGCCAGGATCTCGTAGAGCATGACGCCGAGCGAGTAGACGTCGGCCGTCCGGTCGATGTGCTTATGGCCGCGCGCCTGCTCGGGGCTCATGTAGCCGGGGGAGCCGACGATGTAGCCCGAGGGCGTGAGGGAATCCCCCTCGTGCCGGCGCTCCCAGGTCGCCAGGCCGAAGTCGGTCACGACCGGCTTGTTCCCCTGCGTGACCAGCACGTTGCCGGGCTTGAGGTCGCGGTGGATGATCCCCTGCTCGTGGGCGTGATGGACGGCGAGCGAGACGTCGCGGAGGAGGCGCACCTGGTCGCGGAGGGTGACGGTCTCCTCCCTCCGCCACCGGTTCATGGGCTCGCCCGCCAGGAACTCCATGGCGATGTAGCGCTTGCCCTCGCGCACCTCCGCCTCGTAGACCGTCACGATGCCCGGGTGCTTGGCGAGGTTGGCGGTGAGGCGCGCCTCCTGGAGGAACCGCTGCCAGCCGTTCACGGCTTCCTTGGGGTTCTCGGTCCGGTGGGAATGCATGATCTTGAGCGCGACGCGTCGGTTGAGCGTGGTGTCGTGGGCGTCGTAGACGATGCCCATGTTGCCGCGTCCGATCTCGCGGTCGAGGGTGTATTTCCCGAAGGATTCGAGGACGGACGGTTTTGTCGACCCGGGCTTGATCGTGAGGAGCGCCCCGCAGGAGTCACAGCGCGGAGGCAGGCTCTGCCCCGCGACGGACGCCCCCGGCGCCTTCCCGCACGACGGACAGATGAGCTCCAGCATCCCTTTCAAGTATGTCTCGGGGATGAAGGGCCGTCAACGCGAGTCCGGAAAGCCCCTGTCCGCCTCCCCCCCCGGGAAGGGGCGCGACCGAGGACCGTGGACCGTGAACTTCGCTAGGTCGTCTCCCCCGGCTCGGTCATCTTGCGGAAGTCGAAGATCCGGTCGGCGTCCTCCGCCTTGATCAGGCCCTGCTCGACGGCGAGCTTCTTGACGCTCGTCTTCTTCGCCAGCGCCTCCTTGATCAGCTTGGCCGCCCGCTCGTAGCCGATGATCGGGTTGAGCGCCGTGGCCGAGATCGGGCTCTTCTCGAGCATCTCGCGGCAGCGCGCTTCGTCGGCAGACAGCCCGTCCACGCACCGCAGCGCGAAGAGGCGGCAGCCGTTCGAGAGGATCCAGATCGAACCCAGGAGATTGTGGATCATCACCGGGATCATCACGTTGAGCTCGAAGTTCCCCCCCTGGCCGCCGATCGTGATCGCGGCGTCGTTCCCGATCACCTGGGCGGCGATCTGCGTGAGCATCTCGCTCATCACCGGGTTCACCTTGCCCGGCATGATCGAGGACCCGGGCTGGAGGTCGGGAAGGAAGATCTCGGCCAGTCCGCCGAACGGGCCGGAGCCCATCCACCGGACGTCGTTGGCGATCTTCATCAGGCTGCAGGCGAGCCCTTTGAGGGCGCCGGAGACCATGACCATGTCGTCCCGGCCGCCCTGCGCCTCGAAGTGGTCCCGCGCCTCCCGCACGGGGAGGCCGAGCTTCTTCGCGAGGATCGCGCAGACGCGCTTCGCGAACTCGGGGTGGGAGTTGATGCCGGTGCCAGTCGCCGTCCCGCCGATCGCGAGCTCCTGGAGGCCCTGGGCCGCCCGCTCGATCTGCTCCCGCCCCTTGCGGACCTGCATCGCGTAGCCGCCGAACTCCTGGCCCAGGCGGACGGGCACGGCGTCCATGAGGTGCGTGCGGCCGAGCTTGACGATCGGGTCGAAGTCCTTCGCCCGCTTCTCCAGCTTCTCCCGGAGCGTGTCGAGCGCGGGGTAGAGGTCGTTCTTCAGGGCGAGGAGAGCGGAGAGGTGCGCCACGGTCGGGATGATGTCGTTCGACGACTGGCCCATGTTGACATGGTCGTTCGGGTGGACGGGCGCGTAGACGCCGAGCGTCCCTCCCGCCTTCCGGTTGGCGAGGTTGGCGAGCACCTCGTTCGCGTTCATGTTGGTCGAGGTGCCCGAGCCGGTCTGGAAGACGTCGATGGGGAAGTGGGCGTCGTGCCTCCCGTCGGCCACCTCGGCGCACGCGTCCTGGATCGACCGGCAGAGCTCGGGCGTCATCCGCGCGGGCTTGAGCGCCAGGTTCACCTCCGCGCAGGCAGACTTGAGGTGAGCGATCGCCGCGACGAAGTAGCGGGGCAGGCGAAGGCCGCTGACGGGGAAGTTCTCCACCGCGCGCTGGGTCTGCGCGCCGTAGAGCGCATCCGCGGGGACCTGGACGTCCCCCATGGTGTCCTTCTCTTTGCGGGTGTCGGTCACGGGAATCTCCTTCGATGCGGGTGGGCGGATTGTAACGGGGCGGGATGACGCCGGGAAGGATTACGCGCGCCGCTCGCAGAACGCCTTGAGGTCGGCCAGGGTCTTCCGCCCGTGGCGCCGCGAGTGCTTGAGGAGCTTGCGGAGCGAGGACGTCCACCCTCGACCCTCGCTCAGGATCCGCGCGCGGACGAGGTCGCGTCCCAGGGCGTCGGCGGTCTCGAGGTCCTTGCGGTACGCCGCCCTGGAGGGGAGGCGCGCTCCCTCGAAGCCTCCCTCCTCGACGGTGACCCGCGTCCCCCGTCGGTGGGGCTCCAGGGTATACGCGATCCGCAGTTCCAGGGAGACCGCTTCCGCGACGCAGCAGTAGGCGAGCCGCCGGGGCGGCTCGAACGCGACGATCGTGCCGTGCGAGGCGGTGGCTTCGCCGGGGATGCCGCCGCGGAACGCGCCTCCCGGGCGCGGGTCGAACTCCGTGAAGCCCGGGGGCATCCAGGCCGCGATCTCTTCGGCGAGGGTCAGCGCGCGCCAGACCCGTTCGGGGGAGGCGCGGATGATCCTGCGGGAGCGGACGGTGAGGAAGCCCATTCGGGAATGATACCTCGTTCATCTCCTCACGCGCCGGGCGTGGGTAGCCAAAGTGGATTCGCCACCCCTCCGTCCGATCTCGTGACGTTCATCGCACTTTCGGCTGCATCAATGGGAAGGGAATGCGCAGGGATGACATTGTCGAACTTTCGGAAATACCTTCCTCAGGAAAATGGCTGAAGAGTGACGATAATCGAGGGCCTCATCCCCGCGCTCCTGGCCGTCGCGACCCCGACCTTGATAAAAGCCCCGGCCCCTCGTACCATCGGCTCCCTGCATGGCCGCCATCGAGGTCGCCGACCTCTCCAAGGACTACGGCAAGGTCCGGGCCCTCCAGGGGGTCTCGCTCTCCGTCCAGCCGGGCGAGGTCTACGGCCTCCTGGGACGAAACGGGGCGGGGAAGAGCACCCTGGTCAAGGTCCTCCTCTCCATCGTCCGCAAGACGGCCGGCACGGCGCGGTTGCTGGACCGCGAGGTGCCCCACGCGGCCTCGCGCCGGCGCGTGGGCTACCTCCCCGAGGACCACCGCTTCCCGGACTACCATACGGGGGCGAGCGCCCTGGACTTCTACGGCGCCCTCTCGGACGTCCCGGCCGCCGAACGCCGCCGCCGCATCCCTGAGCTCCTCGCGCAGATGGAGCTTACGGATGCCGCGGACCGGAAGATCCGCACGTACTCCAAAGGGATGAAGCAGCGGCTCGGTCTTGCCCAGGCGATCCTCCACGACCCCGACGTGATCTTTCTCGACGAGCCCACCGACGGGGTCGACGTCGTCGGCCGCGTCCAGATCCGGGACCTCCTCCTCAAGCTCAAGGCGCGCGGGAAGACGATCTTCCTCAACTCGCACCTCCTGAGCGAAGTGGAGCGCCTGTGCGACCGCGTGGGCATCCTCGAGGGCGGGAAGCTCGTGCGCGAGGGGCGGGTCGACGACCTGACCAAGGCCCAGAACGCCTATGCGCTCAAGATCGAGGGGGCGCTCGGGAACTCGTGGGAGGCGCTCCGGAAGATCGGCCCCGACGCGCGCATGACCGACGAAGGTTTGACCCTCACGCTCCCCGATCCCAAGGATCTCGACCGCGTGATCGACCTGCTGCGGTCGATCGGCGTGGGCGTCCGCGGCGTCACGGAGAAGAAGATCTCACTGGAAGACGTGTTCCGGGAGAGCGTCACGTGAAGTACCTGGCGATCCTCAGAGACTCGTTCCGGGAGGCCGTGGACCGCAAGTCGTTCGCCTTCATGGTCGTCCTGGCCGCGGTGCTGATCCTCTTCTGCCTGGGGATCTCCTTCTCCCCGCTCGACGAGCGGGAGGCCCTGGCGTCCCTCACGGAGAACTTCAATCTTGTGACCCGCTCGGTCGACCTCGGCCGCGCGTGGGCGACCCGGCACGACACGGTGGCGTTCGAGATCCTCGACTTCCGGAAGGAGGGCGCGGGGACGAAGCCTCTCTACCGCGTGAAGATGCGCGCCTCGCCCGCCGTGGAGGCGAATCGCCTGGTCCGGCACTGGCAGGCGGTGCGGATGGGGAAGTGCAAGGCGGAGACCGACCCGGTCCCCGAGGCCGACGTCGCGGTCGGCGCGGACCTCCAGAAGCGGTTCCTCGCGATCAAGCTCCGCGAGGCGACGATCCCGGACGTGGAGGTCGAGTCGGCGGGGGACTGGACGTGGGACCTGAGCCTGGGCGCGGCAGGGCCGCACACGCTGGCGGGCGCGGAGAAGATGAAGCTTTTCTTCGGGGCGGTCACCTGGCGGCCGCGTTTCCCCGGGCCGGTCCCCTCGTCCTCGCGCTTCATGAGTTCCGCAGAAGTGGTCTACTGGATCCAGCACGTGATGGGCGAGCTCATGGCGGGTTTCGTGGGCCTCCTGATCGCCGTCATCGTGACGTCGAGCGCCATCCCGGGCTTCCTCCAGAAGGGGACGCTCGACCTGATCCTTTCGAAACCCGTCGACCGGTCGGTCCTCCTCTTCGTGAAGTACCTGGGAGGCTGCATCCAGGTCCTGCTCACGTCGCTCCTCATCATCGGAGGCTGCTGGCTGGCGATCTCGCTCAGGACCGGCTATTGGAACCCCTACGTGCCCCTGACGGCGCTGACGCTGACCTTCTCGTTCGCGGTCCTCTATTCCGTGAGCGTCCTGATGGGGGTGCTGACCCGGAGCACGCCGGCGGCGGCGCTCTCGACGCTCCTGGTGTGGGGGTTGTGCTGGGGAGTCGGTCAGGGCAGGGCCGTCCTGGCGTCACCCCTGGGAGCGGGAGCGCCGGGCGCGCTGGAGAAGACCATCCGGTTCGTCCACCTCCTGCTCCCCAAGACGACCGACATGGCCATGTTCAACGACCGGCTCGTCGCGAAGGGAGGCCTGGGAGTCCCTCCCGCGGAGTCGATGCTCGAGGTGATCCCCCAGTTCCCGATGGGGATGATCCTTCTCACGAGCGGGCTCTTCGTCGCGGTCCTGCTCTCGCTGGCGTGCGCGAAGTTCTCGAAGAACGATTACTGAGCGAGGCGAAAGGAATTCGTAAGGATGAACTGCAGCACAAAGTACCCGTCGTTTCTACACCTCCTCAAAGTAGGGTTTTCTTGGTGTTCTTTGTGACTTTGTGGTGATTCTCATCTCTACTGTTTCACTTCGATCGGCTTATCGCTCCTTCTTGCGGGCCTCGTCGCGGATCAGCGCCGCCTCCGGGTGGCCGGGCTTGAGCCGCAGGACCTCCTCGGCCGCCGCCAGCGCTTCCTTCCACATCGCGAGCTCGCGGTAGAGCTCGGCGCGCTTGAGGCGGACGCTCCAGTCCTGCGGCGAGAGCGCCGCGCCGCGGTCGAGGGTGTCGCGCGCCGCGTCGGGCCGGCGGGCCAGGCGGTAGGCCTCGGCCAGCGGCTCGTACGCCGCCGCGTGCTTCGGGTCGCGCCGGAGCGTCTCCTCCAGGAATTCCGCCGCCCGCTCGTAGCTCTTCTCGCGGAGGTAGAGCATCCCCACCCGGTAGGGGACGTCCGGGGCGACGGTGTTGAGCTTCGCAAGCCGCACGTAGGTCTCGAGCGCCCTCCCGGGATCGCCCCCTTTCTCGTAGCACTCCGCCAGGACCAGGACGAAGGTGTCGTCCTTCAGGTAGTCGGGCTTCAGGGCCGCCGCCGCCTCGAACTCCTTCGCCGCCTCGAGGGGACGGTCGCCGTCGCGGTAGTAGACGCCCAGATTCCGATGCGCGACCCGGAAGTCGCGGTGGCCGCCGATCGCTTCGGGGAGCGGGACGTTCACGATCACGGCCGCCACGACGAAGATCGCCGTCGCCGTCTTCGGCACCTGCGACATGCGGTGGCCGATCATCTCCGCCGTCCTCACGACCGCATGGGCCGCGAAGACGATCAGGATCGGGACCATCGGCAGCCGGTACCGCCCGAAGATGAAGAAGCAGACGATCGAGAGCGTGTAGGCGCCGAGGAGGACGTAGAGCATCGCGAAGCGGCCGCGATCGGGCCAGCTCAGGTAGATCCCCGCGACGGCCAGGGGGAAGACGAAAAGCCCGGCCGTGACCAGGGGCATCCGGAGGAGCCACGAGAAGCGCTCCATGAAGTACATGTTGTGGTCGTCGGGGATTTCGAAGGCGGTGATCAGCATGAGGAACCGCTTGATCGTGACCCCGATGAACGTGCCGGGATTTCCCCCGATGTACTCGACGGCGCGTCCTCTCCAGTAGCGGTCGACCTCGGAGGGCTTCATCGGTCGCCGGTTCAGTCGCTCAGCCTCGAGCTTGAAGTCCGACGCTTCGAACTCGGGGTTCGCCTCCCGGAGGAAAGCGGGCTTGTGATAGCGGCCCGTCGTGTTCTCGGGGTTGTTCCCGATGAAGAGGTTGCCCCCGAATTGGGAGGTGGAGATCACGAGATCCTTCTCGACGGCGATGTTGCGGATCGTGACGGGGGCGATCGTCGCGAGCGCCCCGGCGACGGTGAAGGCCGCGGGACGCCACTCGCGGCGGAGGGCGAGGAACGCCGCGGCCGCGACGACGAGGAGCATCATGTTTCCGCGGACGAGGGAGCCGAGTCCCAGGGTCGCGCCGAAGGCGATCCACTTCCATTTCCTGTCCAGGGACCAGCAGAGCAGCGACCCCTCGATCGCGACGACGCCCAGGAAGTCCTTGAGAAGCATGGCATCGTAGAACATGAAGGCCTTGCTGAAGGCGCCGATCAGGAGCGCGGTGATCGCAGTCTTGTAGCCCAGGAATCGCCGCAGCGCCTCGAAGAGCATCCAGAGGCCGAGCGTCCCGATCACCGCCTGGACGAGGCGCGCGGCCAGGAGGTCGCGGCCCCAGACCTTGTAGAAGATCCCCAGGCCGTAGGCGTAGAGCGGATCCTGGTAGAAGGCGCGGTCGCCGACGAAGCTCCGGGTCGCGATGTCGTTGGCCCAGCGGTCGAAGGCCGCGGCGTCGACGATGGGGACGTAGAAGAACGGCTTCCCTTCGAGCGAGAGGACCAGGAGGATGCGGAGGAGCAGGGCCCCGGCCAGCGCGGCCCCCAGGCCGATCCGTTCACGCGTGCTCAC
Source organism: uncultured Planctomycetales bacterium (assembly GCA_964604905.1). GTDB lineage: Bacteria > Planctomycetota > MHYJ01 > MHYJ01 > JACPRB01 > JACQFK01. Next base: position 8,962 of record CAZSCC010000145.1, read on the forward strand.
GAGGGGGCATCTTACACCACAAAGTCACAAAGGGCACAAGACGGAAGAGAAAGGGAATCCGCCTTTCTGGTCTTTGTGGTGGATCTCCTACTCGACGGCTCCCGGCCAGCGGTAGGGGAGGTCGACGATCTTCCCCGCGCGGTCCAGCGTCCGGAGGGCCTTCGCCATGTCGGAGACGATCGACTCCTGGGTCGCCGCGTCGCCCGCCCGGCCGAGCGTCCTCCCGAACGGGAAGTGGATGAAGACCGCCCGGGGGAGTCGGACCTGCTGGGCAATCTCCTTCACGGTCACCGCGCAGACGGTCGAGAGGCCCTGCCGCTCCAGTTCGCGGGCCACGAGGCCGGCGGTCTGGTTGCAGATGAGGTTGGCGGGGAGGACGAAGGCGACGTCGCACCCGGCGGCGCGGAGCTTCTCGCCCGCCCGGGCGGCGGAGGCGCGGAGGGCCGGGAGGTCGGCGCAGGGGCCGAAGAAGGAGAAGAAGGTCTCGTTGAGTCCGCCGAGGGCCTCGCGGTCGACGAGGTCCTTCAGGCGGTCGACGGGCACGAGGACGTTGAGGTCCTTCTCGGCCTCGGCGGGGTCGTAGTTGGTGAAGTCGAAGGCCATCTCGTCCGGGGGGGAGTAGACGGAGATCTCGCGGAAGTCGGGGGAGTTCTTCCCGAACGAGTGCTGCGTCTTCAGGCGCACGCCCGCGGTGGTGACGATCGCCGCCTTGCAGTGGCGGAGCTCGCGGCGGAGGGGCGTCCAGGGGGTGGGCTCCGCCTGGGCGAACGCGTACTCCGCCGCGGCCTGCTCGTAGCGGGCGGCGCGGTCCGGAGGATAGAAGGGGAACGTGGTCATGACAGAGTCTCCCCGGTCAACGGATCTTTGGGCTACGGCTTACAAAAAAGAACCGCCTTGCCGCGCGCGCTCACGGGCTTATACGACGTACCTCGAGCGCCGGCTCGGGGGATTGGCACTACACCGGAGGGCCGCCCCCTCTCTCTGTCCGAATACAGTCTACCGCCGCCGGGCCCGCAGGCAAGGGGGAATCGAGTTCCTTGTCGGTCCGCCGCAGGGGCGCTATCATCGTCCCTTCATGTCCCTCTGCCTCGTCTGCGGCGCCGAGCCCCGCGAGGCGTTCCGCCGGTGGGAGCACCGGTTCGTCCGCTGTCCCTCGTGCGGCCTGGAGGCGATCGACCCGCAAGCCCGACGATGCGACGCTGGCGCGCATCTACGGTGAGCAGTACTACGACGCATGGGGGGTCAAGGAGGACGAGGAACTCGTCCGCGAGATGAAGCGGGCGACGTTCCTCCCGTACCTGCGTCCCCTGGGGAGCCCGCGGCCGGGGGATCGGCTCCTCGACTGCGGCGCCGCGATGGGATACCTCGCGGAGGCCGCGCGCGAGAAGGGCTGGGACGCCTACGCGGTCGAGCTCTCGGAGTTCGGCGCCCGGGCTTGCGCGCGGCGGCTCGGGGAGGACCGCGTCTTCCGGGGCGAGGCGGGGGAGAGCCGCTTCGCCGCCAACCCCGCCGGGCGGTTCGAGGCGATCACGATGATCGACTTCATCGAGCACGTGCGCCGCCCGAGCGAGGTGATCCGCTGGGCCGCCTCCTCCTCGTCACGCCGCGCAGCGGCGGGATGACGCACCGCGTCATAGTCCGCTCCTGGCCGCACTACAAGCTGGAGCATCTGTGGTACCTGCGGCCGGGGAGCCTCTTTCGCCTGCTCAAGGAGGAGGGCTTCGAGGGCCTGTGCCTCCGCCCGGCCCCGAAAGCGCTCATGGGCGCGTACGTCGCGACCTACTTCCGCCGCTACCGGAACGGGCTGCTCACCCCGCTCTCGGGCTGGGCGGTCCGCCTCCTGCCGCGCCCGCTCATGCGCTTCCCGATCCCGCTCGTCCTGGGCGATATGCTTGTCTGCGGGCGGAAGCCTCAGGGCGATCGGGCCACGTAGACGCGGAGCACGTCTCCCCTTCCTCCGGGGGGCGGGCGGAGCTCGCGGAAGAGCGTGAACGTCTTCTCCACGTAAGCCTGCGTGCCCGGCGGGCAGTTCCGCAGGTCCCCTTCGTACAGGGCGACCACCTCGATCTTCAGGTCCTTCATCTGGCGGATCAGGCCTTCGAGGGTGCCGCCGGGCTCGATGGCGAATCCCACGCCGCGCGCGTAGAACTCGACCTCCTGCCGTGTCCCCAGGATTCGCTTCCCGGGGCCGTGGATCCGGACGATCGCCAACCCTCCCTCCTTGAGCGTGACCTTGTTGGCGAAGCGCGGCCTCATGAACCGTGCCGTCATCGCGAGCGAGGAGACGATCAGGAAGGCCGTGACGGCGTGCTTCCATTTCACCCAGCCGGCGGCCTTCACGATCCCCACCGCCGCGATCGGGAGGAAGAAGACCATCGCCGGGAGGATGTAGCGGTAGCTGAAGGGCGTCGCGGCGACGAAGGCAAGGCAGGGCGGGATCGCGTAGCCGACTCCCGCGACGAGGAGGTGGGACGCGGGTCCCCAGCGGGTCTCGGGGGTGCGGAGGAAGCAGAGGCCGATCAGGACGAACGGGACCAGGATGTAGAAGAGGTCCCGCGCGCAGGTCTCGAGGATGTAGCGGACCGGGCCCAGGATCTTTCCGTACCGGTAGATGTACTTGTACTCGCTGAAGGCGTTCGCGTTCGATGCATTCACCTGGAACCCGGTAGCCTTCGTCTGGCCGGTGAAGAGGCCGATGATCCCGCTCGAGAAGGGGCTCGCGCTCACGCCCCAGTTCCCGGTCGTCGCGCGGATATGGACGAGGTAGGGGAAGCTGAGGACCAGGGCCGCGGCGAGGAAGATCCCCGCCGCTAAGGGCGCGAAGCGGGTCGGCCTCCACGCGCAGGCGAAGAGGAAGAGGAGCGGGAGGTACGCCCCTTCCGGCCTCGAGAGCCACGCGCAGGCCGCGCACGCGCCGGCCAGGAGGGCGCGCTCCCAGCTCTTCTTCTCGAGCGCCGACCACCCGAGTGCCATGGTCGTGAGGAAGAAGAAGTAGAACGGCCCCTCGGGCAGCGCGGAGCCGTGGAGCTCGACCGGGTCGGGGAGGAAGGCGTAGAGGAGGGCGGCGATCGTCGCGACCCGTTCGCCCCACGCCGCGCGCGTCATGACGTAGAGAGGGACGACGGAGAGGCCGCCCAGGACGGCGGAGACCGCGTAGGCCGAGAAGAGTTGATGGCGCTGGAACACCTCGGCCAGCGCGATCAGGACCGAGTAGAAAGGGTGGGAGAACGGGGGGATCGCCAGCGCTTCGCCGAACTTGGACTCCCCGATGAGCGTGGCCATCCGGAGGTATCGGGGGCTGTCGGGGTGGATGACGACGCTCATGAGCGACGCCGCCGCGCGGGTGGCGATTGCGACCGCCGCGATGACCCAAGGGCGGCGCGCGGGGTCCCGGAGGAGGCGGAGGAAGGCGTCGGTCACTTGGCGCGCCAGCGTAGCACGGCCGCCGTTGCCCCGCAAGGGCGCGGCCGGTACAATCCACCGCCATATGACCGAACGCCTCTACTACCTCGACCCCTATCTCAAGGAGTTCAAGGCCCGGGTCGTCCGCAAGACCGAGCAAGGTCTGGTCCTCGACCGGACCGCGTTCTTCCCGACGGGCGGCGGCCAGCCCTGCGACCTCGGGACCCTCAACGGCGTCGAGGTGACGGACGTGGTCGAAGTCGGCGGGGACGTGGTGCATGCGGTCGCGCAGCCGCTCGAGGGCGAGGTGCGCGGGGTCATCGACTGGGAGCGCCGGCGAGACCACATGCAGCAGCACCACGGGCAGCACCTGCTCTCGGAGGCTTTCCTGCAGGTCGCCCGGGCGCAGACCACGAGTTTCCACCTGGGCCGGAAGGGGTGCTCGATCGACCTCGAGAAGCCCGTCACGCCGCTCGACGTCGAGCGCGCCGAGACGCTGGCGAACATGATCGTCTTCGAGGGGCGCGCGGTGCAGATCGGCTTCTACACGCCGGAGGAGGCGAAGAAGCTGCCGCTCCGGAAGCCGCCGCCCGACGAGGCGCGGGTCCGGGTCGTTCAGGTGAAGGATTACGACGCGCAGGCCTGTTGCGGGACGCATCCGCGGACGAGCGCCGAGGTGGGCGTGATCCTGGTGACCGCCGTGGAGAAGGCTCGGGTCTCGTTCGTCTGCGGGTTCCGTGCGCTGGCGGAGGCCCGCGAGACCGCGCGGGTGCTCGGGTCGCTCCGGGGAAAGCTCTCGGCGGGCCGCGAGGAGGTCGAGAAGGCGGTCGACCGGCTGCAGGCCGAGTTCACCGAGACGCGGCGGGCCCTGTCGGCGTCGGACCGGAAGCTGGCGGAGTTCCTGGGGAAGGAGCTCGCGGCGCGCGGAAAGGTGATCGTCGAAGTGTGCGAGGGGAAGGGGATCGAGTACCTGCGGGGGATCGCAAACGCGATCGTGGCGCAGCCGGGGAAGGTGGCGATCCTGGGGAGCACGGGCGTGGCGTCGAATGTCGTCCTCGCGCGGAGCGCGGACGTGGCTCTGGACCTGCGACCCCTCTTCAAAGACGTGCTGGCACCGATCCAGGGGAAGGGGGGCGGCGCAGCCCATTTCGTTCAGGGGGGCGGTCCCGGTAAGGACCTCGCGGCGGCGCTTAAGGTCGCCGAGGAAAAGATTCGTGCGAACCTGGGCGCTTAGTGCCGGTTTAAGCATCGTCGTCGCCGGCTGCGCCGTCACGGTAGACCCCTACGAGATTCCGCTGGGCTCGCTCTCCGAGAGAGGCCGCGCGCAGGTCGGGCCGATCCTGGCGGACGTGGCGGCGAAAGTCGAGCTCGAGGGGAGCGACGTCCGGAGCCGCCCCGAGATCTACGACTTCCTGCTCTCCGAGATGCCCTTCACCGGAGGGGTGGTGCGGGAGCTCAATCGAGGGACTTGGGAGATCACACGCGACCCGGCCGAGCGGGACGTCTTCATCGTGTCGGACGGGCGGGGGATGCGGCTGCGTTTCGAGTTGGTCCACCGGGAGCCGACGCGACGGTTCTACGTGTCGACGGGGACATTCGACATGGGGCTGCTGCCGAAGCTGGAGGGGCGGACGCTGGTGGTGATGCGGGCGGTGCCGGTGGGCGACGTGGTGCGGACGGACGC
>CAZSCC010000146.1:0-7316 GCA_964604905.1 uncultured Planctomycetales bacterium
AGCCTTGCTTGGGGCCTTCTCCACCCCTCCGCACCCGATCAGGGCCGCCAGGACCAGTGCGCGCCTCATCCCTTCACCCCCATGATCCGCCGCGCCACCGCCCGGCCGTCCTTGATGCAGTCCGGAAGTCCCAGCCCATGAAATCCGCTCCCGCAGAGATGCAACCCCGCCGGCAGGGTCGCCTCGTATTCCTTCATCCGCCGCTCGTGGCCGACCTCGTACACCGGATTCCGCTCGGCCCAGGCATAGGCCTTCGACACCACCGGCTCCTCCGTCGCCCCGAGGATCGCCTTCATCTCCTCGTGCGCGACTCTCGCCGCGTCCTCGCCCGTCCCGCGCACGAAGCATCGGACGAGGAGGTGGTCCTCCGGAGCGCGGCCGCGGAACTTGCTCGAGGTCCAGGTGCAGGCCAGGATCTTCCGGTCCTCGGCGCGCGGGATCACGAAGCCCGTTCCTTCCAGCTCGCGGAACTTCTTGTAGGCGAGCGAGACGGTCGTCGTCGAGACGTACTTCACGGGGGGCATATCGGGCCAGAGCTTCGCCGCCGCGGGGGTCGGAATCGCCAGGACCACCGCGTCCGCCTCGAGCGTTCCGTCCCCCAGCTGGACGATCCAATTTCGACCGAGCGTCGTCGAGGCGCCCTGCTCGATCTTCACGACCTCCTTCCCCTTCAGGAAGGTGACGCCGCCCATCTTCGCGAGCAGGGCCTCGACCAGCTCAGCGATGCCGCCCCTCAGGGTCATGAACGGGCTCACCGCTCCGCCGGGAGGCAGCTTCTTGAGCGCCTTGATGAGGCTCCGGTGCTCTCGCTCGAGGTCCGCGAATCGCGGGAACGTCGAACGCAGCGACAGCTCGTCGGCGGAAGCCACGTGGATCCCGGCCATGATCGGCTCGGCCATCTTGTCCAGCGCCTCCTGCCCGAGGCGCCGCCGGATGAACGATCCGATCGACTCGTCCTCCACCTCGGGCCCGCGCGGGAGGAAGAGGTCCATCGCCATCCGCAGCTTCCCGCCGAACGAGAAGAGGCCGCTGGTCAGGAAGGGCCACCATCTCGTCGGCACCGTGAGGAAGACCCCCTCCGGCAACTCGTGCAGTTTCCCGCCCGAGAAGACGTAGACCTTTTTCGAGCCCGCGTGGATCATCCGGTCCTTGAGGCCGAGCTCCTCGCAGAGATCCTTCGCCCAGGGCTTGGTCGACGTCAGGAAGGAATCGGGGCCGCCCTCGATCAGGAAGTCGCCGACCCGCTCCGTGCGGATGACCCCCCCCAGCCGCTCCTTCTCGATGAGGCTGACCGAGCAGCCCCCCTTATGGAGTTCGTACGCGCAGGCGAGGCCCGCGATGCCGCCTCCGACCACCACGACGCGTTTCATAGGACCTTCCTCACGTCCGAGGCGAGCGCCTCGATGAGCAGGGGATCGTCGTTGGGCATCGGGATCCGATCCCACGCGAGGCTCAAGGCTTCCGCCTGCTTCCGGTGCAGGATGTCGAGGTCGTAGAGGACCTCCACGTGGTCGCAGATGAATCCAAGGGCGGCCACGCTGACCCTCCCCTTCAAGGACTGGAGCACTTCGGGGACCTCGGGCCCCAGCCACGGGATGGGCGAAGGACTCTTGGACTGGTACGCGAACGCGTGCGGACCGGCCGCGATCGCCGTCACCATCTCGGCCAGCTGGGTCGGATACGGCTCGGCCCCTTCGCAGGGGATCGAGTGGGCCGTGAAGAGAACGAACTCCTTCCCCTTCGTCTGGCGCCTCCAATACTCGAGGAGCGCGGGCTCGAGGTGCCAATTCCGGACGTGCAGCGCCGGAAAGCCCGTCTTCTCAAGCTCCGCGTGATAGGCGCCCACGCTGACGCGCGAATACTGCGGCGCCAGGGGCAGGCCCACCAGGCGCCCCACGCCGTCCTTCCTCGCCTGTTCCACCGCGTCCTTGATGTACGGCGCCCAGTGGCGCATGCCCACGTAGACCGGCAGGCCGAGCTTCGCCTCCAGCGCCTGCGCCTGCCTTCGCGTGATCTCGAGGAGCGGCGAACGGCCGCCGATCTGCCGATAGCGGTCCTGGAACTCGGCGATGATCTCGGGCGTGGGCGGGCGGCGCGTCAGGATGTGGCGGAGGTACTCCCCCATCTCGTCCACCGAGTCGGGCGACCCGTGCGCCATGAGGAGGACTCCCGTCTTCACCGGCGCGTCCCCGAATGGACCCGGTCGATCACCGCCTCCACGTTCTCCAGCGGCGTCTCGGGCAGGATGCCGTGGCCGAGATTGAAGATATGGCCGGGCCTGCCCCCGACCCGCGAGAGGACGTCGTCCGTGGCCGCCAGGAGCGGCTCGCGCGGCCCGACCATCAGCGTCGGATCAAGGTTCCCCTGCACGGCCACGTCGCCCAGCCGCTTCCACGCCTCGTCGATCGGGATGCGGAAGTCCACGCCCACGCACGTCCCGCCAGCGTCCCGGATGAGCTCGAGGAGATGGGCCGTCTGGGTCCCGAAGTGGATCGAAGGGCCCTTGAGCGCGGCGAAGATCCGCCTCGAATGGGGCATCACGTGCTCCCGGTACTCGTCGGCCGTGAGGTTCCCGATCCAACTGTCGAAGATCTGGACGACGTCGGCGCCCGCTTTCAGCTGTGCGTTGAGGTGGGCCGCGACCGCATCGGCCAGCTTCGTCATCAGCTTCGGCCAGACCGGGGTCTTCATGAGGGCGCGGGTCTTCGCGTAGTCCTTCGAGGGCCCGCCCTCGACGATGTAGCTTGCCAGCGTGAAAGGCGCACCCGCGAACCCGATCAGCGGGACCTTGAGGTCCCGCTTCACGATCCGGATCGCGTCGAGCACGGGCCGGAGGTCGCGCTCGGGCTCGACGGGCTTGAGCGCCGCGACGTCGGCTTCGGTGACCACGGGGTTGTGGATCACGGGCCCCTCTCCCTTCACGAACTCCACCTGGATCCCCATCGGCTCGGTGAGGACGAGGATGTCGCTGAAGATGATGGCCGCGTCGAGTCCAGGGAAACGCTGGAGCGGCTGGAACGTGACCTGGGCGGCCAACTCGGCGGTCTTGCAGATCTCGAGGATCGTATGCTTCTTCCGAAGCTCGCGGTACTCCGCCATGTAGCGCCCCGCCTGGCGCATGAACCAGACCGGCGTGCAGTCGACCGGCTCGCGACGAAGGGCCTGGAGCAGTCTCACGAGAGCAGACCTCGGGCGTAAGCCTTGAAAGCGGTCATGTCAGACGGGGCGTTCTCGCCGAGGATCATCGGGCCGTCTTCCGGGGCGGGCCTCAGGCCGTGACTTCCCCGGACGAGCGACGCATCGAGCGGGATCACGTCCATGCGGTAGCGGAACCCGAGCTTCTTCTGGAGCAGCCGGAACGCCGCCTTGGGCGCCGACGTCAGAAAGAGCTCGCACGGATCGTACCCGGGCTTCCGGTGGATGTCGACCGTGCGGGCAAAGTCGGGCGCGCGCGACTCGTCGAGCCAGTAGGGATACGCGAACCACGCGTCAGGCTTGGCGAGCGCGATCAGTTCCCCCGACCGCGGGTGGTCGAGCTCGATCTCGCGGGGTTCCACCACCCGGTCCACCCCGTCCAGCTTCTCGACCGCCGCCTTCACCTCGGCGAGCGGCACGCCCTTCACGTACAGATGCGCGAGCTGATGGTCGACCACGGCGAACGCCCTCGACTCGTAGGCCTCGAGCATCTCCCCATAAGGGCCGTCGCGGACGGCCAGCCATCCGGCGCGGCGGAGCGCCTGGTTGAGGTAGACCGGCTTCGAGACGGGGACTAGCCCGTACTCCGAAACCACGACGACCTTGGCGCCGATCTCACGAGCGGCATCGATGACGAGACCGGCGCAGGCGTCGGCCTCCTTCACGCGATCGGCGTTGCCCGGGCCGGACCGCTGATAGTCGTAGTCGAGATGGGGCAGGTAGACGAGGGTGACGTCGGGTTTCTGCTGCCGCAGCACCACCGCCGCCGCCCGCGCGATCCAGTCGCTCGAAGGCAGGCCCGCCTTCGGTCCCCAGAATGCCTTGAACGGGAACGGCCCGAGCTTCGTCTCGAGCTCGCAGCCGGTACGGTCGATGATGCCGAATTGCTTGGACCCGTCGCTCCCGTAGTGGGGCTTGGGGGTCGCGTACCACTCCACAGGGGCGCCCTGGTTGAACCACCAGAACATGTTGGCGGTCCGGCGGCCTGCGTAAAAGGGTTCGCCCTGGACCAGGTTGAAGGACTGCTGCCAGAAGCGGACCTCCATCGTATCCCGGTGGAGCCAGCCGTTCCCCACGATGCCGTGCTTCGAGGGCGGGAGCCCGGTGAGCATCGTCGCCTGCGCCGTGCAGGTCACCGCCGGAAGCGGGCTCCGCCACGGCTGAGGCTTTCCGAGCGAACTGATCCCCGGAGCATGGGCGGCGAGCCTCGGAGTCAGCCCCACGACATTCAGGACGCAGACCTTGCCGGCCATCTAGCGTGCAGTATAGGTCAAGCCATCCCATCCGCCAGAAACTCCTGTTATCATCCCTCCGTGCTCCAGGAGCTCCTGAAGTCGCAGCTTCACGTCGCCGCCGGGGCGATCGCCCTGTGAGTCGCGATCGGGGGCCTGCTGGGGGCGCTCCTCGGATTCGTCGCCCATCGCGTCTCCTCAAACGCGGGTGCCTATCGTCTGGAAGCGCCGGCCCCACGACCGCATGACCTTCCGGCAGCTGTCGGACCCCATTGCCGAGAAGGCGCTGGTGCCGATCTTCGTCTCCCCGGCCCGCGCGTGGACGCGGGAACATCAGCTGATCCTGGGAGTGCTGCTCGCCCTGGCGCTCGCCCTGCCCGCCCTGGCGTTCTCGATCGCGCGGCGGAAGCTGCCGCGGGCTTTCTCGCAGGCGACGAAATAGCGCCGCCTCATTCCCAGTAGCAGGACCAGGGGGACCAGGAACAGGGCGGAAATGCCGCTCCTGATCAAGCAGAACTTCAGGATCATCCCGGGAGGACAGTAAAGATCGCTCTGTCCCGAGAGGTAGAATCCAATGTCGCCCAGAGTGGCATGGATCATCAGCAGCGGCAACGGGTACAAGACCAGCATGGCCACCCACCAAGCCCAGACCTTCTTTCGAAGGAGTCCGACGAAGGCGATCTCCGACGCCAGGAGCAGCGGGATCAAAAACCCGAGTTCCTTTTTTCCACCGGACACGATCAAGGCAACGATCACGGATCCCAGGAGGAGCATGACGAGGATGAGGAACACCAGGACCGCGCGGAACCGCCATCGGGGAAGGGACTCGGGGGGCGGGACCCGCTTCAGGAGGCGACGCCCCGGCGAAGGTTCGACGCCGCATCCGTCGCATTGAGGCCGGCCGAGTTCCCAACTCCGGCCGCACTGCAGGCACTCCCAGGAGACGTGTGAGGTCGCCGCCATGTCTGGAGAGACGCCTCGGCTCGATGGAATGTTACGGAAGCCCTACTTGAGGTAGCCGTTGAAGTCCCGCGAGCCTTGCGGCGGGACCCGGCTGGCCTCGACGGTCATATCCGCCAGGCTGAACGCCACGGCCAGGGGGAACTTCCCCTTGGGCGTGCCCGCCGTGTTGGTGTAGCGGCCGGCGCCCCAGAACTGGCCTTTCGCCACGACGTCGAACCGGACGACCTTCCCGTCCTTCGCCTCGACGACGCCCAGGAGATCGGCCTCGAAGCCGCGCTTCCCGTTCGCCGTCTCGAGATGCACGCTCCCCTCGAGGCGGCCGTCCTTGAGCGTCATCTCCAGCTTCCGGATCTCCGCCGGTTCCCACATGCTGGGCTCGCCACGGGTGAAGTCGTTCAGGTGGAAGCGGGCGATCCGTCGCTTCAGGCTGTCGGGAAACTCGCCCTTCGAGAGCGCCTCCGCCTCGTCTTTCCTGATCCAGAGGCGGTCCTCGCCGATCGACGCCTGGAAGATCTGGGTGACCTTGCTGGCGGACTCCTCCTGTCCCCCCAATACCTTGGCGTAGACGTTCGCGACGACGGTCCCTTCCCTGATCGTACGGTCGAACGCCGGCTGCTTCCTCGTCGCCTCGAGGGGCGGCGCGTCGGAGGGCTGGTACTTGTCGAGCGCCTTCCGGAGCAGCTGCTGGATGCGTTCGACGCTCCGGTTGTTGTTGAATCCGAAGAGGGTCCCGTCGGCGGAGAACGCGTACCGCCCCTGGGTGCTCTGGTTCATGTCCTTCCGGCTGGCCTCCTGGGTGACCACCTTCCGGTAGAAGACGCCCTCCTCGTCCTCCCGGCGGTTGAGGTACCACGCGTCCACGGCGAGGGGCACGAACTTCGTCTTGAGGAGATCGACGATCGCGGGGTCGCTGAAGATCGACACACGGTCGAGCACCCCGTTGTTTCAGGTGCAGCCCATGGGGTGGCCGTCCATGGACCACATGAAGATCGGCTTCTTTTCGCGCGCGGCCTGCGCCTGCGCCTCGGAAACCGATATCTTCCAGGGGATGGTCCGCCAGACCTCGTCCTTCGAAGGCTGCAGCTCCTTGTGGAGCTTCTGGAATTCCTCGGAGGTCAAGCCCCCCGGGAGGAGCGCCAGGAGAACCGCGACGGCGAAGCGCATCTGGGAATACTACGCGTGACAGATTTCAAAGAGTTTGAAATCTGTCACTCCGAGAAGACCACGGGCAGCTCCACCTCCTTGCCGTCCCGCTTGATCACCACCTTCGTCTCCTTGGGCGCCTTCTGGATCGCGTCCCGCAGCGCCGCCAGGTCGGCCTGCTCCTTCCCGGCGAACTTGAGGATCTTGTCCCCCGGCTTCAGCCCCGCCTTCGCGGCGGCGCTCCCGTCATAGACCGCGCCCAGCACCAGGTCGTCCTCGCACTCGACGCCCAGCTGCCGGCGGCTGCCCCTCGCGGGAGCCTTGGAGGAGACGAGCCCCTCTCGCGGGAGCAGACCGTCCAGGTTCGCGATGCCCCAGGCGGCGATCGCGACGACCATCGCCGAGTGCTTCTGGAATTCGGGGATCGCCGTGGAATAGATGTCGTGCTGCGTGTGGTGCTCGCGGCTGTAGGTCTGCCCCTTCTCCTTCGTCCGCCCCTGCTCCCAGAAGAGGCCCGGCACGCCGACCTGGAGGAACGAGAAGTGGTCGCTCCCCGCCATGCGCGGGAGACCGTCCGACTTCTTGACCACGAACTTCAGCTCCGCGTCGAGCTCCGTCGCCGCCTTGAAGACCTTCTCGAAGATCGGGAACATCGCCTCCGTCGCGGGGATCCCCGAGAGGTAGTTCGTCCCCATGTCGTGGACGAAGACCGCCGAGATGTTCTTCATCTCGTCGGGGTGGGCCTTCACGTACGCCCGCGAACCAAGCAACCCCTGCTCCTCC
>CAZSCC010000147.1:0-2918 GCA_964604905.1 uncultured Planctomycetales bacterium
TATGGCCGCCCGTCGGAAAATAAAAATAATGCACCGGGCAATCTTTGGTGCCTGCCTGTATGGAAGGCGCAGAAAGGCGAGAAGGCGGAGTTGGGCTGGTGGGGCATGGAGCTGGCCAAGCGGCTGGTCGAGAGCCAGAAGGTCCCCATTTTCATCATCAACGGCGCCGTCGGAGGGACCCGGATCGACCAGCACCAGCGCAACCCCGCCGACCCGACCGACCTCACCAGCATTTACGGTCGGATGTTGTGGCGCGTCCAGCAGGCGAGGCTGACCCACGGTATCCGGGCCATCCTGTGGCATCAGGGCGAGAACGACCAGGGATCGGACGGGCCGACGGGCGGTTATGGCTGGGAGACGTACCAGAGCTACTTCGTGGAGATGTCGGCGGCCTGGAAACAGGACTTCCCCAACGTGCAGCACTACTACGTCTTCCAGATCTGGCCGAACGCCTGCAGCATGGGCGGGAGAAGCGGATCGGGCGACATGCTGCGCGAGAAGCAGCGCACCCTCCCGCAGCTCTATTCCAACATGAGCATCTTGTCCACGCTCGGCATCCGTCCGCCCGGGCCCTGCCACTATCCCCTTGCGGGCTGGGCCGAGTTCGCCCGCCTGGTCCAGCCGCAGATCGAGCGGGACCACTACGGCAGAGTTCCCACCGCCTCCATCACCCCGCCGAACCTCAAACGTGCCCATTACGCCGACGGGACGAAGGGCGCGATTGCGCTGGAGTTCGATCAGCCGGTGGTCTGGACGGATGCCCTGGCGGGCCAGTTCTATCTGGATGGCGAGAAGGGCAAGGTCTTTTCGGGCAGCGTCTCCGGAAACGTGCTCACGCTCAAGATGAAGGAAGCCTCGACGGCGAAGAAGATCACCTATCTCAAAGAGATCGCGTGGAATCAGGACACCCTGCTCAACGGCGCGAACGGCCTCACCGCGCTCACGTTCTGCGACGTTTCCCTCCACGATCGGAAGCAGGCCCGCATCCAGCAGGAGGAGGCACCCAAGCCCGCGACCGGGTATCAGGCCCGGGTCGTCGAAGGCTGGACGGTGCAGATCCGCGAAGAGCTCCTCGCCCAGGAGAAGGCCGCCACCGAGAAGGCGCTGGAGCTCTTGGCCGCGCAGCTGAAGGAGATCGTCCGCGTGGTGCCCGCTCCGGCGGTCGCGAAGATGCGGGAAGTGACCCTCTGGTTCTCTCCCCCCTACCGCGGCGTGAAGCCGACCGCCGAATATCACCCGGGGCGGGACTGGCTCGTGAAAAACGGGCGCAACCCGGATATGGCCAAGGGCGTGGAGTTCACCGACACGCGCAACTTCGAGGCGGAGACCCGCCGCATGCCGAACTTCACCCTGCACGAACTCGCGCACGGCTACCACGACCGCGTGCTCGGATTCAACCATGCGGAGATCAAGGCTGCCTACGACCGCGCGAAGGCGGGCGGAACCTACGACGCCGTCGAGCGCTGGCACGGCAACGGCCGGCCCAACACGAAGGAGCGGGCCTACGCGATGACCAGCCCCCAGGAGTACTTCGCCGAATCGACCGAGGCGTTCTTCGTGCGGAACGATTTCTTCCCCTTCACCCGCAAGGAGCTCCACGCGCACGATCCCGAGATGGAGAAGCTGCTGGAGCGGCTCTGGGGGACGCCCCGCCCGACCGCCCTGAAGCCGCCCCCGCCCGAGCTGAAGGTGCCGGACTTCTACACCAAGTACCTGGACGCCGGGGGCTATCCCATCGTCGCGTCGGCAAACGTGGACGACTACGCCCTCAAGGAGGCCGCCTACCTCGTCAACCTGATGCTGGCCAAGCGACCCGACGTGCGCGCGGCCATGGTCAAGAGCGGATCGCGGCTCTGCATCATCGCGCACAACGAGTTCACCACCGACCTGCCGGAGTGGTCCAGGATGAAGCCCAAGGACTACTGGGACGCCCGCGCGCGGGGCACGGGCGGATCGTCCACCGACCCGCTCTGCAGCTGCGGCGAGGAGAACCTGCTCGGGTATCCCGGCGACCCCTACGAGGCGGAGAACATCCTCATCCACGAGTTCGCCCACAACATCCACCTGCGCGGCATGGTGAACGTGGACGCGACCTTCGACGGCCACGTGAAGGCGACGTACGACGCCGCGATGAAGGCCGGCCTCTGGAAGGGCAAGTACGCGTCGGTGAACCATCACGAATACTTCGCCGAGGGCGTGCAGTCGTGGTTCGACAACAACCGGGAGAACGACCACGACCACAATCACGTCAACACGCGGGCCGAACTTCTGGAATACGACCCGGGGCTCGCGGCGCTCTGCAAGGAGGTCTTCGGCGACACCGAACTGAAGTACACGAAGCCTCTCACGCGCCTGCGCGACCACCTCGCCGGCTACGACCGCTCCACAGCGCCCCGCTTCACCTGGCCCGAGCGGCTGAAAGAGGCGAAGGCCGGGATCCGGAAAGCCGCGGAGGAGCGGAACCGCGCGGCGGAAGGGGCAGCGCCTCCCCCGCCGAAGAAGTGAGAGTTCCCGCACGAAATGAAACGGGTGTGGCTACTTTCGGTTAACCGTCATGCGGCGGCCCTCACCGCGAGGGCCTTCACGTCCGCAGCTTTCACGTGGAGTCGCCTCGCTTCTGCTGCCCGATACCACGCCCAGTAGCGCTTCCAGTGATCGCCCACGTAGATGCCGCGGAGCGTAAGGATCGCCTGGGCGCCCTCTATCGTCCATCGCATTCCGGATCGCTCCATCCGATCCTTCACCAGATAGCGGCACGTTCCTTCCACGGCGCCCGTCCCGATCGGCAGGCCCCTGCGGCGATCACGATCGTATCTCATGCGCTTGCGATTGGTCGGGTAGTACGCGATGATCTTCCCGGCCTCCTTGCGGCGAGTGCGCCCACGGCGACTCCCCGCCAAGGGGATGAGCGCCGACGG
>CAZSCC010000148.1:0-8766 GCA_964604905.1 uncultured Planctomycetales bacterium
AGGTACTCCATCGCGATGTAGTAGGTCCCGTCGGAGTCCCGGCCCCCGTCGTAGACCTTCACGATGTGCGGGTGGTCGAGCAGCGCCAGGATGCGGGCCTCCCGGGCGAACTTCTTCCGGAAGTTCTCGTTGTCGGTGTACTCGCGCGAGAGGAACTTGATCGCCGCGTCGCGGTGCAGGAACTCGTTCCGCCCGCGGACCACGACTCCCGTTTTCCCCCGACCGATTTCGTCCGAAGGCGAATACGTATGGTTCCCGAGCCGCCGCTTCGAGCCCTCGCCAGGGCTGCCCACAGGTTCGGCCGTGCCAGGGGGGCCGGCGATCCTAAAACGCGCCTCCGGGTCGCTCGAGGGGTCGGGGGACCCGTCAGGGGCCAGGACCGCGGCGTGTCCGTTCCGGAGAAGCGCGCGGAGGGCGCCGAGCGAATGCAGCACGCACGCGCGCTGTCCCCGGGTAGCGCGAAGAAGATCCTGCTGCGTGGCCCCCGCGCTCTTGTACTGTGGCGAGGCGAGCGCCCCGAGCAGCATCTCCTGGATCGTGGATTCAGGAACGTCGCACATAGGGCCTACCTACTGTTGTCCATGCCAGAGCGCATCCAGCAAGTCGTCCTGGGTCATCTTGTATTTCTTGCGGAAAAGCTCGACGCCGTGTTCGTGGTGACGCTCGACCTCTTGCAGGGAGACGCCCAGATGAGCCGCGATCTCCTTCTGGGTCATCTTCTTCACGAGGAAGAGCTGAAGGATCTTGTTGTACGGCGCGGGGAGGAGATCGATCGCCTGCTCGGCGGACCTGCGGGAATTCACGCAGCGCCGGTCCTCGGCCTCCGCCGTGGTGACGCAGCTCGAGAAGTGGGCGCCGAGGGCGGCCTTGACGTGGTGGACCGCATGATCGAACAGCTTGCGCGCGTGCTCGCCGCTCGGGACCCCGACCCGCTTGGCGATCGCGTCCCACTCCTTCCCTTTTCGACGGAGCTCGATGATCTTCCGGGTGGTGCGATCGAGTTCTTCAACCGCCGGGTAGGCGACGTCCTTCATGTCGGAGGACGCCATGGCCTCGAACGGCTCGCGAGCGTCCGCCCGCGGATCGAGGAGCCCGTCGAGGGTCGAAGACTTCTGTTCCAGGAGAGACACCTCGCGATGCCGGGAATCGTCGCGTGCCTGATTCACGAGCCAGTTGCGGGCCGCTATGAAGAGGAAGCCCTTGGGATCCTCGGGAAGCTTCTTGTGCGTGGTGAAGTAGGTCTGGAGGGCCGTAAACGCCTCCTGGATCGCGTCTTGCGCTTGCCTTCGGTCGTTGGCGCGCCGTTCGAAGACATAGACCAGGTGCCGGAAGTACGCGATGTAGAGGCGGCCGACGACGTCAAGATCCGGAGCGTTCGGATCGGGCGTTGAGAGAAATTCGGACGTGAGCTCCTTGAGCCCAGCCTCGCCATCCAGCCCATCCTGCCCGTCCTCGGGGACAGAGACAGGTCCTTTTCCTAACTCGGAATCCATCGGTTCCCATTCTTCCGCCTCCCCGTTCCCCGACCGATGTGACGCGCGCATTCTATGCCTCCACCCATTATGGGTTCAAGGAAGACCAGACGTATCTAGCAGATTACAAGCCTCACACCGCTGCGGCTGCGGCGCCGCCCGCGGCGGCCGCCCCTCCTCCTCCGCCTCCCGCACCCGCCCCCGCAGCGGGGCTCGCGCCCCCGGGAGCGGGTCCGGCGCTCCCTGACCCGCCGGGCTGCTGACCTTGGATCTGGAAGGCATGATGCCCCGGGGAACCGGCCACGACGTGGCTGATGGCGGCGACCGCGCCGGCCTTGGCGGCGTCCAGGAGCTGGACGACGAGAAGGGCCAACCCGGGTGCGGCGAGGTACATCGCGGCGATGGCCGGGAAGATATAGCTCTGGTCGCCGATCCCGTTTGAGGGGCTGCTCCCGTCCGTGAATTCGTAGCGGGCCCTGTTGAATTCGGCGAGCATTGCCCAGAAGACCATCCAGAGCTTGATCCAGAGGAGGTATTTCGCCCATGTGATGAGGACCGTCCACCGCCACGGCCAGAACGTGGCGAGGGCCGCCAGGGGGAACATCGCGGTAATGACCATCATGGAAAGGCCGTAGATGTACGGGGCGTAGTTCGTGATCTGGTAGTAGAGCGCGGGACCCGCGGCGTGGTGCTCGAACCACTGGTCGATGGACTGTTTCAGCTTGACCACGAAGCTGATGACGGACCGGACCACGTCGATGAAGTCTTGCGGGTTCGAGGATGTCTGCTGGGAAGTCCGGAAGATGCTGTACGCCGGCACGGCCTGCCGGAGGCGGCTGATCTCGCCCGAGGCGATGCTGAACAGCGCGGCCGTCTCGTTGTAGACGACCTGGTTGAGGACGAAGGCCTGGCCCCCCGCCGTGAAGGTGCCGCCTCCCGGCCGAGCCTTCCGGCGAACGAGCCGGTCAACCTCCCGGGCCGTTTCCTTGAGAACGTTGACGTCGCCCTCCGCGCGAACATCGTCTCTGCCCACATGCGCGTAGAGGAGTTTCCAGAGGTCGCGGGCTTCCTCGTCGCATTTCCGATTGGGATCGTACTGGCCCTCGAAATTCACCGGCCAGAGCTCGCGATAGGCGTCGTAGGGGATGTTGAACGGGTTGAGGAACGGTCCGGCTTCATCCTTTCCGGCTCTCGACCCGCTCGGCCCGTACATCGACATGGCCGGGACGTAGCAGGAGAGGACGAACGCCTGATAGCGTTCCTGGAGGTGGGAATCATGGATTCGAGCCTGGCGCAAGAGGACTGAGAGCCGCTCGAGGCCGAAGGGCGCATCCCTGAACGACTTGTTAACCTGGTTCATCAGGAGCTTGCTCACGGCGTCGCACAGGATGTGCGACCAGACCATGAACCGGGGAGCCTTGACCATGGGCTGGCCGCGGCTGCCCTGGTCATACTCCCGATAGAAGGACTCGAAGTCCTCCCAGACGAAGCCCGCGGGGACCGCGACATTGACCTTGATGGGACCGGCCAGGTACATCATCGCCAGGAAGTAACCCGAGTAGAGGACGATGTCGCGGAAGCGCCGGGTCCGATCCGCCATGAAGAGGATATGGACGACCGCCGCAGCCCCGAGGATCCCGATGGCCCAGGGAAAGAGGACCTCATAGAAGCTCTGGGCCATCTGGAACCCCTTGAGCTCGTACATCGTGTCGATGGCGGTGACGCCGCGAATCTCTTCGGTCATGTCAGTCATGGGGTCACCTCGTCCGCCTGGAGGGCGCTGACGCCGAACGGATACTTGAGGGCGGCCTCGCGGAGCGCGGGCTGAACCGCCCCGTGATGCTTCAGGACGAGGCGCTCCAAGACGAGCTTGTCCTTCGGGTCTGTCGTCGTCAGCCAGTAGGTGAAGGGGTCCGGGACGAGCCGGGCCACTCCGGTCGAGTCCGGGGTCTTCACGAGCATCTCGCTGAACCGGCCCTTGACGGTATCGACAGACTGGTAAAGTTCGACCTCCCGGGGGGTCAGGTCGAGGAAGGACTGGGCTGCGGAGATGGCCTGCGCGTTCTGGCGCAGGAACACCTTGTAGGGCGCCTGGTTGACGATCGCCCGGCCCGTGGGTCCCTCAAAATCCGTCACCTGCTGGGAGACCACGACGAGCGACAGTCGATTTTTCCTCGCGGTGCGCGAGACGTTGACGATGAAGCGGGCGGCGGCGGGGCTGCGAAGGAGCGTCCACGCCTCGTCGATCACGAGGTACTTCTCGGCGTGGGGCCACTCCCTGGCCAAGTCGGCGATGTACTGCATGATCGCCATGACGAGGACGCTCGCAACGGCATCCTCGAGCGCCGCCCCCGCGAGGTCGATCGCGACGAAGGGATTGGCGAAGTCGATTTCGTTCGGCCCATCGAAGAGACGTGCGTAGGGGCCGCGCCCGGCGAAGTCCGACAGGCATATAGCCAGGTCCTTCGCCACGGGGTGCTCGACCGACAGGCCGCGAAGGGCGGCTTCGATGTCGCCGAGGAAGATTTCGGCCTTCGGCTTTGCCGCGAAGGCCTTCCGGACTGCGATCGAGAGCAGGCTCTGGTCGCGCACGGAGAGGTCGCTCTTCCCGTGCGTCGAGATCTCGACCAGCCAGTCGCGTAGAAAGCTGTTCACGTGTTCAGGACAGTTCCCATCCGCGTCCGAGGCGCCGCAGGGATTGATCCTCAAGGGCTTCTTGGCGTCGAGCGCGACGTACGCGCCGCCCAGCGTCTCGCAGAGCCTCTGGTAGCTTCCGCCGCGGTCCAGGACGACGACGCGCGCGCCCGAGCGGCGGGCATTCAAGATGAGGTCGTTGGCGAACACGCTCTTCCCGGAACCGGGTTGACCCGAGATGATGGCGTGGGGGGCGAGCTGCGAGCTGAAAAGATTGAGGAAGACGGGCTCGCCCACTCGGTTCAGGAGGATCTGCCCCGGCTGTTCGGTGCCCTTCATGGCTCCGTAGAGGGGGAGAAAGTGGGCCACGTTGGTCGTGAGGGACTTCCGGCCACGCCGGAGCGCCCGGTCGTTCTCTGGGCGATACGCAAACGGGAGGCACTGGAGGAAAAGCGTCGGCGCGAGCGCATCTTCCAGGACGGTGCGAAAGCCCGCCTGGTGGAAGGCGTTCCGGGCGCTCCGCACCCACCCGTCCAGCTCTTCCTCGTTCTGTCCCCGAAGGATCGCGTGGATGCGGGTGGAGAGAACCCGGGCGCCGCTCGCGAGCTCCAT
Organism: uncultured Planctomycetales bacterium; assembly: GCA_964604905.1. Taxonomy (GTDB): domain Bacteria; phylum Planctomycetota; class MHYJ01; order MHYJ01; family JACPRB01; genus JACQFK01. The sequence goes on from CAZSCC010000148.1 coordinate 4,719, forward strand.
CTCGAGCGCCACGAATTCCGAAAGGAGGGGCGCGAGCGTGGGACTCTGGTGAGCGTTCTGGGACTGGTTCGTCGCGTCCTTCCGCACGCCCGTGAAGCGGCGCCTGGCCTCCTCCTGGTTCGGGACGTCGATGTTGAGCACCAGATCGAGTTCAGGAGCGAGGTCGATGACCGCGGCCAGGTCGGTGGAGCGCACCAGCATCCCCGCCCACGTGGCCGCGGGCAAGCCCGCTACGCTCACGACCTTGTGCAGGACGCCGTCGAGAGCGACCACGCCCTCCAGAAGATCCGCGCCGAGGTGAGAGGCCGCCAACCGATCCCGGAGGAGTTCCCCCTGCGACGTGCGCGGCACGGCAAGGGCCGTGTCTCTGCCAGGGTTGAGGACTCGGTGGAGAAGACGGACCACTCCCTCTTCGTCGAGACGGACATGGGGGATGCTGGACGCGGTCAGGAGGTTCTCGACCGTGGCGGCCAGATCGAGGATGCGCCGGCGCTCCTTCACATAGCTCTGGCGGATCCTGTCCTCGACGGGAGCCGGTCCGCCGGCCCCGAGCCGGAGGGCCTCACGGGGCTCGACCTGTTGATCCACCCAGTTCCCCTTGAGCGCCAAGGTGAAATAAACCTCGATCGAACGAGCGCGAAAGGGACGCCCCTTGTAGACGAAGTCGAGCGACTCCAAGGCGCGGCTGCGCGAGTGGGTGAGATCGACGAGGAGTTCGGACGGATTCCGCGCGGCGCTCTGCCAGGCCGCGAGCTTCGCCGAAATGTCCCGCCGCGCACGCAAGATGAACTGGGCCACTGTCCCTTCCGGTATCGTGGAGAGGAGTCCCTCGAGCCGAGAGGCCAGGAGCCCCAATTCCCCTTCCGCAAAAGCCTCCGTCTCCGTTGCGGCGAGCTTCCAGGCGACCCCCATCCACCTGGGCTCGGCATCCGAAGAGTCGACCAGGAGGACGACGTCCCCCTCGGGGTCGACGGAATGGTAGGGCAGAAGATCGACGTACGACGGCGCGTCGGCCTTGGGCCACTCCCCGGGGTCACTTGTTCTTGGATTCATTGGATTCCTCGGCGCCGGTTCCGGACTTGGCGGGTGACGAGCGATACGGGATGACGATTTGCGGGAAAGAAGACCCGCCCAGCGCGGTGCGGAGGGGCGCCAGGTCGGCGTCGGCCGCGTCGGAGTCGGCCATCGGCTCGCGGTCGATGTCCTCGGCGAACCATGAGGAGTCGCGGAGCTTGAAGTAGACCCAGTGCGCGCCGACCTTGATGTCCCGCTTCGGGTCGAGGTGCTCTTGCACGTAGATCGCGAAGACCTTGGGGGGGTAGATCACCGGGCGCGTCCGGGGGCCGCCTCCCGGTTCGCCCTCCGACCGGATGACCACCTCATCGTGGGTTCCGGCGCGTTCCGCCTCGTCGTAGACTTCCCGCACAGGGCGTCCCCCGGCCGTGGGGGAGCCGAAGCGGAGGCAGCCTCCGAGGAGACTAACGCTCAAGATCAAGACCTGCGTACGGATTTCGGGGGGTTTCATGGTTCATTTCGTCCACAAAGACGTTGTCGAGCGTGACTCCGTCGATCAGGCAAACGGTGACCTGCTGTCCGTTGGGCACGTACACGGCCGGGACGATCTCCTCCAGGCGCTTGGCGACGAGCTTCTCGATCCCCTCTCCGGCCCGGGAAAGGCCTCGGAAGGCCGCGAAGCGGAGCGGATCACCGGTCACGACCTGCGAGGCTCCGCCCAGAGGGTTTAGCTGCGTGGCGGTCTCCTTCGCGGCGGAGGCATCCGTCCCGGCCGAAAGGGCGCCGGACAGGACCGCGAAGGCGGCGACATCGAACGCGCGCCATACGTACTGCCCGGCGACGCCCTGCACGCCGTCGTGGTCGACCACGTAGCCGTTGATCGAAACTTCGACGGCCTCGCCATTGGGTTTCACGTAGCTCAAGCGATCGAGCTGGATCACGACCCGTTCCGAATTGGGATCGCCGGTCGCCTTCCCGACGAGAAGGGCTTCCTGAACCGGGATGCGCGTTCGATTCGGCCCGACAAAGGCCCGGTCGATGCGCAATTTCACCGGCATGGGTTGACCCTGGGTGGGCGCATAGCAACCTGTAAGCATCGTGGCCTCGGCGAACGACCCGGCCGGCAGTCGAACCTGGCGCTCGGCACGGCGCCGGTCCGCCTCCTTCTTGGCCGTCGCAATCGTCACCTTCCGGATGCGCGCGTTCTGGTTCCCCGGCGTATCGGACTCCTCGGGACCGAGCTGACGCTTCAGTTCTTCCACGGCCCTCTTAAGGGGGTCGCCGTTCTCATCCCGAGTGCGCAGGGCCGCCCTCAACTGGGCGAGATCCCCCCGAAGTCCTTCGGTCCCCTTGCGCAGTTCGTCGTTCTCGTTCTTCATCCGGTCGAGCTGCGTGCCCTGGGTCGAAAGCTCCTTTCCTTGCTTGTCGACCAGGTTCCCGAAATGATCGACGAAGCCCTTCATCTGGCCGGTCGGAGTCATGCCGACGTCGTAGCGGCCTTCCTCCGCTCCCGCCGGCGCGGATCTCGGCGCGCCCATCCGGGCCAGGCCGTAGAAGAGAGCGCCCCCCACCACGAGGAGGAGGAGGAGGGCGCCGATCTTGCCGTAGGCGCTCTGCTTGAGGATCGCGGGTAACCACATATTGCTCACTGTTCTCACTTCCAAAGGACAAGGTAGACGAGGGTGGATTTCTCCGGCGCCACCACGAGGGACTTGGCGCCGACGAGCACGAGCCGGGGACAGGAGAAGCGAGTGACGTCGATGTGGAAGGCGGCTTTCGGAAGCTTGTTCGTGAGGCGAATCACGTAGCCCCTGTACGTGGTCGTCTCGTACACGAAGGCGAGCCTGCCTTCGACGTCGGCAGCGGTCGACACCACGGCGTCGCCGCCCCGCTTGACGGAGGCCCCTGGAGGGACCAGCCCCAGGCGCATGGCTTTCGCCAGCTCCAAGGCATCGGGAAGCTTTCCGGGAGCATCGGAGGCGGCCTTGTCTGGGATGGCCTTGAGCACGATGTGGCCGTCGTATTCCTCTCCTGCCGCGCTCGGCTTGAGGAAGAGCCGGAGGTGCATCCCGCCCGTCGTGACCACGTCGAGGTGGCCCTCGGCCTTGGCGAGAAGCTTGATGAAAAGTTTCGCGCCCTGGACCTCCACCGAAAGATCGCGATCGTTCCAGGCGGAGACCACGTTCTGAACGAGATCCGGGAAGGTCACGGCCGTGAGAAGATTCTGGTTCGGGCTGGAGATTCGGACGCGGACGGAGACGGTATCGCCGTCGCGGCATTCGAGCGGCCGGGTCCGGGCCGCCGCGGGACCCTCGGCCTGGCCCGAGGGATCGGCCATGAGCGCCAGGACCAGGATTGCGGTGTACACATTCATCGAGAGACTCCCTTTCGGTCGGCGAGCGCATGCTCCACCGCCAAGCGCAGCTCCAGGTAGTTTTGGGGCAGCCCTTCGTAAAGGGGTCCGCCCTCGATGACGATGGTCGGGGTGCGCCGGACCCAGGCCGTGGCCGTGGCGGGAAGGAAACGTACCTGGACTCGGTTCTCGAACTCCCGTTCGAGCCTCGGCAGGTAGAACTCGCGGAAGTCGCGGCAGTATCCGCAGTGATCCTGCTCGAAGACCTGGATCGTGAGGCGGTCCTGGACGCCAGGACCCCGGAGGGTGCGGACGAAGTCCTCCCGCGCGCTCTCTGCCGTCCGCTCGTGCGCCAAGGCCCAGGCTGTGGGGGCGGACGCAAGGATCACCGCCGGCAGGTAGACGCAGGCGACCATTTTCGCGCGGGAGGTGGAGCGGCCGAGCATCACGAGGAAGAGGCCCACGGCGATGGCGGCGGCGACAACGCAGAGGGGGCAGACCTGTCCTCTCGCGAGCATCGCTGCGACGAGAGCCGTGTGGACGCCCGCCGCGACCGCTGCGCCCACTGGGAAGAGGGAACGGGGCCCGAAGCAGCCAACAGCGGTCAGGACGCCGTACCCGAGCACCCCCAGCGGCGCCACGAACGTCCAGGGACCCCGGCCGATCGTGCATGCCCCACAG
>CAZSCC010000149.1:0-5544 GCA_964604905.1 uncultured Planctomycetales bacterium
TCCCCCCAACGCCCCCCGCCGCTGAGCGATCCGTCGTCCATCACGCACTCGAGGCCGAGCACGTACTCGCGGGTGGGGCCGTACTTCACCGTATGGGCGCCGGCGGCGTTGTTCGCGATCATCCCGCCGATCGTCGCCACGTCGCCGCTCGAGGGGTCGGGCGGGAACCAGAGGCCGAACTGCTTGAGGTGGCGGTTGAGCGCGCCGAGGACGACGCCCGGCTGGACGCGGACCCACGACTGGACCGGGTGGGTCTCCAGGATCCGGTTCATGTACTTGGAGAAGTCGAGGATGATCCCCTCTCCCAGCGCCTGGCCAGCGAGACCGCTGCCCGCGCCCCGCGCGGTGACCGGGATCCCGCGCTCCGCGGCGTAGCGGACCACCGCCTCGACGTCCCCGCGGTCGCGGGGCACGACCACGCCCCTCGGCATGATCTGGAAGATGCACGCGGCGGTCGAGTAGAGCGTGCGGGAGATGTCGTCGCAGAGGACGTCGCCCTTCACGAGCCGGCGGAGGTCTCTTTCGAGCCCGTTCGCGCTCATGGGAACCTCAGAACCGGCGGCGGATCCGGTCCTGGTTCCGGATCGCCCCGGCGAGGACGCTGCGCTCGAGGAACGCCAGTGCGACGGCCAGGGCGACCGGCGTCCCGGAATTCCGGGCTTTCCGTCCGAGGTCGGCGAACGGCTCCAGGAGGAGGTCCAGCCAGCTCTTCCCGGAGACGCGCGGCTCCGCCTCCGAGACCAGGACCGCGAAGGCGAACAGACCCGCGGCCGCGGCGACGCAGAGGACCAGGCCGAACGCGCGCGCCCCCCTCTCGAAGTTGTACCCGGTCAGCAGGAGGAGCCCGAAAATCGCCGCCAGCCCCGTGGCGGTGGCGAGGGGGATCGCGAGCTCCGGCTGGGTCATGAACCTCTTGAGGGGCACGAGAAGGCCCTCCTCTGCGCCGAAGGCGAAGGCCATCAGATAGGTGGCCAGGACCAGCACCCGCGAGACTCCCACGCGGTACGACCCCGGCTCGTGCTCGAAGGAGATGACGGACGCCGAGAGAAGGAGCAGGCCGCCCATCGCCAGCAGGTTCACGGGCGCCTGCAGGGAGTCCAGGAGCGCGCGGAACGTGTTGGCGAGAGTGAGGGTGGGCGTCTCGCCGGAGTTCCGGTCGATCAATGCCCCCGCGACCAGGGCGGCCACCAGCATCCCGGCGAGGAGGAGGCCCATCGCCACCCAACGGCCCGGCTTGAGCTTGTCCTTCACGTGGATGAGCATGGCCCCCGCGGCGAAGAGCAGGGCGGCCACGCCCAGCACCCCCCGCAGGGTGAGATCGCGGTCGCTCGCGATCCAGCGCTCGAGAAATTCCCCGCCGCGCGAGGCGAGGCCGCCCGAGAGGAACGCGAGCGCCAGGGCGTTGATCACGAGGTCCCAGTGGATGATCGCCTGGATCCGCCGCTTCACCGCCGGCCCGGCGCTCCCGCGCGAGGCCCTCGTCGTCTCGGACTTCTGGATCTTCGGGGGCGGCTTCTCCCCACCCAGGATGGCGTCCAACTCGCGGATGACGTCGGTCGCGGTCTGGTAGCGCTGACTCGGCTCGATCTGGAGGAGCTTCTTGACGATCGCGCACGCCCTCGGGTCGGCGTCCGGGAAGGCGTTCTCGAGCGGGCGCGCCTCCTCCTTGGTCCGCTTGATCGCGATCTCCATGGGGGACTCACCGAGAAACGGCAACGTGCCCGAGAGGAGCTGATAGTACGTGACGCCGATCGAGTAGAGGTCCGTCCGGTGGTCCAGGCGCCGTCCCTCGACCTGCTCGGGTGACGAGTACTCCGGCGTGCCGAGGAACGTCCCCTCGATCGTAAGCCCCTTCCGCGTCTCGGCGTGGCGCGCCAGTCCGAAGTCGGTGAGGTGCGGCTTCCCGTCGGGCGAGACGATGATGTTGCCGGGCTTGACGTCGCGGTGGATGATGCCCGCCCGATGGGCGGCCGCCAGCCCGGCGGTGACGTCCCGCATGAACCTCGTGGCCCTCTCCAGCGAGAGCCGGCGTTCTTTGTCGAGGATCCTATCGAGCGTGTCCCCCTGGACGAACTCCATGACGAGGTAGTACTTATCCTCGTGGCGGCCCACGTCGACGACGCGGACGACGTTGGGATGGTCGATCTGCCCGGCGGCGCCCGCTTCGCGGAAGAACCGCGTGACATACTCCTGGTCCTGGGCCAGCGAGGGGGCGAGGATCTTGATCGCGACGTCCTGATCGAGCTGCAGGTGGCGGGCCCGGTAGACGACGCCCATGCCCCCGGCCGCGAGGCGCAACTCCACGCGGCAAGGCCCTATCTTCATGCCGATGAGCGGGTCGTCTGCCTGTTCGCCGTTCATGGGAGGTGGCACAGTCTACTGGCCATTCAACCGCTTTTCAAAATCTTTCCAGTGCTCCGACGGATATATCATACTCCCCAGACCGGCGTTCCGGGGGTTCCGGTCGCCGTGGAAGTCCGACCCGCCGGTGACGAGCAGATCGCGCCGCCGCGCCATTCCGAGGTAGGCCAGGTGGGTCGTCTTCGACCGGTACCGGTGGAAGACCTCGATGCTCCGGATGAGCGGGGCGGCGTCGAGGATCCGCTCGGCGACCGCGGGGTCGTCAAAGAACCCCGGGTGGGCCAGGACGGCCAGTCCGCCGAACCGCACGATCAGCAGGGCCGCCTCGCCGGGCGTCATCTCACCCGCCGGCACGTTCGCGGGGGAGTCGTTTCCAAGGTACTTGCTGAACGCCTCGTCGATCGACCGCACGATCCCCTTCTTGACCATCGCGCGGGCGACGTGGCGGCGACCGACGGATTTCCCGCCCGCCTCGTCGAGGACGTCCTGGGGATCAACGGCCACCCCGATTCCGGCGAGCTTCGCGCAGATCGCGTGGACCCGGTCGCGACGTTTCGCGTGGAGCCCGGAGAGGACGGCGAGGAGGTCCTTGGCCGCCGGATCGATGCCGTAGCCCAGGACGTGGACGTCCTTCCCCTCGAAGAGCGAGGACATCTCGATGCCCGGCAGGACGCGGAGACCGGCGGCCTTCGCCTCGTCCAGGCATTCGGGGAGCGCCTCGACGGTGTCGTGGTCGGTGACGGCGAGGACGTCGAGGCCGATCGCGCGCGCATGCCTGACGAGTTCGCGCGGGGGCGTGAACCCGTCCGAACAGGTGGTGTGCGAGTGGAGATCGACTCTCACCATAAAGAAACGAGTCCCCGGCCCCTCGCGGGACCGGGGACTCGCGGATGTCTCAAACGGAGGCTACTTGACCTTCTCGAAGAACTTGGCCGCTTCCTTCGGATTGATCGCCTCCTTGCCCTTGGTCCAGCCGACGGGGCAGACGGCGCCCTTGGCGGCCTCCTGGAAGGCGTCGATCGTGCGGAGGGCCTCGTCGACGTTGCGGCCGACGGGGAAGAAGTTCACCGACTCGCTCTTCACCACGCCGTCCGGATCGATGACGAACGTGCCCCGGAGGCTGATCTGGTTGGCCTCGAAGAGCACGCCGTAGTCGCGGGCGATCGTCTTGCTGAAGTCGCCGATGAGCGGCACGTTGATGCCGGCGATGCCGCCCTTGTTGCGGGGCACCTCGGCCCACGCCTTGTGCGAGTAGTGGGAGTCGCAGGACGAGCCCACGACCTCCGCGCCGCGGGACTGGAACTCCGACAGCCTGTCGGAGAACGCGTTGATCTCCGTGGGTCAGACGAAGGTGAAGTCGAGCGGATAGAAAAAGAGGACGACCCATTTCCCCTTGTAGTCCTCGAGCTTGATCTCCTTGAACTCCCCCTTGACCAGCGCCTGGCCCTTGAAGGCCGGCGCCTTTTGTCCCACGAGCGTCGCCATGAAATCCCTCCTTTATAGCGGTTTCGGCCTGCGGATCAGGTCCAGGAACTCCTCGCGCGTCTTCGGGTCGCTGCGGAAGCGGCCGCGCAGGGAGCTCGTGATCATATGGGTGTTCTGCTTCTCGACGCCGCGCATCATGACGCAGAGGTGGAACGCCTCCACGACGACGCCGACCCCCTTGGGCTTCAGCGCGTCCTCGATGTGGCGGGCGATCTGGGTGGTGAGCCGCTCCTGCACCTGGAGGCGCCTGGCGAACGCATCGACCACCCGGGGGATCTTGGAGAGCCCCACGATCTTGCGGTCGGGCAGGTACGCCACGTGGACCTTGCCGAAGAAGGGCAGCAGGTGGTGCTCGCAGAGCGAGAAGATGTCGATGTCCTTGACGATCACCATCTCGTCGTAGCCGCTCTCCTCGAAGACCGCGCTCCGGAGGATCTCGGCCGGGTCCTGCGCGTACCCCTTCGTCAGATACTTGAGCGCCTTCTCGACGCGCGCGGGGGTCTTGGCGAGCCCCTCGCGGGCGGGGTCCTCCCCGAGCAGCTTGAGGAGTTCGCCCACGTGGTCGCGGATTTCGAGGCGCTGGAGCGTGTCCTTCTCGGCCATGGGCCCCTGATTATAGGTTGCCCCTTTTTCAAGTCAAGGTAGAATGGGACCGAACCGGTCTCGTATCGAACCATGTCGCGCGAGCTCTCCGACGAAGACCTGATGCTCCTCGTGGCGCGGGGCGACCCGGACGCCTTCGCCCGCCTCTACGAACGGCACAAGGAGGGGCTCCTCAACTTCTGCTACCGGATGCTGCGGAACTGGGAGGATGCCGGGGACGTCTTTCAGGAGGCCTTCCGGTACCTGCACGTCCATGCCCCGACCTACCGGCCGACCGCAAAGTTCAGCACCTACCTGTTCCATATCGCCCGGAACATGTGCATCGACGTCCTGCGCCGCCGCAAGCGCTGGAACCTCCAGCAGCTCGACACGGAGATCGACGTGCCCGACGATCCGGCGGTCGCGGCCGCCCCCTTGGAGCAGGGGGAGATGGAGGAGAAGATCAGGAAGGCGATGGAGGATCTCTCGGAGCCCTACCGGGAGGTGGTCCACCTCCGGGTGATCGAGGACCTGGCCTATGACGACATCGCCCAGGTCCTGGAGGTCCCGGTGGGGACCGTGAAGTCCCGCCTCCACGCCGGCCTGGCCCTCCTCCGCCAGATCCTGAAACGCAAAAAGATCGTGGAGTAGAACTTTAAGAGGACTCGGACGCTGCCTATAATGGAAACTGTTAACGAAATCGCGCCGCGATTTCGTTAACACTTTATGAACTGCACGGAACTGACGAACGACCTGCTGCTCGACTACGCGGACTGGCAGCTCGCCCCCCCTGAGCGCAACCGCGTGGCGCGCCACCTCGACGTGTGCGAGCCGTGCCGCGGCCGACGGGACGACCTCGAAGGCATGACCGGCGCCCTCCGCCACTCCGCCGACTCCCCCCCGACCGCCCTCATGGCCCAGCTCGACCGGGCCGTCCTGGGCGGCATCCCACGGACGATCCGCCCTGCCCTCCCAAGGCGGCCCCTCTGGCCGCTGGCCGCCATCGGGGTCGCCGCCCTTCTCGTCATCGGGGTGGTCTCGTTCCTGGTCGGCGAGCGCTCGGCCCTCACGACCGTTCCCGTCGTGGTTCGCGAGACTCCGCCGGTCCCGCCCCCG
>CAZSCC010000150.1:0-7712 GCA_964604905.1 uncultured Planctomycetales bacterium
CATGCATCGAGGAACACGAGTCCGACCGCGGGCGTCCCCGGGGGCTGGACCCAGGCCATCGTCGCCGTGCATTTGCCCTCGCCTTCCCGGAGCGAGAGGTCCTCGCTCACCCGCCAGGCGTAGCCGCCCTGCACGCCGGCCTTGGTGCGGAAGAAGTCGCCCGCCCGCCGGAGAGCCTGCGCGGCCTGTTCGCGGGAGGGGTCCTCCTGGGGAGAAGGCAGGAGCAGGAGGGCGGCGAGAAGAGTCATCCCCCTATTTCTCCTTCGGCGGCTCGATCGTGGGCTTCCCCTGCAGGTACCCCAGCGAGATGAGGAACTCGTCGGCCCGGTGGAGCGTGCGCTCCATCCACGGCGACCGGTTGAAGAAGCCGTGCGGCTGGCCCTCCGCCCAGTAGATCTCCGCCGTCGCCCCCAGTTCCTTCGCCTTCGCCAGGTAGACCTGGGTCCCTTCCTTCAGGGCATCGGCCGTTCCGAACAGGATGAGCGCCGGCGGCAGTCCCTTCTCGAGATGCAGGTTCGGGGTGATCTTCTTCGCGGCCTCGGGATCGTTCATCCGCTGCGCGATCGGCTCCGCGTGCAGGACGGGATTGAAGAGGATCATCGCGTTGGGCTTCGACGAAACGGAGAGGTCCTCGCCCTCGGTGTCGAAGCCCGGCACCGTCCCCGTGCAGGCGGCGATGTGGCCGCCGGCCGAGCCGCCCGCGGCGACGATCCGGTCGGGATCGATCCCGAGCGCGGCTGCGTTCTTCCGGAGCCAGCGGACGGCGCTCTTGGCGTCCTCGACGCACTTGTCGGGAGTCACCGAGTGTCGGCTCTTCACCCGATAGTCCGCGCGGGCGGCGACCATCCCGCGTTTGGCGAGATACGCGGCCTGTTTCGAGAACTGCTCGGGAGTCCCCTGCGCCCACCCGCCGCCGAAGAAGAAGACGATGGCGGGTCGTTTGTCGGCCGCCTTCCAGTCGTCGGGGAAGGAGAGGAGGACCTTGAGTTCGACCTCGCCGATCTTCTTGTAGACCTGCTCCCGCTCCTGGGCGAGCGCGGGCGTCGTCATCAGGAGGAGCAGCCCCAGCGCCATCGGTCTTCTCATGAGAGTCTAACAGCGCGGGAGGCTGGATCGTTCCGGTGGGATGGGACGTTGGATGAAGAGCGGGAGGATGAGGTCATGCGGAAGCTCGCGCCCTTTGTTTCGGTCAGCCTGGGCCTGGCGCTCATCGCGGTCGCGGCGCCCCGCTCCGACGCCTCGAAGGCGGCGGACGAAATGGCGCAGGCCGCGCAGTCGTTCTGGGCCTCCCTCACTCTCGAGCAGCAGGCCAAGGCGGGATTCGAGTTCAAGGACGCCGAGCGGAAGAACTGGCACTACGTCCCGAAGGACCGGAAGGGACTCCCGCTCAAGGAGATGGCCGCCGCGCAGCGCCACCTGGCCTACGCGTTCCTGGGGACGGTCCTCAGCCAGCGAGGCAACCTCGAGGCGCTCACGGTCATGAGCCTCGAGCAGATCATCCTCGACCTCGACCTGAACCCGAAATGGGATCCGGAGCGCTACTACTTCTCGATCTTCGGGAAACCCGCGCCGGGCGCCACGTGGGGCTGGCGCGTGGAAGGCCGCCACCTCGCGCTCAACGGGACCGTCGTCCGCGGGAAGATCTTCGCCGCGACGCCCACCTTCATCGGCGCGCTCCCCGTCCTGACGAAAGAGGGGCCGCGGAAGGGACTGCGCGTGCTGGGCCGCCAGGACGATCTCGGGTTCGAGTTGTTGAAATCGCTCTCCGAGGAGCAGCGCAAGACGGCGGTCCTCGAGATCAAGGTTCCCGGAGACGTGATCAGCAGCCCGGGACGGAAGGCGTCACCCCTCGAGCCCCAAGGCCTGGCCGCGTCGAAGATGACGCCCCCTCAGGCGGAACTGCTCATGACGCTGGTCCGCGAGTTCGTCGAACGGCACCGCACCGAGGTTTCCGCACAAATCCTCGATCGTCTCGACAAGGCGAAGATCCATTTCGCCTGGGCGGGAGCCCTCGAACCCGGGAAGGGCCACTATTACCGCATCCAGGGGCCGACCTTCCTCATCGAGCACGACAACGTGCAGACCGGCGCCAATCACATCCACTCGGTCTGGCGGGACTTCGAGGGGGATTTCGGCGAGGACCTGCTGAAGAAGCACTACGAGGAGCACCACGACAAGTAGGGGCTGCCGTCTCAACGCGACGGCTTGTGCTCGTGGACGATGTCCCCGTGGACATCGTGGAGCCGGAACGCGATCGACTCGCGCGAGGCGGTGACCGAGAGGAATCCCCCCTTCATGCGGTGGAAGCGGTGCATCTCCTGTTTTCCGGGCGAGCCACCCGCGTGCTTGTCGCTCGCGGGGCCGCAGCTGAACTCCTGCACGCCCGTCGCGGGATCCACCGAGTGGTACTGCCAGTGGCGGTCCCCGCAGGCGACGAAGAAGTTCTTCGGGAGCTTCTCGCCGAACCAGCGGCGCAGCTCGGTCCCCTCCGTCGCGAAGGCCGCGTTGGCGTGGTTGTCCCCCTTGTTGCCGCGGTCGGGCCCCACGATCGGCGTGGGGCTGACGAGCACCTTCCAATCGGCGTCGCTCTCGAGGAGCGACCGCTTCAGCCACTCCTTCTGCTCGGCGCCCCAGATCGTCTTGGCAGGGCCGTCGGGGGCGTTGTTGGGCGAGCGGAAGTCGCGTCCCTCGACGAGCCAGACCTGGAGGGCCTTCCCCCAGCGGAACGTGCGGTAGGGGATCGCGGGGGCGGGGACCTGCTCGCGGAAGAGCCGCTGCCCTTCCGCGAACGTGAACGAGAGGCGCTTGTCGATCGTCATCCCCGGCCAGCAGTCGTTCCAGATCAGGTCGTGGTCGTCCTTCTCCCAATAGCCGGGCACCTGGAGGTGGAAGGCGACGTGGCGCGGGAGGCTGTACATGCGCTGCCAGTGGAGGCGCGCGAGCGCGGGGGTCGCGGCGAGCGGCGGGTCGTTGTCGTAGTAGACCGTATCGCCGGTGGGGACGAGGAATCGGGGCCGGAGCTTCGCCATCGCTTCGTAGATCTGGAACCCGGCCGGGTCGTCCAGGTCCTTGTAGGCCTGGCCGGTGATCACCGTGAAGGTGATCTCGGCCGCCGCGCCCGCCCGGGGGGCCGTCTCGAACCGGCCTCGGAGCGCGCCGTGGCCCTCCGTCTCGGCGGCGTAGTGGTGGATCGTCGCCGGCGCGAGGTCGCGGAGCGCGAGCTGGGCCGTGAAGTCCTCGGCCTCGCGGACGGCGACCCAGTCGGGGGTCCGGGCGTCTGAGAGATCCTCCTTCGTACCGTAGCGCAGCCGTACCCGGCCCGGCGCCCCGGGGCACGAACCGTCCGCCTCGCGGGCCGCTTTCGCCGTCACGCGCATCCACACGAGGGCCGACGTATCGGTGACCTCTCCGACCTTCACGCCGGTGGCTTGACGGGTCTCGGTCTGGAGGAGGAGGGCCAGGAGCAGGGCGGGCATATCCCCTTGAACCCGGAAGGATGGGGTCGAGTCTCGAATTAAGGTGAACCTGGGGCGGAGTTGGACGTCCAGATAGATATGAGAATGATGACGCTGTACCTCCTCGCCGCCGCGCTGGTCCAGGGCCAGGCGGGCCGACCGGACCCCGAGCCCAAGCTGGCGGTGACGCTCCAGGACGGGTCGCAGTTCGTCGCCCCCGTGGGTTCCGACGCGCTGTCGATCCGCACCGAGTACGGGGAGCAGCGGATCCCGCTCAAGGACCTCCGCTCGATGCGCCGCCTCAGCGACACGGAGTTCATGGTCCAGACGGCGACCTTCTCCACGACGGGCGAGATCGCGCGCCGGGAGTTCGAGTTCCAGTCCGAGATCGGGCGCCTGAAGATCCCGCTCGGGGAGATCCGCTCCCTCTCGGCCAGCCTGGGCCTCTCGGTCCTGGCGGACGCCCATACGATCGCCGCGTGGTCGTTCTCGGACGTGGCGCGGGGCGTCTCCTTCGATCTGGTCAAGAACCGCCGCCTCGAGCTCCACGACCTGGAGTCGTCGACCGACAAGGAGGGCGTGGGCGCGTTGGGGCGGAAGGGGGAGAATTCCTACGGGGAGGCCGCGGGGGCGGACCTGGAGATCCCGCCGGGGGATTTCACGATCGAAGCCCGGTTCGTCGCGGGCGTGTCGCCGCGCGGGTACTCCGCGGTCGTGTCGAAGATGGACGGCGTCAGCGGCCAGCCCTGCGACTTCAACCTCTACGCGCAATCCAACGGCGTCCTCTATTTCCAGTCGACCACGAACCGGGGGTCGATGTCGATCAACACGCCGACGCCGGTGATCAAGCCCAACGAGTGGAGCTATGTCGCCGTCGTCGTCCAGCCGGCGCTTCCGCAGGTCACCTTCTACGCCAACGGAAAGAAGGTCCATCAGGTCAAGCAGGCGGCCCATCCGTCCGGCGTGGCCTCCTCTCTCTTCATCGGGAGCGGTCCGCCGTACCACACCTCGCTCGCCTGCGCGGAGAAGATCCAGTTCGTCCGCCTCTCGAAGACGGCGCGCGGGGCGGAGGAGATCGCGGAGCTCCAGACCACCCTGGGCTCCGGCGGCGGCCTGGCCGCCTGGTCGGCCTCGAAGGGGGTCGTCCTCCGGGGCGGAGGCTTCGTCCGAGCCTCCTTCCCGACGCTCGCGGGGACGCGCTTCCGGACGAAGTACGGGGTCCTGACGCTCGGCGAGGGAACGCCGGGCCAGATCACGGTCTACCGCTACCGAGAGGACGAACTGGAGCAGGTCCGCGACGAGGTGAAGATCCTCATCCACCAGCTCGGGGCGGGCGCGGTCCAGGAGCGCGAGGAGGCCTACGCGAAGCTCCTCAAGATCGGCGAGCCGGCCGTCCCGCTCCTTCGGGACTGCCTGAAGGACTCCGATGCCGAGGTGCGCCACCGTGCGGAGGGCGTGCTCAAGAAGTTCGAGGGCACGGGCGCCCTCTCGCGTCCGATCGGCGACGTCTATCGGCTCGGTCAGACGGTCCTCCACGGCTGGCTCGACGCGTCCAGCGTGGACGTGGCGACGAAGTTCGGGACCTTCAAGCCGACGGTCCGGAAGATCGACCGGATCAACCTGGGGGACCGGCCGCTCAAGGGTCGGCCCCTGCTCCGGCTCAGGTCGGGCGAGGCGGTGCAGGGCGATCCGGCGAAAGAGACCGCGATCCGGCTCGACACCGGCTTCGGCGCGCTCTCCATCCCGCTGGCGGACGTGACGGCGCTGACCTACGACGCCGCCAAGGATCTCTGGTTGGTGAAGACGGAGCGCGTGACGGCGTCCGGAAAGATCGGCGGGGAGGACCTGCGGCTCGAGACGGCGGCCGGCGCGATCGTGCTCCCTGCGTCGGAGATCGTGGAGATCCTGCTCCCCTGAGGAGATTGGGTGATGCGGGGAGATAGGGAGATAAGAGGAGAGCATCCAAGGCCTCACACCGTTGGAAGGCCGAAGCTCGAAGTTTGATCGGGGATTCGAGCTTCCGGCTTCGAGCTTCCAGCTTCCATCGCACTAAGCGGTGACAGGGGGGCGGGAGTGTGCTAAAATCCCTCCCCTGATGGGCAAGGCGATCCCCCTCGACCTCCGCCGGCTCAAGACCTATCCGATCGCGCGGCGGAAGAACCTCGTCGATTCGGCCGATTTCGGGTTCCTCGCGAACCCGGCGAAGGCGGCCGACCTCATCAACTCGCTGCCCGACATCTACGCGGGGCGCGACCTCCGGGCGCTCATCCACGACATCGTCCGCGCCCACCGCGGGAAGCGTGCGGTCGTCGCCGCGCTGGGCGGCCATGTCGTCAAGGTCGGGTGCGGGCCGATCCTCGTCGACCTCCTCCGCCGCGGCGTGCTCACGGCGGTCGCGATGAACGGGGCGGCCGCGATCCACGACTACGAGCTGTCGCTCATCGGCCAGACCTCCGAGGACGTCGCCGAATCGCTCCAGGACGGAAGCTTCGGCATGGCGCGCGAGACCGCCGAGGCTTTCGCGCAGGCGGCGCTCGTGGGCGCGACCGGCCGGGGCCTGGGCCGCGCGATCGGCGAGATGGCGCTCAAGAACAAGTACCGCAAGATCTCGGTGCTCGCGGCGTGCGCCAAAGCGGGCGTGCCGGCGACGGTCCACGTGTCGGTCGGCGCCGACATCACCCATATGCATCCGCAGGTGTCGGGACGCGACCTCGGGGAGGCGGCGCTGCTCGATTTCCGCCTCCTGGGGGGCGTCGTAGCGGGCCTCGAGGGGGGCGTCTGGCTCAACATCGGCTCGGCGGTCATGATGCCCGAGGTCTTCCTGAAGGCGGTCTCGGTCGCACGCAACCTCGGGCACGCGCTCCGCGAATTCACCACCGTCAACCTCGACATGATCCAGCACTACCGTCCGAAGGCGAACGTCCTCGCCCGCCCGCGGGGGAAGGCGATCGCGATCACGGGCCACCACGAGATCCTCCTTCCGCTCCTCCGCGCGGGAGTGGTCGCGGCGCTGGAGGGGCGAGCGATCCGCCCATGAACACCCGTCTGCTGGGGGCCCTCTCCAAGCTCGGGGAGCCGCGCATCCTCGTGCTCGGCGACCTGATCCTCGACCGCTACGTCTGGGGCACGGTGAGCCGGGTCTCGCCCGAGGCTCCGGTCCAGATCCTCAAGGTCGACCGCGAGGAGTACCGGCCGGGGGGCGCCTCGAACGTCGTGCACAACCTGACCGCGCTGGGGGCGAAGGTCTCCTGCGGCGGCACGGTGGGCGCCGACGCCGAGGGAGCCGAGCTCGTTCGCCTCCTCCGGGCCGGGAAGGCCGATGTCTCCTCCGTGGTGCGCGACCGGCACAAGCCCACGTCGGTGAAGACCCGGATGCTCGCCCACAACCAGCAGATGCTCCGGGTGGACAGCGAGCGGACCGAGCCGCTCTCGCCCGAAGTGGAGCGCAGGCTCCTCGCCGCGGCGCTCCGCCGCGCCGCGCGCTGCGACCTGGCCATCATCTCCGACTACAACAAGGGCACGCTCACGCCCCACGTGTGCGAGCAGTTCATCCGCGCCGCCCGCTGCCCGGTGCTCGTGGGCCTCAAGAGCCGCGACTTCCGGAAGTACGCTCGCGCCACGGGCGCCTCGCTCAACCGGAGCGAGCTCCATACGATCAGCCGCGAGGACGACGTCGACGTGGGCGCCCGGAAGGTCATGCGAGAGCTCGGCCTGCGCTTCCTCATCCTCACCCTGGGCGAGAAGGGCATACGGGTCTACTCGAAAACCGCGGCCCCCATCACGCTCCCCGCCGTCGCCCGGCAGGTCTACGACGTCACGGGCGCGGGAGACACGGCGCTGGCCGCGTTCGGCCTGGGCTACGCGTCGGGCCTCTCGCTCGAGGAATGCGCGCTCCTCTCGAACGCCGCCGCGGGCGTCGTCGTCGCGAAGGTCGGGACCGAGACCGTGACGCGCGAGGAGCTCCGTTCGCAGGCGGCCGACGGCGACGGCCACCGCAAGATCGTGAAGCTCCCCGAGCTCGAGAAGGCGCTCCGGGCCGAGCGCGCCCGCGGACGGAAGGTCGTCTTCACGAACGGCTGCTTCGACCTGCTCCATGCGGGGCACGCCTCGATCCTCCAGTTCTCGCGCTCCAAGGGGGACGTGCTGGTGGTGGGCCTGAACACCGACCGCTCGGTCGAGAAGCTCAAGGGGAAGGGCAGGCCGATCCTGCCGCAGTCGGACCGGGCGCGCCTGCTGGCCGCGTTCGAGGCGGTGGAT
>CAZSCC010000151.1:0-3406 GCA_964604905.1 uncultured Planctomycetales bacterium
GCCGGCCAGCATCTCGTAGAAGTTGATCCCGAGGGCGTAGAGGTCGGTGCGGATGTCGAGCTCGTCGCCGCGGGCCTGCTCGGGGGACATGTAGAGCGGCGTCCCCATGATCTGGCCCGCCTGGGTGATGTCGGTGCCGGCCTGCGCCTGGAACCGCGCCATCCCGAGGTCGGCGAGCTTCACGCCGCCCTCGCGCGCCAGGAGGATGTTCGCGGGCTTCACGTCCCGGTGGATGAGCCCGTGGTGGTGGGCGTGCTCGAGGGCGGCGCCCACCTGCTTGACGATCCCGAGCGCCTCCTTCCACGGCAGCTTCTTGCGCCGGGCCAGCGCCTGGGCCAGCGTCTCCCCGTCCAGGAACTCCATGACGAAGTAGTAGATGCCGTTCGAGTAGCCCGCGTCGATGCCGCTGACGATGTTCGGATGGTTCAGCTTCGCGATCGCCCGCGCCTCGCGGAGGAAGCGCTCGACGCCGTCCTTGTCCTTGGCGTACTTGGGGAGGAGGACCTTGATCGCGACCACGCGGTCCATCGAGCTCTGGCGGGCCTTGTAGACGGCGCCCATGCCGCCCTGCCCGAGCTTGCCCAGGATCTCGTACCCCTCGATGACCGCCTTGTTGCCCTTGCCGAGCGCGGCGTGGATCGCCATCGACTGGGCCTTGCTGATCAGGCCCTTTTTCAGGAGGACTTCCTCGAGCGCGAGCTCGACCCCGTCGGCGGCGAACTTCTCCCGGAGCTTCCGGCACTCCTCGACCTGCTCCGGCGTGACGAGGCTCTGCCGGACGGCGAGATCCTCAAACGAAGAAGGCGCGCCCTCACCCATGGGGCTATTCTGACCCACGACGAACCTGAGTTCAATCCTGGCGCGGATTCCCGTCGTTCTACCCCGCGCCAGTAGGCCTCCGCCTGGAGTCGGGGGAGGACGATCAGGCGGTCGGACTCGAGGATCCAGGGAGCCGAGGGGTCGAGAGCCGCGTCGAGCGCCTCCCAGAGGGTCGAGCCGGCGGGGAGCTGATGCGGGCTGCCTCCGCCGAGATCGTCGTCGCAGAGGAGCGTACGGCGTTTTACGGTGCGGTCCGGGGAACCGTGCAGTAGACTGCGAACCCATGAGGATGGCCGACCTGCGCGCGCTCGAGGTGCTCGACTCCCGCGGCATGCCCACGCTCAAGGTCTCGATGGAAGTGGACGGCCGCACGGGATCGTTCTACGTCCCGGCCGGCGCCTCCACGGGGAAAGCCGAGGCGAAGGAACTTCGCGACGGCGGGGCGCGCTACGGGGGGAAGGGCGTCCGGAAGGCGGCGGCGCAGGTTCTGGCCGTCGGCCGGGCGCTCCGGAAGCGCGACTTCGCCGACCAGGCGGCCGTGGACGCGGTGCTCATCAAGTCGAGACTTCCCGGCAACGTCTCGCTCGGCCTCTCAGGCGCCTTCGCCCACGCGGCCGCGGCGGCGAAGGGCCTGCCGCTCTACGCCTACTTCGGGAAGGGCCGGAAGCTCCCGCGCCCGATGGTCAACCTCGTCTCGGGCGGCTTGCACGGCGGGAACAACATGCCGATCCAGGACATCCTGGTCGTGCCGCTGCGCGCGAAGTCGTTCGCCGAGGCGCTGGAGCTCGTCTGGCGGACCTACGCGTCCGCTCGTTCGCTCGTGGGCCAGCGGTTCGACTACAACCCCCACTGGGTGGCCGACGAGGGGGGCTTCGCGCCTCGAGTGGGGAGCGTCGAGCAGGCGCTCGATTTCGCGGTCGCCTCGATCGAGGGAGCGGGTCTCAAGCCCGGCCGCGACGTGGCGCTCGCGCTCGACGTCGCCGCCTCGCACGCGACCGGGATCACGATCGACACCCTCGAGGCCTGGGTGCGCGACTTCCCGATCGTCTCGATCGAGGACGGCGTCCCCGAGGAGGACTGGGGCGGGTGGAAGGCGCTCACGAAGCGTCTCGGGAAGATCCAGCTGATCGGCGACGACTTCTTCGCGACGAACCCCGATCGCGTCCGCCGCGGGATCCAGTCCCGGTGCGCCAACGCGGTGCTCGTCAAGATGAACCAGATCGGGACGATCACGCAGACGCTCGAGGTGATCGCGATCGCCCACAAGGCCGGCTACAAGACGATCGTCTCCGCCCGTTCGGGCGAGACGGAGGACTCCACGATGGCCGACCTCTGCGTGGGCGCGAACGGCGGCCAGATCAAGATCGGGTCCATCACTCGATCCGAGCGACTGGTGAAATACAACCGCCTGCTTGAAATAGAGGGGGAACTTTAAGTTTTCTTCGACAGGACGGCGCCGGTCTTGGGACGAGGATCTCAGGGCATCATGGTTTCCGGGATGTAAGGAAGGCCCCGCCCTGTCGAAGAAAACTTATGGCCTTTGTAGGGTCTCCACCCAGCGTGAAACGAGGGACCTGAGGGTGGTGAGGGGGACGGCGCCATTTCTCAGGACGACGTCGTGGAAGTCGCGGATGTCGAATCGGGGGCCCAGCGTCCGGCGGGCCTCCTCGCGGAGCGCCATGATCTCGCGTTTGCCGATCATGTAGGCGAGGGCCTGGCCGGGCCAGATGATGTAGCGGTCGACCTCGTTGACCACTTCGGGCTCGCTGAGCGCGACGTTCTCCATGAAGAAGGCGATCGCCTGCTCGCGGGTCCAGCGGAAGGCGTGGAGGCCGGTGTCGACCACCAGGCGGCACGCCCGCCAGGCCTGGTAGGTCAGCATCCCGTAGCGCGAGAGGTCGTCCTCGTAGAGTCCCATCTCGTCGCCCAGGCGCTCGGAGTAGAGCCCCCAGCCCTCCACGTAGGCGGTGAAGCCTGACTGGCGGCGGAAGCGGGGGATGCCCTCGATCTCGAGGGCGAGGGCGATCTGGAGGTGGTGGCCGGGGACCGCCTCGTGGATCGCGAGGGCGGGCATGTTGAACTTCGGCCGCGCCGTCGCCTCCCACGTGTTGGCGTAGAAGATCCCCTTCCGCGACAGCTTCTCGTCGGGCGGATAGTAGAAGGCGGCGACGCAGTCCTTCTCCCGGTAGTCTTCGATCGCCTTCACTTCGCAGGCGTTTTTCGGGAGGCGCTTGAACCACTTCGGGAGCTGCGCGGCGGCCTTCTCGAGCTCGCGACGGGCACTCGCGAGGACGTCCTCGCGCGAGGCGAAGAAGTTCTTCGGGTCGGCCTTCAGCCCCGCCAGGAAGGGCTTGAGTTCGCCCTTCGCGATGGCCTTCATCTCCGCCTGGATCGATCGGAGTTCCTCGAGGCCGATCGCGTGGATCTCCTCGGCCGGGAGGTCGGTCGTCGTATGGTACCGGATGCGGAAGCGGTAGGCCTCCGGGCCTCCCGGGAGCGCCCAGAGACCCACGTCGCGCGTCCGCGCCTTCGGAAGGTATTCCTTCTCCAGGAACTCCAGCATCCTCCGGTAGGCGGGGTAGAGGGA
>CAZSCC010000152.1:0-6151 GCA_964604905.1 uncultured Planctomycetales bacterium
GCCTTGGATTGGGTTCCCAGCACTGCCTTGGAGCAAGGCATTGAAGAGACTGTTAAGTCCGCTAGGGGCGCATACCCAGGGGCTCGACTACCGACTGAATGACCCCGAGGATCTCCGCCGCGAAGAGACGGGACCGATCCAATGCCGGGAACGGCTGGGAGGGATGCTGCGCTATCGGGGTGGGGCCGAGGAGAGGAAGCAGACTATGGTGAAGATGCAAGGATCGTAGGCTGCTTACTGTTGACGTGCAACCCTACTTCATAGAAGGGGTTATCCCGCCGCAGTCGCCAATCGGGCCGCCAGATGTACAATATATATAGCAGGGTTTGCTCCCGCCTCGCGGGAGGCAGTGTGGAATGTTGGCAAACGCTGTTCGGTTGGGTAGGACATGAGACAGTGCTGTATGTGTAGTGCCTGGACGACCCATTGGGAGAATGGGTATGAGCCCTTGTGGAAAGCGTTTTTCGAGTTCATCAAGGTGGGCATCACTGGTCCATACTACTGCCCCTACTGCTGGAACCGACGCACAGAGGTGGACGAGTTTGACGCGCCGCTTGCATAGCAGCTAGTCCAGCAGTCCGCGAGCAGGAAACTCGACACACTCCTCCTATCCTTCCGTTCCGCCGGAATCCGCCCCACTCCGGGGCTCCTTGAAGAGCTGCTGCGTGGTTAATTAAGAAGGTGCACGGTCCGAAATTGATGACGGCCCGTTCAGATCGCACTTGGGCCGATAACGGCTGTGTTGGTATTAGAGGGGAACGGCGCACATGCCCAGCTACTTCGATTTCGAAGTGACGCTCCGCGAGGCCAAGCCCAGGGTCTGGCGCCGGTTCCTGATTGCGAAGAGGGCGACGTTCCTCGATCTCCACGAAGCGATCCAGGCCGCCTGCGGCCGGATGAACTGCCACCTCTTCGACTTCCATGACGGGAGAAGAACGCCGATCGCGGGCCTCCCAGACGACGAGTATGGCGAGCCGGACCCGGACGCCAAGACAGTGAAGCCCGACTCCTACTTCGCGGACGCGAACGCCTGCATCTACGAATACGATTTCGGGGATTCCTGGGAACACGACGTGAAGCTCGGGGGGTGGTGGAGGACGCCGCGGTCTTCGGCCGGAAGCTCCTGGGCGGCGCGCGCTCCTTCCCGCCGGAGGATTGTGGCGGGATGCCAGGCTACGAGGAGTGCGTCCGCGTGGCCAAGGGCGGAAAGGATCCAGAGAATCTACGGAAGTGGATGGGCAATTGGCACCCGGAGAGATTGGACCTCAAGGAGGCGGGGCGGCACTTCGACCAGGTCAAGCTCTCCTTGCGTGGAAACTACGAAGAGAGATTCTGACGGTCGCCAAGAAAACTCCCACGCCGCTCGGCGGCGTGCAGTTCCCCGGGATCCTCCATACCCCCTTTCGGGAATCTCTCGATGAACCGTGCTCTTCTTCTCGTCGCCGGCTGGGCCGGCCAGGCGATGGCCGCATGGCTGTCAACCTTGAAACGGCCTCTCGCCTCCGAAGTGGCCGCGCTTCGGGAGAGGCTCGAGAAGCTTCGCGCCGAGAACGAACTCCTCCGCTCCCGCATCGAGCGGATCGAGCCGCATCGCCGCCCGCACTTCGCGCCGTGGGAGAGACTCCAAATTCTGCTCCACCGCGCCCGCTACGGGATGTCGCTTGAGGCGACCGCTCGGGCCTTCGTCGTCACGGTCCAGACGGTCGTCAACTGGACGAAGGAAGTGGAGAGCGGGATTGCGCGAGTCGTCCGGTCCCGGAAGCCCATGAACGCCCTCCCGGATCTCGTCCGGGAGCTCACGGCCTTTCTCAAGCGCGAATGGCCCCGGTGGGGGACGAGACGCATCGCGGGAATCCTGGCAGGCCTCGGAGTGAAGGTGTCCCGCACTTCCGTACAGCGGCTCTTGCGCCGGCCACCGCTTCAGCCCGCTTGTCGAGGCCGGAAGGGTCCGGCGCCTCTTCGTGCCGGCCGTGCGGGCCAGGTGTGGGTCGTGGACTTTACGATCGTGCGGCACTTCTTCAACTCGATCGTGGTCGGCGCCGTTCTCGACGCATGGAGTCGCAAGGTCCTCTCCCTTAGCGTCTGGCGCACGGAACCCGACTCCCGGGGCGCCACTCTCCTCGTCCGCGACGCGATCCGCGCGCACTCGAAACCGACTTGGATCATCTCCGACCGGGGGACGCAGTTCACGGCCGCGCGCTTCCGATCGTTCCTCGTGCACCGTCGCATCCGTCGCCGATACGGCGGGGTCGGCGACCCGAATCTCTCGCGAATCGACCGCTTCTGGCGAAGCATGAAGGCCGAGTTTGCCCGGGGGCTCTTCCTCTTCCGCCCCCTTGGGACCCTCGAGCGGCAGCTCCGAGCCTACGTTCGATGGCACGCGACCGCGAGGCCCCATCAAGGGCTTGGTCTCCGCGTGCCGGACGCCGTGCATGCGGGACGTGCCCGGCCTCTCTTGCGACGGCTCGAAGGGGGCGTCCTTGAAGTGACGTTTATCGGCAACGATGAGCGCCTCCCGGTCTTTCGCCTGCGTCCAGCGGCCTGATCGCGGGCGGTCGCGATCCCCCCGTCCACCCCCCTGCGGAGAGAGTCTCATTACGATCAAATCTAAGGATGCCTTCGAGGAGATGCTCCGGCAATTTGGCTCGCGGAAATGCTTTTAAAACCGGCGTGGGCCGCTACCGGTTACTCATTCGCGGGCAAGCGCCAAAAGGCTCCAAACCGCTTCTACGCCAATGAATTACGCAGATTCAGCCGCCCAGACTGGGAACGTTCAGCGAACAGTGTCTGCCCTATCCAGCTATTTCCGCTCGTAGAGCTTGGGGTCTAATCCGCCAAGCCCCATGAAGTACTCGCACAACTCCCGGTACGGCCCCGGTCCCGGGCTGCACGCCTCGACGTACTGGTAAGTCCCCTCCCTCCACCCCTCGACGATCCACCAACCTCGGTCGGGCTTAGTCTCATTGACCCGGATGAGCAGTTCGAAGTACGTGGCCGCTGCCAGGCGTTTCTTGAGCATCGCCCAGTCCTTCTCCCTAAGTTCTCGCCGCTGCGTTACCGATTCTCCATTCTCCTTACCGTTGACCGTGATTGCCAAGCGGACTTCTCCGTGACGATTCCGCTGGACGCGAACGACGAACGGAGGAGGTCGCCAGGAGCTTCCGATCCAGGTTAGCCGGTAGCTCTCGAGATCCTGCTTTCCGAGGGAGGAAAGCGGAGGCTCGTCCTTGAGTTGCAGGACGTGTAGCGTCTCTTCCCGAAAGGCGTTGTCCTGATTGGCGACTTGTTCCTTGGGACTCCTCTCCTGGTATTCGAGTCTCGGAAAGTAAAGGTTCATGTCTCGGACGAGGTCTCTTACCTTAGCGCGCTCCTCCTCCCAAAGTTCTGGTCCTTGATGTTCCATCAATGCCCTCGGGATGCTCCTTGACCGCCAATAGAGTGTCCTATCAGGGTGATCGGCGGAAACAAGTGCGCGCCTCGTTGGATCGAATACGCCGGCTCTCTCCCACCTGAGATGGCGCTGTCCGATTATCGGACGGAAAAAAAGGGTGGACGAATTCGCGTCATACCATGCGATGAGCGACCCCCCGATTGGCGGAGGGCCTGAACCCACTGCGAAGCAGGTACCGTGAGCCGTGAGACAAAAGACATCGCCCTTAACGAGGTGTCCCTCATCCAGCACTGTACTTTCGGTAGTCCAAACGCCAACCAATTCCTCCGGGATCGAAGTCGGTAGTTGTTCCACACGACTCTGCACCCTCGAGGTGCATGAGCCGACGAAGAATCCGAACAACGAAATGCAAAGCAACCGACTGGACATTATCTCGGCCTCCGAGGGGATACTTCTAGGTCTAATTCCTAGTCCTGTAGTTTTCACGGCCCCTTGCAATGGGGTAGGCGTCCCTCGTACTTCCCACTCCTAAGTAGCAGTACGTAAGTTTTTCGGAATAGACCTGGCTCGAGGTGTGCAGCAGGAGTCTCGTGCCAGAGGGATCTGTAGGGCGTCGATGGTCATCGGTTTCTCCCGCATTCGGAAATACTTAGCGGTTCCTACTTAGCACAACACACAGCCGATAAAAACCCTCTTCGGCCAGCTCCAGATGAGCATCGACCTTCCTAGGATACTTACTGTGAAGCCAGCTTGCTTCTGTGGCCGCCGGGGAGCTAAATGAGAGGCTTGAATGCGGCTTGAGCCACTGGATTCACCCTTGCATACTTGTATTGTACACCTGAAATTGCTCGGTTGCGTTCTCTGATTTCTCCGATCGGCCTTCAAGTCGACCGCACTTACTTGATCTCCTTCCAGAGCTCCTTCCATCCAGGAAGCTTAACTGCTAACTTGCCGGCTCTCCCTCCGAGTGTCATTACATCTGGATTGATCTTTTTCTCGAGGCCGCACACCTTCACAGCGTAGCCCACAACGCTATTGCTATTGACTGCCCCAGCTTCATACTTAAAGTCCTTCCCCCCAATATTGACGACATTCGTTCCAGCCTTGAATACTTTCCTTAGGCACTCGCATTCCTTGCACGTGAACGGTTGAGGGATCCCGACAGCGTCATACACTTGCCTGTCAAGTTTCTTGCTTAGCTCGGTGCCGTCGATGTTCTTGTCGTAAACGATACTCGTCACGCGCCCCTGGTCCTTGTCTTTAGGCGGATCGTTCTCAGCCCAGCCCTCGAGTGCCCACTTTGAGTTGTCGCAATCAATTACATTCATAATCGCATGATGCCAGCCCGTTCCGAGTTTTACGGCTTCATAGACAAGAATCTGAATGTTGCAGGATTTATCCTGCTGACAGTAATAGCAACAAGTGGAAGGTGATCCAAGAAGTGCGGGCAGCCCACCCCACAATGCCCAAGCAAAGACCGCTCCTGTGATGCCTGCAGCCGCTCCTCCGAATCCGCCGCCACCGGCTGCGAGGACAAAGATATTGGTCCCCTGCCGGGTGATGACATTGACGACATTGGCCTGGCCCCAGGGGGCGCTGTAGTTGACGTAGCTATATCCCCAGCCTGTTAGGGCGGACAGCGCCTGCCATCCACCGAGGGCTCCGGGCGCTCCGATGCTGACCATTCCGTCGGCGTCGACGAGGCTGACCGGATTATTCATGGCGTAGAGGTACCAGGGCTGAATCCTCCCCGGGGATGCCGTGGGATCCCCCAGTCTTGTGGCGTCCCTGCTGATGAACCTCCCATCGGTAGGGTCGTAGAGCCGGGTCGGGCTCATGAGGAGCCTTTGGGCGGCGTCGGCGGAGGCGATCTCCATCCAGGCCTGGCCCTGGTAACCGAATCTTCCGGGCCAGGTGCCGACCGAGCTGCTCGGGATCAGGCCTCCGAAGGCGTTGTACTCCCTGGAGGCGAGGACGGTGGTCCCGTCCGACTGGACGTACTTCGTGATCGTCCCCCTCGAATCCATGATGGGGTAGATCTTCTGGACGCCTTCGCTCGGGCGGTAGGTCTCGATCAGCTGGCCGATCCCGCCGACCGGGGTCATGGCGTGGGTGTGCTCTTCCTTGACGCTGCCATCGGCGTTCCGCTCTTGCAGGACGTTCAGACCCTCCCAGAGGAAGTACGTGGGGGTGCCGTTGGCCAGCATCGCGTAACGCCGGAGGTTGCCGTCGTAGTAGAAGTAGCTCGATGAGGCATCCTTCCAGCGGATTCTCGCGGTGAGCCCGGCCGCGTTGTAGGCGAACTTGCTGGTGCCGGACGGCTCGACGAGGTCGGTGAGGGATCCGTTCTTGTCGTAGGTGTAGTAGGTCGGGGTCGCAAAGAGGGCGTTCGTCCCCCGGACGGTCAGCTGGTTGGATTTGTCATAGAAGTAGTAGGTGTTCGAGCCGCTGATCCGGGCTTTCGTGCGGTTCCCGGCCAGGTCGTAGCCGTAGCGGAAGGCGTAGGCCTCGGGCTGGCCCGTCTTCCTCCAGACTTCCAAGGTCAGGCGGTCGTTCACGTCGTAGGCGTGGTAGACGGTGGTGCCGGCCTCCCGGACGATCTTGGTGACGAGGCCCTTGGCGTCCCTCGTGTACTCGAAGTAGGTGAGGGGGGAGCCGTTCAGGTTCGCCGATCTCCAGTTCTGGACCCGTTCGACGATATCGTAGGTGATGCCGGTCTTGGCGGAGTTGCCGAGGAACCGCTCCGTCAGGTTCGAGGCC
>CAZSCC010000153.1:0-17199 GCA_964604905.1 uncultured Planctomycetales bacterium
TCGCCGGCGACAAGCTCACGCTGATGCTCGGCTTCTCCCATCCGGTCGACATGGTCGTGCCGAAGGGGCTGACGGTCGCGTGCCCGTCGGTCACGACGATCTCGGTGAAGGGCATCGACAAGCAGGCGGTGGGGCAGTTCGCGGCGGAGATCCGCGGGAAGCGCCCCGCCGAGCCGTACAACCTGAAGGGTGTGAAGTACAAGGGCGAGGTCGTCCGCCGGAAGGCGGGCAAGACCTTCGTGACGGGCGCGACCTAAAGAGCGAGGCGGCCGTGAATTTTGCAAGGGCATCCGAGCGGAAGAAGTGGGCCCGGCGCGAGCGCCGGTCGCTCCACGTGACGAAGACGGTCTTCGGCACGAAGGAACGGCCCCGTCTCTCGGTCTACCGCAGCCACAAGCACTTCCACAGCCAGATCATCGACGACGTCGAGGGCCGCACGCTGGCGGCGGCGTCGACCGTGATGAAGGACCTGAAGGGCCAGATCAAGAACGGTGGCGACAAGAAGGCCGCCGCCGTGGTCGGAGCCAAGCTGGCCGAGGTCGCCAAGGCGAAGGGGATCACGAAGGTCGTCTTCGACCGCAACTTCTACCGCTTTCACGGGCGCGTCCGCGCGTTCGCCGAGGCGGCGGCGAAGGGAGGCCTCGAGTTCCTGCTCAACCCCAAGAAAAAGGACAAGCCGCCGAAGGTGAGGGGGCCGAAGGCGGAGAAGCCGTCGGCCAAGCCGGCCAAGGAAAAGAAGCCGAAGCCCGAGGGCGCGCCCGCCGGGAAGCCGGGCGGCGAGAAGCACCATAAGCCCGAAGGCAAGAAAGAGTAACGAGGTAAAGGGATGGCGGAGCATCGAGCGCGTCGCGAGAGCCGGGCCGGCGATGATCTGGAGGAGATCGTCGTCAAGGTCAAACGCTGCGCCAAGGTCGTCAAGGGCGGCAAGCGGTTCAGCTTCAACGCGCTCGTCGTAGTGGGCGACCGTCGGGGCCGCGTGGGATGGGGCTACGGGAAGGCCAACGAGGTCCCCTTCGCGGTCAACAAGGGCATTCAGGAGGGCAAGAAGACCCTGATCCAGGTGCCCGTCGTCAAGACCACCATCCCGCACGAGATCCGCGAGAAGCATGGCGCCACGATCGTTCTTCTGCGTCCCGCGTGCGAAGGCACCGGCATCAAGGCCGGCGCGGCGGCGCGGGCGGTCCTGGAGCTCGCGGGCATCCACAACGTCCTCACGAAGGTGTTCGGAAGCACGAACCCCATCAACGTGGTGAAGGCGACCTTCGGGGCGCTCTCGCACCTGCGCAAGATCGGCCGGATCGAGGAGATCCGTGGGGTCCACCTTCGCGAGGCGAAGGTGATCTCCAGCTCCAGCGATGCCGCCCCCGTCCCCGCCGCCGAAGCCGGAGAGCAGAAGTCATGAACCTGACCGACGCGAAGAAGTCCGGGCTCCCGCGCAAGAAGAAGTTCCCCAAGGGGCGCGGTCATTCCAGCGGCATCGGAAAGACCTGCGGCCGCGGCCGGAAGGGCCAGAAGGCCCGCGCGGGCACCAGCTTCCGTGCCTACTTCGAGGGAGGCCAGATGCCGATGCTCCGGCGTCTGCCCAAGTTCGGATTCAACAACAAGGCCTTCGCGTCCGTATACGAGGAAGTGAACGTCAGCGACCTGGAACGGGTCTTTGCCGCGGGCGAATCGGTCGACGAAGCCGCCCTCCGCGCGAAGGGCCTGGTGCGCGGCGCCTGCGACGGCGTCAAGATCCTGGGCGATGGGACTCTGACCAAGAAGCTCTCGGTCAAGGCGCACCTTTTTTCGAAGGGCGCCGAGGATAAGATCAAGAAGGCCGGCGGGTCGGTTGAGGCGCTGATCCAGAAACCCGTGGAGAAGCCGCGGGATCCGGTGAAGATGGCCGCGGCCGCCAAGCTCGCGAGCGAGAAGTCGGCGAAGGGCCAGAAGCCACCCGCGGCTCCTCCCCCTCCGAAGGCGTAGGGGGCCGCGATGCGGCCGGACTCGGGACTCGGGACTCGAGACTTGGGACTTTAGGTCGTTATGCAGATCCTCCAATCGTTCCAGAACATCTTCAAGATTCCGGAGCTCCGCGCCCGCATCCTCTGGACCTTCGGGCTGCTCGTCGTCTTCCGCATCGGCTCGCACATCTCGCTGCCCGGGGTCAACCCCCTGGCGATCGAGGAGTGGCAGCGGGAGATGCGCCATTCCGGTCAGGACATCTTCGGCCTGATCCAGGTCTTCACGGGCGGCGCGCTGGGGAATCTGGCGATCTTCTCGCTGGGGATCATGCCCTACATCACCGCCTCGATCATCATGCAGCTGATGACCAAGGTGAGCCCGAACCTGGAGGCGATCGCCAAGGAGGGTCCGAGCGGGCAGCGGAAGATCCAGCAGTACACCCGCTACGCCGCCGTCCCGGTCTGTCTCGTGCAGGGTTTCTTCGCCGCGCGCCAGCTGGCCGCGTGGAGCGAGCGGCAGGCGGAGATGGGGAAGCTCCCGCTCCTGACGGGGACCGGCTATTCGACCGCGATCTTCATGATGGTCGGGATGGCCGCGGGGTCGCTCTTCATCATGTGGCTGGGCGAGCAGATCACCGAGCGCGGCGTCGGCAACGGCGCGAGCGTGCTCATCATGGCGGGCATTATCGCGCGCATGCCGGCGATCCTGGGCGAGCTCTTCTCGAAGGCGCAGAAGGGCGAGGTCCGGATGGACTCGGTGATCATCATCCTCGTGCTCTATCTGGCCACGGTGGTGGCGGTCGTCTTCGTCACCCAGGCCCAGCGGCGGATCCCGCTCCAGCACGCCAAGCACATCCGCGGGCGCCGCATGATGACGGGCGGCCGGAACTTCCTGCCGATCCGCGTCAACACCTCGGGCGTCATGCCCGTCATCTTCGCGTCGTCCCTCATGATCGTGCCCAATATGATCGGTCTCATCCCCGGGCTGGGCTTCCTGCGGGAAATCTTCGCGCGCGGCTGGTTCTTCTACACGATGTTCTACGTCACCATGATCATCTTCTTCTCCTACTTCTGGACCTACCTGTTCATGAAGCCCGACGAGATCGCCCTCCAGCTCAAGGAGAGCGGAAGCTTCGTCCCGGGCATCCGGCCCGGAGAAAATACAGCGAACTATCTCAACACGATCCTCGCGCGCATCACCCTCTGCGGCGCCGTGTTCCTCTGCGTGATCGCGCTCCTGCCCGACCTGGTCTCCGCAGGGATGGGCGGCGAGATCCAGCGCCAGCTCCTCTCGTTCCTCGGCGGGACGGGCATCCTGATCGTGGTTGGCGTCGGCCTCGACATCATCCAGAAGACCGAGTCCTACCTGCTGATGCACCACTACGGCGGCTTCCTCGGCGGGAACGCCCGCGTCCAGGGCCGCCGGTAGGCGGGGATCTCAAACCCCACTGGAGGGGACGTGAGACTGCTCTTCGTCGGGGCGCCGGGAGTGGGGAAGGGCACCCAGGCCAAGAGGTTCGCCGAGAGCCGCGGCCTCCCGCACATCTCGACCGGCGACATCCTCCGCGAGGCGATCAAGCGCGCCACTCCGGACGGCCTCAAGGCGAAGGCGGCCGTCGATTCCGGCAATCTCGTCCCCGACGACATGGTGGTCGGGATCATCGAGAAGCGCTTCCAACAGGGCGATACCGGGAAGGGCTGCATTCTCGACGGCTTCCCCCGGACTCTGCCGCAGGCGGTCGCGCTCGACGCCCTGCTCGCGCGGCTCCAGCAACCGCTCGAGGCGGTGATCCTGCTCGAATGCTCCGACGCGGTGATCGTGGAGCGCATCACGGGGCGGCGGACCTGCGAGAGATGCGGGACGTCGTACCACGTGCGGTACCGGAAGCCCGGGCGCGAGGGCGCGTGCGACAAGGACGGAGCCCCGCTCGTCCAGCGCGAAGACGATACCGAAGAGAAGGTGGTCAAGCGGCTCGGGAAGTACCGCACCGAGACGGAGGCCATCATCCCCTTCTACGAGAAGCAGGGCATCGTGCGGCGGGTGGACGGCTCGAAGGACCCCGACGCGGTGACCCTCGCCGTTGAAGCGGCCCTCTCGAAACGCTAGGCTGGACCTCGCCATGCCCCCCATCGTCAAGGAAGCCTGGGAGATCGACGTCATGCGGCAGGCGGGCCAGATCGTGGGCCGCGGCCTCAAGCTCCTCCAGGAGCTGGTCCGGCCGGGGATCTCGACCGCCGACCTCGACGCCGCGTTCGAGAAGCACGTTCGCGCCTCGGGCGCGGTGCCGACCTTCAAGGGCTACCGCGGCTTCCCGGCCTCGATCTGCGCCTCGGTCAACGAGGAGGTCGTGCACGGGATCCCCTCGCCCGACCGCGTGCTCAAGGAGGGCGACATCATCTCGATCGACGCCGGCGCGACCTTCAAGGGCTACGTGGGGGACGCCGCCGTGACCGTGGGCGTCGGGCGGATTACGGCGAAGGCGCAGCGCCTGATCGACGTGACGCGGGACGCGCTGGAGGCGGCGATCCAGGTCGTGGGCCCCGGCGCCCGGCTTTCGCAGATCGCCGCCGCGGTGCAGAACCACGCGGAGAAGAACGGTTACAGCGTGGTCCGCGACTACGTGGGCCACGGCATCGGGACCAAGATGCACGAGGAGCCGCAGGTCCCCAACTACGTGATCCACCCCGTCGACAGCTTCGAGTACGTCCTCAAGCCGGGCATCTGCATTGCGATCGAGCCCATGGTGAACGAGGGCAGCCACCGCGTACGGACGCTGGACGATGACTGGACGGTCGTGACGACCGACCGCAAGCTCAGCGCGCATTTCGAGCATACGGTGGCGGTGACGAAAGACGGCCGGGAAGTCCTCACGCGTCTGCCCGGATAGGCCTGGCGGATCGCGGGCGGCTCCTCCATCCCTTTCGGGCGATGCGGGAGTCCCCTGGCCAGGCCAAGAGGAGAGCATCGCGGAAGCAGATTCAGGCGCCCAGGAGAGCCGTCCCCGCCGCGAGCGGGAAGGTTCCCGGGAGGAAGGGCGCGGCGCCCTCTCGCTTTCACCGTGCGAGGGTCTACCCGGCCGGTGATCCGTGATTGGTGATTCCTGATTCGTGATTCCGGGTTTGCTCCGCTTGACATCGCCCCCCTCGGTCCCTATAGTATCCGTTCCGCGAGGGGTCTGAATTAGGGATTTAATGGCCAAGGAAGAACCGATTCGAGTGGAAGCCATCGTGAAGGAGTCGCTCCCGAACGCGATGTTCCGGGTCGCTCTCGTGAAGAATCTGGCCCACACGGTGCTGACGCACGTCTCGGGAAAGATGAGGATGAACTTCATCAAGATCCTTCCGGGCGACAAGGTGATCGTCGAGATGAGCCCGTACGACCTGACGAAAGGGCGCATCATTTACCGCGAGCATTAGAGCCGATCATGAAGGTCAGACCGTCGGTCAAGAGAATCTGCGAGAAGTGCCAGATCGTTCGCCGCAAGGGTCGCGTGCGGGTCATCTGCGCGAATCCGAAACACAAGCAGAGGCAGGGGTAGGCTATGGCGCGTGTGGCTGGAGTCGAAATCCCCGCGAACAAGGTCGCCTGGGTCTCCCTCACGTACGTTTTCGGGATCGGCGACACGCTGGCCCACAGGATCCTGAAGGAAGCGGGCGTTCCGGAGAACCTCCGGATCAAGGAACTCACCGAAGACCAGTTGACCCGCATCAACTCGATCGTCGACAAGAACTTCACGGTCGAGGGCGCGCTCCGGCGCATCATCGCCCAGAACATCCAGCGTCTGAAGGACATCCAGTGCTACCGCGGGAACCGGCACCGCCGAGGCCTGCCCGTCCGCGGGCAGCGCACCCGGACCAACTCGCGCACCCGGAAGGGGCCGCGCAAGACGGTCGCGGGCAAGAAGGCGCCCAAGACCGCGACCTAAACCGTAAGGAGAGTATTGCGTGGCCGACGAGAAGGACAAGAAGGACGCGAAGCCCGCCGAGGGCGGGAAGGCAGACGAAAAGAAGTCCGCCGTCCGCAAGGTCAAGAAGCTGGTTCCCAAGGCGGTCTGTTTCATCCAGTCGACCTTCAACAACACGATCATCACGATCACCGACCTGGCGGGCGACACGCTCTGCTGGGCGTCGGCCGGGACGATCGGGTATAAGGGCTCGCGGAAGTCCACCCCGTTCGCCGCCCAGAAGGCGGCCGAGAGCGTGGCGGAGAAGGCGCAGAAGTTCGGCGTCCGCGAGGTGGAAGTGAAGATCAAGGGGCCCGGCGCGGGCCGCGAGAGCGCCATCCGGGCGCTCCAGGCGTCGGGGCTCGACGTGCGGGTGATCGAGGACGTGACCCCGCTCCCGCACAACGGCTGCCGGCCTCGGAAGAAGAGGAGAGTCTAGAGTATGGCGCGCATCACCGGAGCCAAGTGCCGGATCTGCCGGCGGCTGGGGACCAAGCTGTTCCTCAAGGGGAACCGCTGCGACGGGCCCAAGTGCCCCGTCGCGAAGGAGAGCAAGCCGCCCGGCGCGCACGGCGCCAAGCGCATCCGCCTGACCGAGTACGGCATCCACCTGCGCGAGGTCCAGCGCGCCAAGAAGATGTACGGTCTCATGCAGCGCCAGTTCCGCCGCTACTACAACGAGGCGATCGCCAAGCCCGGCAACACGGGGGACTACCTCCTCCAGATCCTGGAGCGCCGGCTCGACAACGTGGTCTACCGCCTGCGCATGGGCGCCTCTCGATCCCAGTCGCGGCAGCTCATCCTGCACGGCCACATCCGCGTGAACGGGAAGCGCGTCACCATCCCCTCCTACCAGGTGGGCGCCGGGGACGTGGTCGAGCCCGTCAAGCGCGAGCGGAGCCAGAAGCTGGTCAAGGAAGCGATGCTGCTCAAGAAGGACGTCCAGATCCCTTCCTGGCTGAAGCTCGCCGAAGAGCAGACCACGGGGACGGTCGTCACGCTGCCCACCGTCGGTGAGATCCAGGTGCCCGTCGAGGCGCAGTTGATCGTCGAGTACATGTCGAGATAAGCCGGAAGCTCGAAGCTCGTGGCTTGAAGGGGCGCGGCGCGCCGTCGCGTCCGGATTCAAGCTTCCGGCTCCGGGCTTTCTGGGGGGCCTGAACGGCCCCGCACGTGCGGGCCTTCGTCGCTCGCGGAAGCGTGCGGTTCCGTACGGGCCCCCGAAATGAACAAGGAGTCCCTGTCATGCGCGTCCGCTGGAAAGACTTCGAGCTCCCCACCCGCGTCTCCGTCGACGAGAAGACCGCCACGCCGACCTACGGGATGTTCTCGGCGGAGCCCTTCGAACGCGGGTTCGCGACCACCATCGGCAACTCGATCCGCCGCGTGCTCTACTCGTCGATCGAGGGCACGGCCGTCACCTCCGTCAAGATCAAGGGCGTCACCCACGAGTTCACCACCATCGAGGGGATCGTGGAGGACGTGACCGACATCGTCCTGAACCTCAAGCAGCTGGTCGTCAAGATCGCCGACGAGGGGCGCAAGACGCTGAAGCTCGAGGTCTCGAAGAAGGGCGCCGTCAAGGCGGGCGCGCTCAAGCCCGAGGCCGGCGTGGAGATCATCAACCCCGAGCTCCACCTCTGCACCCTGGCCGAGGACACGGACCTCTCGATCGAGATCACGCTCAGCAAGGGCCGCCGCTACGTGACCGCCGAAGAGCAGGCGAAGGACCTGCAGGAGCCGGGCTTCATCCCCACGGACTCCAGCTTCTCGCCCGTCAAGCGCGTGCGCTACAAGGTCGAGAGCACCCGCGTGGGCAAGCTGACCAACTACGAGCGCCTGATCCTCGAGGTCTGGACCAACGGCACGATCTCCCCCGAGGAGGCCGTGACCGAGGCGTCCAAGATCCTCCGCAAGCACCTCAACCCCTTCGTCCAGTACTTCGAGCTGGGCCGCGAGCTTCAGATCAACGAGAAGAAGGAGGAGGAGCTGCGGAAGAAGGAGTCGGAGAAAGAGGACCTGCGCCAGAAGCTCTCGATGTCCATCTCCGAACTCGACCTCTCGGTTCGCTCGGCCAACTGTCTCTCGAGCGAGAAGATCGAGACCATCGGCGAGCTCGTCTCCCGCTCCGAGGCGGAACTCCTCAAGGTGCGCAACTTCGGCAAGACGTCCCTCCGCGAGGTGAAGAAGAAGCTGTCCGACATGGGTCTGCAACTCGGCATGGACCTCGAGGCGATCTTCGGCAAGAAGGCCCCGTTCGCGGGGTAATCGTATGCGCCATAGACTCAAAGGCAGGAAACTCGGCCGCACGACCGCGCACCGGCAGGCGCTGGAGCGCAACCTCGTGCAGAGCCTGTTCATCTACGGCCGCGTGATCACGACGGTCGAGAAGGCCAAGGAGTTCCGCGGCCGCGCGGAGCGCCTGATCACGCTCGCCAAGAAGGGCGGCCTGGCGAACTTCCGCCGGATCCTCCGCACCGTGCAGAACCCGGACATCGCGAAGAAGATCGTCGACGACGTCGCCAAGCGCTTCGCCGACCGTCCCGGCGGCTACACGCGCGTCATCAAGCTGGGCGGATCCCGCTGGGACGGCGATGGCCGCGGCCTCTACGCCTTCAACCGCCTGGGCGACAACGGCAAGAAGGCGATCTGGGAACTCGTCGTCCACAAGGACAAGGACGAGGAGGCCAAGGCGGCCGGCGTGGGCAAGGCGGCCAAGGACGCCGCCGAGGCGAAGCAGGTCGAGAAGAAGAGCGGCAAGAAGGCCGCCGCGGCCGCCAAGAAGTAAGCCAGGCTGTCAGCCATCAGCTTTCAGCTGTCAGCTTGAGGGAGGGCGCCTCCAGGCCGGGGGGCGCGGGACTGAGAGCTGACGGCTGATCGCTGAGAGCCCTCATGGCCGACTGCATCTTCTGCAAGATCATCAAGGGCGAGATCGGGGCCCAGAAGGTCTACGAGGACGAGAAGACCTTCGCCATCCTCGACATCAACCCCGTCGCGCCCGGCCACGCGCTCGTCATGCCGCGCGGCCACTTCGAGACCTTCGCCGACCTCCCGCCCGACGTCCTCTCCGCTCTCTCGCAGGCCGCCCAGGTCGTGGCGCGCGGCGTGATGAAGACGACCGCCTCGCCGGGCTTCAACCTGCTCATGAATAATCACCGCTGCTCGGGGCAGGCGATCGTGCACGCCCACTACCACGTCATCCCTCGCAAGCCGGATGACGGGGTGAAGTACAACTGGCCGGCGAAGTCCTACCCGGCGGGGGAGATCGAGAAGACGGGGGAGTCCATCCGGAAGGCGTTGGGGAAGTAGCCCGGCCCCGAATCACGAATCGGGAATCACGAATCACGGGTCGACCGTCCCATGTCCGGTCGCAAACCGACCCAGAGTCGACCTACTTGCGCTGCCCGACCTGGAGAGTGGCCTTGAGGGCGTCGCCGTCCCTGGAGATCTCGATCGTGAGGACCCGGAGGAACTTCTTCAGAGTGAGCGCGCCTTTGTCCGCGTCGATCCGCTCGCTCACCACGGTCCATCCCCTCTCCTTCATGCCCAGTCGGTAGTCTTCCAGGACGTCCACGAGGGCGCCCGTCCCTTCATACTCCAGCGTCCCGTGTTCCAGCCAGCCGACGAGCCGGATGTCCCTGGCGGACTTGAGCCCGAGGCCCATGGGCTCCCCGATGTCCGTGGCCCGATAGACGGCGGGATCGGGCTTCTCCTCGGGCAGCGCGAACTTCTCGTCGGGGATGTCGGCGTCGAGGATGAACTGCTCGATCGATTCGGTTTGGGTCTGTCCATTGTCTCCCACGGGCCAGAACTCGTGGCGGATCTGCCGCTTGAGGGGCTTATGGGATAGGGCGTCATACCAGAGTTTGACGTCGCCCCACTCTTCCTCGTGGTACCTGATCTTGTAAGTCAGGAGCTTTGCGCCATTTTCATCTCCGCGCGTCATGAATCCCGTCAGGTTATAGGCCTTCCTTACGCTCTGATCGAATTCCCCGCCTCGGGGACGATGGTGCATCAATCCGGAGTAGGTGTTCCCATTGAACGGCCCAAGACGCACGATCCTGAGATCGTCCATGAGGTCCTTGGGCGTGGCTTCATGGACGATCTTGGGCGTCTCCTTGCCGGGCGATTGGAAGGTGTACTTCATGGTTGAACCGTCGGAGACCAGGAGCAGCTTGTGATCGCCGCCCGGATTCTCGAACTTCAGGTCGAGACGGGCCTTGCCTCCGACCTTTAACAGCAACGTGCCCGCTCCCTCCCAGGGCCGGCTGGCCCAGGGTCTCACTTCTCAGGTGTAGGTCAGCGTCACGGTCTTTGCCTTCCGGAGGGTCTCCTCGATCCGCTTGTAGGCATCCTCTGCAGTTGCGCCCTGAAGGAGGAGAGCCAGGCCGACGATCAGGTTCATGAGCTTCCAGTATACCCGTCGTTCGATCGGCCGAGGATCTTACGATCGCCCCGGGACGGGGGATGGCCGTCCTATGATTCGTGATTCGGAATTCTTGATTCGGCCGGGCGCTACTTCTTGAACAGCGCCAGCGCGGCGTCCGCGTCCTCGGCGAAGCGGAGGATCTTGGAGAGGCCCAGGATGTTGAAGACGTCCTGGATTTCGGGAGGAGTGGAGGCGAAGACGATGTCGCCGTTGTGTTTCATCGCGGTGTCGAGCGAGCTGATGAAGCAGCCGAAGCCGGCGGAGGAGATATACCGGGTGCCCTTCAGGTTGACCACGACCTTGTAGACGTTCTTCTTGAAAATTTCCTCGATCGCGGTCTCGACCTTGGCGAAGTTGGACCAGTCGAGGGAACCCTCGATCCGGATCTGCCACACCCCGCTCGAGAGTTCGGCGCTCTCGATCTTGATGTGGTCCATTCCGCTTCCGGCCATCGGTCTCCTACTTATTCCGTGGGGGTGGGGACTTGTGCGCCTGGCGCCCGCCCCCCTTGATCAGCAACTCGACCTTCTCCAGGAATTCGGACTTCTTGAACGGCTTCTGGAGGAACTCTGCGCGGCCGTCATAGCTGTCGAGGAACAGATCCGCCATCTCCACCTTGCTTGAAATAAAAAGCACCGGGACCCGCTCCGTGTTCTTTATTTTCTTCAGCTCGAAGGCCACGTCGTAGCCGCTTGCGCCGTCCAGGACGATATCCAGCACCACGATCTCGAAGGGCGCGCGCCGGGCGGCCGACAGGCCGTCGGCTTGGGCCGTGAACGCCTCGACCTCGTAGCCGCCCTGGTCCAGGAAGTACCTCACGATGTCCAGAATCCGTGGCTCATCGTCGATAAGCAGCACGCGCCGCTTGGACATCGGAGCGAGTATAGCGGGGGGGGGGGTCTTTTCAAGGAAAAACAAAGCTCCGGGAGTTCACGAAGGGAGATCCGGAGATGAAGAGGGGATTCGGAGATGGGCGGTCCGCTCGATCTGGGGATCACGGGATCTCGGAGGAGATCGGGAGATGAAGACAAGGGAGGAATCCCGGGGCGTACTCCCGAGAGCTCCGGATCTCCTTACGCGGGGTCGGCGGAGAACTCGACCTCGAAGAGCTGCTCCATCTGCTGCTTGAGCGTCTCGAGTTCGGCGTCGGAGATCGGCGGATCGACGATCTCGATCGCCTCGCCGTCCCAGCCTTTTTCGATCCGTAGCTTCCCGTCCTTGGTGCCCGCCAGGCGCAGGCGGCGCTTGCGGGAGAGGAGGAGCGCCGTCAGGTAGGTGATCTTCTGGCGCGAGGGGTCGTCCGTGGGCTTCTCCACGAGCTTCTTGAAGAACTCCTGCATCGCGTTGATGTCTTCCAGGCGCCTCTCCTCGCGCTTGGGCATCCGGGTCTTCCAGAAGGAGAAGAGATCGGGCTTCCGGGCCCAGCAGGGGAGGCACACGTCGCGCCGCTCGAAGCGGCCCTGGACCTCGACGATGCCGGAGTAGTGCTCCTCCTCGGACTTGAACGGCCGCGCGCAGGAACTGCAGGCGCGGCCGCGCTTGTTGATCTTCCATTCCTCGGTCTGCTGCGGCGTGTTCATGGCGTTCATCGCTGCGGTTTCCCCGTCACTCTCACGTGCCCGGTTCCCAACACCTCTTCTATATCGGCAAGAAACTGCCCGGAGGGTGAGACGAAGTGCTCGTTTTGCGTCTTCACGAGCACCTTCCGCCCCTGGGGGGTCTCCACCTCGAAGAAGACCGGGCAGGGGCCGGGGTGGGCCCGGATCACGTCCTGCAGCTGGAGAAGCAGGTCCTCCTCGAGGCCCGTGCTCGAGACCGTGAGGCGCACGCTCCCGGAGAGCACCTCGCGCGCCTTCTCGATCGGCGTCACGGTCGAGACGCGGAGCGACGGGGTGTCGTTCCGGAAGCCGACGCGGCCCGCCACGAAGACGATCGCGTCGTTGAAGAGGTAGTCGCGGTTCTTCTCGAAGTCGCCCGAGAAGCAGACCGCCTCGCAGGTGCCCGTCAGGTCGCTGAACTTGAACATGACGTACTTCTGGCCGGCGTTCTTCCCGGTCTTCTGGATCATCGCTTTGAGGCCCGAGATGATCCCCCCCAGCGTGATCTCCTGCCCGTCCTGGAGCTCGGGCAGGCGGTCGACCGTCGAGGTCGAGAGGTTCCGGATCACCTCCTCGTAGCGGAGCACGGGGTTGGAGGTGACGTAGCAGCCCAGGACCTCCTTCTCGTAGGTGAGGAGCGTCTCCTGCGGCCAGGGCGGGGCGTCCGGGAGGGCGGGCGTCTCGGCCGGTCCCATCTGGTCGAAGATCGAGAGCTGCCCGATCTTCCGATCGGCCTGCTTGGTCGTCCCCATGCGGACGGCCTGGTCGATCGCCTCGAAGACCTGCGCACGGTGGCCGCCGGTCGCGTCGAACGCGCCGCACTTGACGAGCTGCTCGAGGACCTTCCGGTCGACGTATCTGGGGTCGACGTTCTCGCAGAACGGGTAGATCGACGCGAACCGGCCCAGCTTCTCCCGGGCCCCGATCGCGTGCTGGATCGCCTTCTCGCCGGCGCCCTTGACGGCGCCCAGGCCGAAGCGGATCTTCTTGTCGACGACCTTGAAGTCGAGGTCGCTCTCGTTGATGTCGGGCGGAAGGACCTCGATCTTGAGCTGGCGGCACTCCTCGATGTACTCGGCAAGCTTGTCGGTGTTGCCCATGGCGCAGGACATGAGCGCGGCCATATACTCGACGGGCCACTTGGCCTTGAGGTAGGCGGTCTGGTAGGAGACGATGCCGTAGGCGGCCGAATGGGACTTGTTGAACCCGTAGCCCGCGAAGTAGGCCATCAGGTCGAAGACCTGGACGGCGAGTTCCTCCTTCACCGAATTCTTCACGGCGCCCTTGACGAACTGTTCCTTGTACTTCACCATGATCTCGGGGATCTTCTTGCCCATCGCCTTGCGGAGGCCGTCGGCGTCGGCCATCGAGAAGCCGGCCATGACGTTGGCGATCCTCATCACCTGCTCCTGGTAGAGGATCACGCCGTTGGTCTCGGCCAGGATCGGGTCGATCGCCGGGTGGATGGGCTTGATGGGCTCCAGCCCGTGCTTGCAGCGGATGTATTGCTCGACCATGCCCGACTGCAGCGGGCCGGGACGGAAGAGCGCGATGGTCGCGATCAGGTCCTCGATCCGGTCGGGCTTCATCTTCTGGACGAGCTCGCGCATACCGCGCGAGGTCTCCAGCTGGAAGACTCCCTTCACCGTCCCGCGGCCGAGCATCGCGTAGGTGTCCCTGTCGTCGAGCGGGATCTTGTCGAGGACGACCTTGATGCCGCGGACCTTGTCGATCAGCTTCACCGCGCGGTCGAGGACGGTCAGGGTTTCGAGCCCCAGGATGTCGATCTTGAGCAGGCCGAGCTTTGCCACCGCGTTCATGTCGTACTGCGTCATGATCGCGTCGTCCTGCATGTAGAGCGGGACGATTTCCTCGAGCGGGCGGTCGCAGATGACGATGCCCGAGGCATGCTTGCCGGCGTGGCGGGCGTTGCCTTCCAGGCGGAGCGCGATCTCCCAGAGCTCCTTCACCTGCGGGTCCTGCGCGATTTCCTTCTGGAGCTCCGGCTCCAACTTCGCCGCCTCGTCGAGGGTGATGTCGAGGACCTTGGGGATCTTCTTGGCGATCTGGTCCACGCGCTTGAGGTCGATGCCGAGGACGCGGCCCACGTCGCGGAGCACGGCGCGGGCCTTCAGGGTCCCGTAGGTGATGATCTGCGCCACCTTGTCGTGGCCGTATCGGCTGAAGATGTACTCGATGATGCGCCCGCGGTCCTCGTTGGAGAAGTCGAGGTCGATGTCGGGCATCTCCTTGCGCGAGGGGTTGAGGAAGCGCTCGAAGATGAGGCCGTAGCGGAGCGGGTCGATCGAGGTGATGCCGAGGAGGTAGCCCACGAGCGAGCCGGCGGCCGAGCCGCGGCCCGGCCCGACGCGGACGCCGTTCTCGCGGGCGAAGCGGCGGAGGTCCCAGACGATGAGGAAGTAGCTGGCGAACCCCATCTTGTCCATGACCGACAGCTCGTAGTCCATCCGCTTCCCGACCGCCTCGGGGACGGGGTCGCCGTACTTTTCCTTCGCCCCCCGGAGGCAGAGCTCCCGGAGGTACTCGATCGCCTTCGTCTGTCCCGGGGGGAGTTCGAAGACGGGGAGGTGGATCTCGTTGAAGCGGAGCTCGAGGGCGCATTTCTCGGCGATCTCGACGGAGGCCTTCAGCCCCTCGGGGAAGTGGGGGAAGGCGGCGGCCATCTCCTCGGGCGACTTGATGTAGAACTCGGGGCTGGGGTAGCGGAGGCGGTCGGGGTCGGCGATCAGCTTTCCGCTGGCGAGCGCGAGGAGCGCGTCGTGGGCCTTGGCGTCGTCCTTGGCCATGTAGTGGACGTCGTTGGTGGCCACGACCTTGAGAGCCAGATCGCGCGCGGCGGCGACGGAGCCTTCGTGGATCTTCTTCTCGTCGTCGAAGCCGTGGGCCTGGACCTCGAGGTAGAAGTTCTCGGGCCCGAAGATCTGCCGGTAGTCGTCGGCGGCCTTGAGGGCCTTGTCGGCCTGGTCGGTGCGGCAGGCGCGGCCGAATTCGGAGTTGGTGCAGCCGGAGAGGGCGATGAGACCCTCGTGGTATTTCTCGAGGATCTCCTTGTCCATGCGGGGCTTGTAGTAGAAGCCCTCGCGGTAGGAGGAGGAGGTCAGCTTGAGGAGGTTGCGGTAGCCCTTTTCGTTCTTGACGAGGAGCGTCAGGTGGTGGGCCGGCTCCTTCATGCCCTTGACTTCCTTCCGGTCCAGGCGGGAGCCGGGGGCGACGTAGGCCTCCATCCCGATGATGGGTCGAAGGCCGGCCTTGAGGGCGGCATCGTAGAACTCGATGGCGCCGAGCATGTTCCCGTGGTCGGTGAGGGCGCAGGACTTCATGCCGAGGCCGGAGATCTTCTTGACGAGGTCGTGGATCTTGCAGGCGCCGTCGAGGAAGGAGTAGTCGCTGTGAACGTGGAGGTGGACGAACTCGGGCTTCACGGTGGGCGCATTATCGAAGGGGATCGGGAGATAATCAAGGAGATCAGGAGCGGTGAGGCCGTGATCGGAGGGGACGCCGACCGGCGGGGAGGCTCCCGGGCCCGGAGGTCCTTGGAATTTCCGACAGGCGGGGAATGAAAATTGTAACATTACCCGGGTGGAGCGGCGGCGATACGATCGGGGGGCGAGCGTGGCAAGAGACGGGTCGAAGCATCACACGCGGTACTCCACGGGAGAGCTTGCGGGCCTGGTGGAGGCCAGCCGCAACACCATCGTCCGCTACATCGAAGAAGGCAAGATCCGTGCCAGGCGCAGCGTCGGCGGCTGGTACATCATCCCGCGCGAGGAGGTCCTGATGTTCCTCTGGGACCTCTCCTTCTCCAAGCGGACGCCCCTCAAGATGTGGCGGGCCGCGACCCTCGCCTACGAGCAGATGACCCGGGAGGACGAGGCGGCGAAGGCGGCCGGGGCCGCGCCCGTCCGGAAGGAAACGCCGAGGCCCAAGGCGAAGCGATAAGAGGCTGTTGCAAGACCGTCATGGGCCGCGGAGCAGACGCCCCTCCAGTGTTCGATCCCCCTCCGCCTCCGAACACCGAATTCAAGCAGGGAATCCTCTCGGTGTCTCTGCGACTCCGGTGCTAATCCTATGCGGTAGTGCACTGATTTCTAAGCGGGCAGCCGGGATGTCCGCTGGTCATCCCGCCTCCTTTCCCTCGATCGAGCGGTTCATGGCCGCCACCATCGCCGTCACCAGGAAGAGGCCGGCCAGGATCGAGAGAAACATCGCCGCCTGCCCGTACTCCGGGAGCTGGAAGTTGACCACGTACTTGTAGTGCGGCTGGACGCGGCGTCCGCCGAAGAGGTGGGAGAGGAGAAGGGCGCGGAGGTTGTTGGTCACCGTCCAGGCGGCGAAGCGGATCGGGAAGAGCGTCACCATCAGCTCCCAGAAGAAGATCGGGATCACCGCCGCTGCCAGCGCCCCCAGCGGCGAGCGGAAGAGGAGCCCGCACGTCAACGTGTAGGCGAGCGCGATCGCGATCCCGGTCCCCCCGATCAGCGTGCAGACCCCCACGTCGTGCCACAGCCTCGGGAGTTCCCCCTCGCCCAGGTTGGCCGCCAGCGCCGTCAGGAGGAGGCTCACGAAGAGGAGCGCCGTCAGTGCGAGCGTCGTCACTCCCGCCTGGATGAGGACGATCAGCCAGCGC
Organism: uncultured Planctomycetales bacterium; assembly: GCA_964604905.1. Lineage (GTDB taxonomy): Bacteria > Planctomycetota > MHYJ01 > MHYJ01 > JACPRB01 > JACQFK01. Next base: position 16,563 of record CAZSCC010000153.1, read on the forward strand.
GGCACCGCGCCGAGGTACAGATATCCGACCGTGCCGTCCTCGATCTCTCCCGACGAGAGCGCGATCCCGAAGACCAGCGCGAGGAGGAAGATCATGAACCAGAGGGAGAAGAGGAAGACGATCGACTGATAGACCTTCACGGCCTCGGCGTGCTTGCCCGCCCCCGCGACGAGGAGCGCCAGGAGCGGCGGGAGGAGGAGCAGGAAGCCCGCCGCCCACGCCCGCTTCCCGGCCGCCAGGTTGCGCAGCGTCAGCCTCGCGAATCCGACCGCCGCCCTAAACATCGTGCACGAGCTTCCTCATGACTCCGTCAGGTACCGAAAGACCGCCTCCAGGTTGTCGTCGGGCGACTCGATCTGCGTCACCGGGCAGCCCTTCTCGAGCGCGAGGGCGGGGAGCCGGGCGTAGAACGCGTCGGGCCGGTTGGTGCGGACCCAGACCGCGTCGTCGGCGAATCGGATCTCCACCACCTCGGGCAGCGCGGCGAGCGCCGCCGCCAGATCGCGGGGCCGCGCGGTCTTCACCTGGACCGTGTGGGGGTGGCGGTCGATCAGGCCGCGGATCTCGCGGACGTCCCCCTCGGCGACGAGCCGTCCCCGGTGGACGAGGGCGATCCGGCGCGTCAGCTGCTCGATCT
>CAZSCC010000154.1:0-21077 GCA_964604905.1 uncultured Planctomycetales bacterium
ATCAGCGGAAAGAGCGAAAAGGGCCGCAGACGGGTCCCCACGAGGCAGGCCGCCATCCCCACGAACACCAGACCGGCGGCGGGCATCCGATGAAGACCGAGGGCGGCATACGCGGGAGTGAGCAGGAGCGCCAGCGCCCCGAGCGCCATGAGAGGCCGGCTCCGCCTCTGGAGCGCCAGACTCACCAGCGGGAAGGTCCACACCCCGATCCAAGGCGTATCCCAATGGTGCAGCCAGAACACCAGCCCCAGTCCGCCCGCGGCCGCTCCCGCCCATCCGAAACCCTCCCGACGGAAGGTGCGGGCCAATCCCGTGTACAGGAGGGCCGCCAACCCATACGCCCAGAGGTGGACGCCCTGCGCGAACCCGCGCTCGTGACACGTGAAGAGGGCTAGGGCGGTCGTGCCCATGGAGACCAGGACCAGGGGGGAGGCCTGCCGCGCGAAGCCCCCGCGCCGAAGCAACTCCGCGGCCACGCCCAGCAGGACCGTCATCTGGATCACGACGAGCCCGCCCCAAGGGCTCCCCGTCGCCATCGTCTGGAGCCAGAGGATGTACCCCGCCGACGCGAAGGTCCCCATCAGGGCGCTCATCCACCGGACATCGATCTCCTTGGGAGCAACCCACGCGAAGGCGAACCAGCCCGAGAGGACGGCGGCGGCGACCGAGGCCGAGATCAGGTAGGGCAGCCGCGCATCCGTGTACATGGACGGATCGAGATAGAGGACGGCGAGCGATCCCGCCGACACGACCAGCGCGGCCAGCGCGAGATGGAGTTCGCGACGGTGCGCAGCGAATATGAGCGTGAGCCCCGCCGGCACGAACAGGATGAGGGACCGCACCTCCGGGAACAGCCGGAGGAACTGGAGCCCCACCAGCACGCCCGCCGCGCCGAGATAGACTCCGACGTGGAATAACGCCTTGTATGAGGTCCGTTCGGCCACGGCGATGTAGAAGCCCCCGAGCAGGAGGAAGGTCAGCGCTGCCTGCAGATATTCCCGGAAGACGAACCATTGGAGGAACGCGAACACCCCGGCCGCGAAGGTGCAGGCGATCCCCGTGAAGAGCGTGGGCCGGAGCAGCCACCGGGAGACCTTCTTCTCGACGAGCGCATAGGCCAGTCCGAAGAGCGCCACGGAAAGACCCAGCCACTTCCCCTCCACGCCCGCCCAGCGCAGGGCCAGGATATAGGAGAACCCCAGGCATCCGTAGGCGATGTCGCTGACAAACCGGCTGCGGAGGGCATTGGCCAACGGACCGAAGGCCAGCGCGGAAACGACCGCGATCGCCGCCCCCAGGAGTTGAGGCAGCTGCCCGCCCGGAGGAGCCATGGCCCCCGGGAAGGGTTTCGGCAGGTAGTACCCGGAATACCCGGCCGAGAGGAGGATCATCGCCGCGCCCGCTCCCAGCACTCCTAGCACGTGGAGGGCCCGGGGGGTACGGCGGTACGAGAGCGCCACCATCAGGACGCCGTAACCGGCGAGGACCAGCGGTTGATAGAGTCGGCCGACTCCGTTCGCGTGCATGCCGATCACCAGCGCGACGCCCGCCAGGAGCCAGCCGGCGAAGGCGTGGCGGTCGTCGTTTCTCGCGAGCCCGATCGCGGCGTGGAGCGCCGCGGGGGCGGCGATCGCCCAGGTGAGGGACCCCAGATCAGATCCGGCCGCGGCCAGCGAGAGCACGCCCGCGACGACGCTCGAGATCATGAACGGGAGGCTCTTCCGCAGCCATCCCGCTCCGAAGGCGACACCGAGCAGCGCCAGCGAAAGCCAGCCCTCCTCGAAATCCCTGCCGCTGTGGCCCGCCGCCACGGCGTACATCGCCCACAGCAGCGCCGTCGTGCCCCATCGGAACAGGGACGAGCCCGTTCTCCGCTCCATCAGGACCATGGCCGCGACTCCAGAGACGAGCGCGACCTCGAGGGCCAGCACGTCTCTCGACACGGTAAGGAGGCCTGCCGCCAGCAGGCCCAGCGATACGACGAGACTCCCCGCCAGGATCCCGGTGGACGGGAGGCGGACCGCGTTCCCCCTCCAGAGGGTGCCGGCCAGGCCCAGCGGGGCGATCCAGGGGACCCCCTCCTCCCAGGTTAGCCCGCCGTTCCGCAGGAGGAAGGCCCACAACGACGCTCCGGCCAAGGTCGCCAGATGGACGAACCGGCTCTCCCCATGGAGTCGCGCCAGGCCGAGGTAGACCGCGAGGGAGAGGGCGGAACCCCACAGTCCCACGGAGTTCGCATGCTCCGCCCCCACGATCCGGAACTGGAGCAACGCCGCGCAATCGATCGGGATCGCGAGCGCGCCGAGGACGATGAGCGACATCCCCGTCGCCTTGAGGATCGTCCGGCGCAGGAGGTGACCCGCCCCGATGGCCGCGAAGCTCGCCCCGTAGAGGATCCCGATCTTGAGTCCCGGAGCCATGTCGCGCCACTGCGTGCGGACGAAGACGGCCAGCGCGATGCTGAAGATGAAGATGCCCAGATTGAGCACCCAGCGAATGTTGCGTTCCGTATAGAGGTTCTTCCAGGCGAAGGGAGGTCTCGGCGCTGACGGGGGGACGAGCCTCACGGGAGCCACCGGGTGCATGGGCTCCACTCGCAGGGCGGGGACCGAGACGGGACGCGGCAAGGGGCCCGGTGCCGGCTTCAACGGCGCGGAAGCGGGTTTCGGCGCCCGAAGGTCCGACTCAAGAGTCCGGCGCCTCGCGGAGTACTCGGCGTTCAATCCGGCCAGGATCTCCGGCGTGTATCGCTCCTCCCCCTCCCACCGCGCCACCTGGCCGCGAAGATAGCCGCCCCCCGAGATCTCCCGGTGCTGTTCCTCGACGAGGGGGATCCCGCAGGACACGCAATCCCGCCGGTGGATCGGATTGGAGGCCAGGCAGACCGCGCATCGCATCCCGTGTCGCGGCGCTTACTTGCCCAGGCAGAACCTCGAGAAGATCCGGTCCAGAAGATCCTCTCCCACCCGTCGGCCCGTGATTCCGCCCAGGGCTTCGTGCGCCGCCCTCAGGTCGAGAGACACAAATTCCATGCCAAGCCCCGGCGCGACGGAAGCGGCCCGCTCCAGGGCCGCCTCAGCCTCCTGCAGGAGCGCCCGCTGCCTCAAATTCAGGCGGAAACGGGCCCCTCCGCCCTCCGAAGGCCCCATCCCCAGCCTGGCGGCGATGGCCGCCTTCAATTCTGGAAGACCCACCCCGGTCGCCGCCGATGTGCACACGACTTCCCGGATGTGAAAGCGGCTGCGCACCTCGCCGGGGGCCCCCAGGTCCCCTTTCGAGAACACCAGGATCGACGGACGGCCGCGCGGCTCCAGCGGCAGCGAAGCCTCCCACTCCCGCGGGTCGACGACGAAAAGAACGAGGTCAGCCCCCCCGGCCGCCTCCCGCCCGCGCTTCGCCGCCTCCGCCTCCAGACCCTCGGCCGGGTGATCTCCAGCCGTGTCCAGCAGCCTCACGCGGATCCCGGCATCGAGGTCCGCCGACAGGACGTCCCGGGTCGTGCCGGGCACCGGGGTCACGATCGCATCGCTTCCGGTCAGTGCATTGAAAAGCGTCGACTTGCCGGAGTTGGGACATCCGTAAAGCGCGACGGTCGGCTGATCGCTGGAGACCCGACGGGCGGCGGTCTCGGACCGCAACGATCGGAGATCGGAGAGTACCCGGGCCGCGCGGGCCACCGCCTCCCTCACCGGCAGGATCTCGATGTCCTGGTCCACGAAATCGATGGCGGCCTCGGCGTCGGCGCAGAGGTCCAGCAGGCCGCTCTCGACGGTCCGGAGGCGGCGGGAGAATCCCCCCTCCAGCTGGGCCAGCGCGGCCCGGCGGTCCTCCTCGCTGTCCGAGGAGATCAGCTGCTCCACCGCCTCGGCGCGGGCGAGGTCGAGACGGCCATTGAGGAAGGCCCGGAGGGTGAACTCTCCGGGGCGGGCGGGACGGGCGCCGAGGCCTACCAAATCCCGAAGGAGGCGCTCGACGAGAGGAGGGGAACCGGGGAGGTGGATCTCGACGACGTCCTCACGGGTGTACGTCCGGGGGGCGCGGAGGACCACGGCGCCGGGGCGGCCGCCGCCCAGCTCGACGGCGCTGGGGCCGCTCAGCCGCACGACCGCCCGCAGCCCCGCCCCCGCGGGGGACGAGACCGCGACGATGGTGTCTTCGCTAGCGGATGAAGTTCTTGAGCTTGTCCTTGGCATCCTCGTCCAGGCTGTCGAACTTCACCGCGAGCGCGAACTCGTCCTCGTTGTCGGAGAAGCGGACGAGCTTGCACCGGCACTTGAAGCCCTTGAGGCGCCCCTCGGTGACCTCGACGTTGAACTTGAAGCGGTCCATCGGAAGCGAGCGCTTCTTCGTCCGGAAGTTTCGGAGGAGCATGCCGGACATCGAGATCTCGTCGATGTCGATGTCGCCCTCGTCGTAGACGGTGTTGGTCCCGATGAGGACCTGGACCTTGCCGGTGAGCTCGGCCTTCCGGCGGTTGGACTCGCGCCGGTTGGACGTGATGAGCGACGGGTGGAGGTACCCGAGTTCACGGGCCACCTTGAAGACCTTCTGGATGGTCTCCTCCGCGAACGAATCGCGCGTATCCTCGTTGAGGATGCGCGAGACCGATCCCTGGTCGATCTTGCACGCCTTGGCGATGTCCTCCTGGGTCACCCGCTTCTTGGATTCCATCCGTCCGTCCTCCTTCTCAAACCCTCGCGGAACCGGTGCTGGGTGCCGGGCCCTGCCCATCGGGCGGGATCTTCAGGATGTATTTCTTGATGACCTTCTGCTCGACCATGGCCAGGAGCGAGTTGACGAAGAAGTAGAGGCTCAGCCCGGCCGCGTAGTTGTAGCACATGAGGCCGAAGATGACCGGCATCGCCAGCATCATCTTCTGCTGCTGCTGCATCTGGGGGTCGGGAGACCGCGGCGCGAAGTACGCCTGCAGGAACCAGGTGATCGTCATGATGATCGGGAGGACGTTGAGCGAGTTCAGCGTGGGCAGGAAGAAGACGTCGAAGGGCGTCTTCCACTCGATCAGCCGGTCGGGCCTCGACAGGTCGTCCATCCAGCCGAAGAACGGCTGCCCGCGGAGCTCGATCGACGTGTCGAACACGCTGAACATGCCAATGAAGATGGGGAGCTGGAGGAGGAGCGGCAGGCACCCCGAGAGCGGGTTGATCTTGTTCTCGCGGAAGAGGCGCATCTGCTCCGTGCCGAACTTCTGCTTGTCGTCCGGGTACCGCTCCCGAAGGGCCGCGATCTTGGGACCGAGCTGCTGCATCCTGTAGGCCGACTCCTGGCTCTTCTTCGAGAGCGGGGAGATGCAGATGCGGATCAGGAGCGTGGTCGCGATGATCCCCAGCCCCCAGTTGTGCAGGAGGCCGGCGAAGAACTTGAGGATTCCGAGGATCACCGAACCCACGACGTCGATGATCCCCGGGGGAATGATGCACCCCGCGCCGTAGGTGAAGAGTCGAGGGGCATCCGCCATCTGGGCCAGCGGCTCCTTCTGGACCGGCCCGGCGTAGACGGAGAAGCTGAAGAGGTCCGACTGGGTGGATAGCTTGATCGGGACGGTAAGCAGGCTGACGTTCAGATTCTTGAGCCCCCCCGCCGAGCGGACCGCCTCCGGCGACGAGGAACGGTAGGAGAAGGACTGGACCCTCTCGGACGCGTGAGAGTCGGGGAGGACCAGCACGGCGAAGAACCGGTTCCTCAGCCCCGCCCACTTCCGAGGCGCTTTCGTGTCGCTGAAGTACTCGCGAGCGGCTTGGATCTTGCCGTCTCGTTCCGTGCCCTCAGGCAGGCGCCACGCCTCTGCCAGCTTGCCCTCTCCCTTCTCGACGCTCCCCAAGGGCTTATCCACCACGTCGCCGTCCACCAGGGAGACCCCCTTGAAGTACTGGTCGTAGCGATAGGGGTTTTCGTGGTAGAGACCGTTGAAGGCGATGAACTCCAGCTGCAGGGTCTGCTCGACGGGAGGCTTCCCCTCCTCCGGCTTGGGGGGCTTGAGATCCACCGACATCTTGAGCGTATACGTGGCCGGATCGATCCGGAACTCCTTGCGGAGTTCGATGCCGTTCCGGAGGGGGAAACTGAACGCAACGAGTTCATTGCCCTTGCGCTCAACCACCTTCCAGGGGAGGCTCTCGATCCGGTCGGGCCCACCCACGTGGCGGAGGGCGAAGTGCGGATAGGCGCTCTCGAACGGCGAGAGGAGCGGCACCACGTTCTTCTCGTCGGGATACCGGAGCACCATCGAGAGGATCCCGGCTCCCTTGTTGGTGAATTCGATCTTGAAATGCCGGGTCTCGATCGGGATCGGCGGCTCCACGGCGAACTCCGGCTGCTTGACCTCCGGCGCGACGGGAGGCAGCGGCTGGGCTCCCTGAGGAGGCTTGACCGTCGCTCCGGCCGGCGACGCGGGCTTGGGCGGGACGGGCTTGGCGGGCGGCCAGATTCTGGGCGAGATGACCGCCGTCCAGACGATGAAAATCCCCATGCAGAGGGAGACGGCGAGGAGGGTGCGCCTATTCACGCGTCACTTCTTGTCCGACTTGCGCTCGTACGTGAGCGTGGCGCCGCACTTGGGGCACTTGAGTACGTCGTCGTTCCACTCCCGCGTCGCGGCGCACTTGGGGCAGGGACGCTCGGCCTCGTCGATCAGCATGATGGGGATGTCGTCCTTCACGGGGTAGACCAGTCCGCACTCCGCGTTGGCGCAGCGGAGCTTCTCCCCGTCGAGGCGGAGCTCGCCCTTGCAGAAGGCGCACGCCATGATGTCCAAGAGCTCTTTAGGGACCGGCATCAGGATTCCTTTCGGGAGGTTGAACATAATCTATAGATGACCGCCCATAAAATGTCAAATAATTTATGCTGCATTATGCACAACCGGGGGGCGTGTCAACGGGAGGAGGCGCCCTCGATCGCGAGGAGCCGGCGCTTGGTCGAGAGCCCGCCCGCCGCGCTGAAGCCGCCGAGACCGGCGGCCCCGACCACCCGGTGTCAGGGGATGAAGAGGGCCACGCGGTTGCGCGCCATGGCGTTCCCCACCGCGCGCGCGGCGCCGGGCCGGCCCGCAGCCCGCGCCACCTCGCCGTAGGTCCGCGTCCGGCCGGGCGGGATGCGCCGCACGACCTGGTAGACCCGCTTCACGAACGCAGAGACCTCGACGTCCAGGGGGACCCTGGGTTCCCCTCCCTTGAACCATGCCGCGATCCAGCGGCGCGCCCGTGGCAGGCGCCTCCGCCGGGCGGGAACGTCGATCCGCCGTCCCAGGTGGACCCGGACGACCCGGCCCTCCCGGACCGCGACGACGCACGGCCCGACGGGAGTCTCGATGACGTCGTAGTCGATCATTTGAGCCTCTGGATAAAGAACACCGGCCGGCCGCGCGCATCGGCCAGGTCGGGCGATCCCACGTCTCCGGCGGCCCGATCTCCCCGCTCCAGCCATCCGCAAACGCCGTCTCCGTCGAGAAACCGGAGCCAGGGACGCTCCTCCGCCTCGCGGGGGGAGGTCCCCCCCCGGGGCGGCCGCAGAATCTCGGCGCCCGCCTCCAGATCGCCAAGGTATTTCGTGACTCCCCCCTGGCGCAAGGAAGCTCCGTAGAGCGGACGCGTCGGTCGTCCCAACCGCATCGTCGGCGCACGACCCTCCACCGCGGCAAAGCAGGCGCGCCGTCCCGCGGAGAGTTGAAACCCCTCCGCCCGGGAACCGCGCTCGAGGACCCGGATCGTCAGCGGCTCCTCCGCGTCGGCAAGCCTGGCGAAGACGGGCTTCACGACCCGTGGGAAGTCGATCGTGGGCGTGAGATCCGCAGCCGCGCCCGCGAACCAAAGCCGGAGCCTCGCGGCGTCGCCTTCGGCCGGTACGATCTCGCAGGCGCTTTCCGAGACCCAGAGGTGGCCCCGCGGAAAGAAGAGGAGGAACACTCCGACGCCCAGCGCCGCAACCGCCGCCATCGACAGCGGAGCCCATCTCGCGGCGGTCCGTCCCACGTAGGCCAGCGTCACGAAGCCGACGAAGGCGTAGAGCACCGCAAAGAGGATCGTCCGCTCCTTCTTGGCCGGCACCCAGCCTCCCTCCGGCGCCAGCGGCCAAAGATCAACGTCCACGAGCCCTACCGGCTCCACCGTCCGAACCCTCGCGGCCACGGCCCTCTCCGCGTCGCTCCGCTCGGGCGCCGCCGCCCATGATCGGGCGCTCCCGAGCGGCAATCCCGCGGCCTCCTTCACCAGGAGGAGATCGCAGGCCTCGAGAACTCCCCACGCCAGCAGCGCTCCGAGGTCGGCCACCTCGATCTTGGCGTAAAGGACCCGGTCGTCCGAGACGAACTGCCCCGCATACGGCAACCGTCCGTCGACCAGGACCACGACGTCGGGGGACTTGAGACCGCCCGGAAGCTCGAACGTCGTCCCGCCGGCGATGACCTTCCGCGGATCGATCGCGGGCAGGAGGATCCGCTCCTGGCCTCCGGGCGCCACGCGGACCCTCCGCACGACGCGGACCCCGAGCGAACTCTGCGCCACGAGATCGCCGTCGAAACCCGAGGGACTCCGGAGCGTCACGGCCAAAGGCGACCACAGGTACGGGCGGTTCGCGTTCCCGACCAGACGCTCAACCGACTCGATGCGGGGATCGGCCTGGGCCAGGAGGAAGGCGAGAAGCGCAACGGTCATGGAGCGACCGCCCTTCGCGGGAGGGCCCGCGCTGCGAAAAGCACCCCCGCCAGCCCGCCGAAGACCGCCACGGCCCCCGTCTCGGAACGTGCCGCGGCCCAGAACGGGCTGAGGACCGCGGCCCACGAGAGATCGCCCTCCGTCACGAACGCGACGAACGGGAGGAACGCCGTCAGGAAGCAAGCCCCCAGGACGTACCAGGGCCCGACGCGCCACCCTCTCAAACGCCCCAGATCCTGGACCGCCGTGGCGGTCGCCGCCAGGACCACCGGAAGCGCCTGGGCGCGCAGGCACGCGCCGGCCTCTACGTTGCTCACGTTGGCGGCCATGAGCGCGAGGGGCAGCACCGCCGCCAGGAGGGCCCCGCCTTCGATCAGGAGGCGCCGGCCGGTCGGCTCCGCCCCGGCGAGGAACCATGGCCAGGCGAAGAGCGCGAAGGCGATTTCGACCTGCGTCAGGCACAGGAACAGGGTCTCGGGTCGCACGAAGCGGAGGCGGAAGGGAAGCACGTCCGAGAGCATCAGGAGGAGGGCGCCACAGAGCGTCCCCATCCAGGAGAGGTAAAGGGGGAGGGCCCTCGAGCGGTCGTCACCCATGAATGCCGGCCATTGTAGCGCCGGCGCGCCCGTTACCGCGGCTTATTGACGAGGTCGGTAGGCTCCACGGCGCGCGTGCCCCGGAAGTAGACCTTGACGGTGCGCACGCCTTGCAGATTCGGATAGACCGCCAGCACCTCGCGGAGATTCTCGAGTTTCTCCTCGTTGGAAGGCTCGCCGAACTTCCCCGCTCCAGGCGCGCGGCCCCAGGCGATCGTCGCGCCCGCGGCGGTGAGGAAGGCGACCTCGCTCCGGCGGGCGTCCAGCTTCCCGTCGAAGTTCGAGACGTCGACCTCGCGCACCCTGAGGCGGGCGAGGAGCGGGTTCTCCTGGGCGAAGTCGGCCAGGCCCATCGCGGCCTTGAGCGCCGGGTCGGTCCAGGGGCGCCCCGGTTCGGGGGGCAGCGACGCCACTCCCGCGATCTGGACCGTCCGCTCGCAGGAGCGCGGCGGCTCGGTGTAGACGCCTGGGAGGCGCACGCCCTCCGCGTCCACGATCACGTAGCCGTCGTGCCGCTTGACCGCGACGTGGGGCGTGCGGAACTCGAACCGCACCCGGAGCCGGTCGGGGAAGACGCGCTCGACCGCGGTCACCCGCTTGATCCACGCGCACTCCTCGAACGTCCGGCCCACCCGCTCCACGAGTCCCGGATCGAAGAGCGACGTCCCGTCCTTCCCCACCCGGACGATCTCCACTCCAGTCCTGTCCGCCCATTTGGGCGCGACGTCGGCCTGCACCTTGGGGACGCTGAACTGTCCCCGCGACGCCATGAAGAAATACACCTCGCGATGAACGAGGAGGACCACCAGCCCGAACGCCGCGGCGTAGAGGGCGCCCAGGCCCTTGCCCTGGTGCTTCGAGAGGAACGCCCCCGCCCGGGCCGCGATCTTCTCCCACTCGATACGGTTCAGGGGCGCCATGATTTTCCGCAGCATTCGCAGTTCTGTATCGTCCGTAATGGTAGGATGACTTCAATGCGAATACTTTTCGCAACGCTGGCCCTTCTCGGGTCGGCGGACTCGAAGTACCTCCAACGCGACCTGGACCGGCTCACCGCGGACTACCTGATCGTCGCGTCTCCCTCGTTCGCGGAGGCGCTGGACCCCCTCTGCGAGCACCGCGCGAAGACGCTCAAGGTCGCGGTCGTCCGGACCGACGACGTCGAAGCGAAGCACGGAAAGGGGCCGGAGGGGATCGCGAGGCTGGTCGCCGCGGCGAAGCCGAGGTTCCTCCTCCTGGCGGGAGACGCCGACCAGGTCCCGACGTTCCGCCAGAAGGCGTCGTACACGAGCGACACCTTCCCGAGCGACGCGGACCTGGCGACGGACCACCTCTTCGGCACGGCGGTCGGCCGCTTCCCCGCCGACACGGTCGACGAACTCAAGGTCATGATCGCGAAGACGGTCGAGTACGAGACCACGCTGGCGGGCGGCCGCTGGCAGAAGAGGATCGCGTTCGTGACGGGCGAGGGCGGCTTCGGCCCCCTGATCGACCCGATCCTCGAGCATCAGTTTTCGGCGGTCGTGGCGGACCAGATCCCCGCGGCGTACGACATCGAGACCGCGTTCGCGAAGCCCTCGTCGAAATACTGCTTCTATCCGCCGAAGTTCAACGAGAACGTCCTCCGGATGCTGAACGACGGGGCGCTCGTCTACGCGTACGTGGGCCACGGCCTGAAGGACAGCTTCGACGACCTCCGCTGGAACGGCTTCGCCTTCCCGATCCTCGAGGAGAAGAACGTGAAGGACGTGGAGGTGAAGGAGGGGCTGCCCATCATGATCGTGATCGCCTGCTATACGGGCGAGTACGACAGCCGGGCGGGCGACTGCATCGGCGAGAAGCTCTTCAAGCGACGCCGCGGCCCGGTGGCGTTCATCGGGGGAACGCGGATTACGCAGCCGTACGGGAACGCGCTGTTCGGCCAGAAGCTGGTCCATCAGGTGTTCCACAAGAAGGCCGTCACGCTCGGAGAGGCGCTCCGGGGCGCCAAGACGGCGGTGGTCGGCGAGGACGACTCGACCTTCCGGAAGCAGGCCGACGCGGTGGCGGGCCTGGTGCAGGGGCCGGGGAGCCTGGAACCGATGCGCCAGGACGTGATCCTCCACTACAACCTGCTGGGCGACCCGGCGCTGGCGATCCGCCGGCCTGCGGACGGGATCGGGATCGAGGCGCGGGGATTCCCCGGACCGGGGCGCACGTTCGCGGTCACGGGCCGCGCCCCCGCGGGTCCGGTGGAGATCACCTTCGAGTGCGTGCGAAGCCGGTTCTGCCGCCCGGTCGATCTCGTGGGTGACACCATGGAGCAGCAGCTCGCGCGGCGCTACGCGAATGCGAACAACAAGGTCGTGACGCGCGCGAAGGCGGAGGTCAAGGACGGCGAATTCGAGGCCGAGCTGGAGCTGCCAAAGGACCTGAAGCCCGGGAAGTACTTCCTCAAGGCGTGGGGTGCCGGGGCGCTCGGCGTAAAGGAGGTCGAGATTCCGGAGTGATCACCAGCCGGGGATCGGGTGGAGGACACCAAAGAACTTCTGATCTTCCGAGCTCACCAGTCAACCCAAAGCCCGGATCGATTCGATCCGCCAACCCGACAGAGTCCAGCGGAGACCGTACAGAAGCCTTCCCATGCTGGAATCCCTCTGGCGGATATCCACGTAACGACGGAGTGGATCTCCAAGGTTGACAGAAGGGACCAGGGCCGACTTCTCGACATCCTCCGGTTTGATCGGCTCCGGACCGCGAATCCCGGCGACCAATCGGGGCGATCTTGGATGCCACGATTCGCCCACCAGAACCTGGCTCGCCAGGCAGCGTTCCGCCGCGGCCGTGTCCTCGCGTAGGATGGCCAGCTGAAAGTCATGGACGGTCCGGCACGCCCGCCAAGCATCCGCGTAAATGGATCCTGTGACCAGAAGGGGAAGGGCGAAGGCGAGCAGCCTGAATCGGTGCACCCTCCTCCATCGCGGATCCAGGCGGCGGGGCGACTTCGGAACGAGCCATTCGACCAGAAAGCAGAGGCTGCAGACACCGGTGACCAACCCCCAGGGGACCTGCACCCACCCCACGGGGATTGGACGTCGCGGCCGGCCGCTCGTGCAGCGGCGACTCGGGAATCACCCGATCTCCGAGAATCTCCCTATCTCCCTAGAGCATCGCGGCCGCGGCCCAGAACCCGCCCTGCTTGCGCTTGAAGGCGGAATCCACGATCTCCTGGCAGAGGTCGGGGAACTCGAGGCCTGCCGCGCGAGCGGCCTTCGGGAGCAGGCTGCGCTCCGTCATCCCGGGGATCGTGTTCACCTCGAGGACGTGGATCGAGCAGAGGGGCGTCAGGATCAGGTCGACCCGGGTCACGCCGTCGCAGCCGAGCGCGTCGTGCGCGGCCTTCGCGGCGCGCTGGACGCGCCGCTTGTCCAGGTCGCTCATCTCGGGCTCGACGATGTACTCCGTCTCCTGGCTCTTGTACTTCGCGTCCATGTCGAAGAACGCGGCCTTGGGCTTGATCTCGATGAGGGGCAGCGGCTTTCCGTCCAGGATGCCGACCGTCAGCTCGCGCCCGCCGATGAACTTCTCCATGAGGCCCACCGAGTCGTGCCGGAAGCACTCGGCGGCGCCGTCGAGCAGCGTCGCGCAGTCGTCGTGCTTGGTGACGCCGACGCTGGAGCCCTCGGCGCGCGGCTTCAGGACGACGGGGTAGCCCAGCGCCCGGGCGCACTGCTCCCAGAGGGCGAGCGACTCGCCCAGCAGGACCACGCGGTGGTCGGGGGTCCCGACGCCGCGCTTCTTGAACAGACGCTTCGACTCGACCTTGTCCATCGCGGCGCGCGAGGCCTCGGGGCCGCTCCCGGTGTACGGGACGCCGCGCTCCTGGAGTAGGCGCTGCAGGCGGCCGTCCTCGCCGAAGCGGCCGTGGAGCGCGATGAAGGCGACGTCGATGGCGACGCCGTCCAGCTCGCGGCCCGTCTCGCTTTGGATGTCGATCTCGGTCACCTTGTGGCCGAGGCCCCGGAGCGCCTTCGCGACCGCCGCGCCGCTGCGCAGCGAGACCTCGCGCTCGGACGAGGTGCCGCCCAGGAGCACACCGACAGACTGGAACCTTCCTCCCCCCATGGCCTTCTTCCCCCTCTTGACCGCCCTTACCAGACCAGGACTTCCAACTCCAGCGGGACCGGGACGCGGCTGCGGATGTGGTCGATCAGCCGCAACACGTCGCCCGCGGTCGCGCCACCGTCGTTCACGATGAAGTTCCCGTGCTTTCGCGAGACGTGGGCCGCGCCCACGCGCTCGCCTTTGAGGCCGCATTCGTCGATGATCCTCCCCGCGTGGCCGCCGGGCGGGTTCTTGAACATGCACCCCGCGTTGTGGCTGCCCAGCGGCTGGCTCCTTTTCTTATCGCCCAGGATCTCGTCGTACCTTTGCCGGACTTTCGGGTCGGGGACGAGCTCGAAGCCGGCGGCGATCACGATCGCGTCCCCGAGGCCGGTGCCGCGGTAGCGGAAGCCCACCTCGGACTTCTTGAGGCGCTGGATCTCGCCGTCCGGACCCATGACGTCGACGTACCGGACCGCCCCGGCGGTCTCCCCGTGGCGGCCGCCGGCGTTCATGCGGATCGCGCCGCCGATCGTCGCGGGCACACCGGCGACGCACTCGAGCCCGGCCAGCCCTTCGGAGGCGGTCTCCTTGACGAGCGTCGTCAGGTTGTAGCCCGCCTGGACGTGGAGGCCGTCGCGACGCTTGAGATGGCTCAGGCGGATCACCGCGCCCCGCACCCCCTCGTCGCGGATGAGCAGGTTCGCGCCGCTGCCGAGGATGCGCGTCCCGACCTCGCATTCGCGCGCCGCCTTCAGCACGCGGGAGAGTTCGTCCTCGTCGTGGGGCTCGACGAAGAAGTCGGCGGGCCCGCCGACTTTCATGGTCGTATAGGAAGCGAGGGGATGGTCGTAGCGGACCGGGACGCGCGCTTCGCGAAGGAAGGCATCGAACGCCTGGACCGCGAACACTTTCTTCCCCCTCTCGCCAACGCAATAGTTATAACATATAAACTGTAAAGTAGTCAAAAAAATCGGATCGACCGCTCCCGGCGCCGCGTACCATAGGAAGATGTTCGCCCTCGTGCTTCTCGCCCTCTCGGCCCAGGACGAAGAAACCATCAAGTCGGCCGTCCGCCGCGCGATCCCGCTCCTCGAAAAGAGTTCCGCGCACTACGCCGAGGTCAAGAGCTGCTTCGGCTGCCATCACCAGGCGATCCCGCTCTACGCGCTCTCGACCGCCAAGGCGCGCGGCTTCGCGGTCGACGAGAATAACCTCAAGGCCCAGGCGAAGTTCACGTGGGACTCGCTCGACGCCGGGAAGAAGGCCTACGCGCAGGGCCGAGGACAGGGAGGCCAGGTCGCGACGGCGAGCTACGCCCTCTGGACGCTCGACGTCGCCGGATGGAAGCCCGACGGCACGACGTCCGAGGTCGCCCGCTACGTCGCCGGCCTCGAAGCCTGGAAGCCTCCCTCCAACCGGCCGCCGCAGGAGGCCTCGGTCTTCACCGCGACCGCCCTCTCGATCCGCGGCCTGAAGGCGTTCGGAACGGCCGAGCACGACGTGAGGATCTCGAAGGCGAAAGAGTGGCTTCTCAAGACCAAGCCCGCCGACACCGAAGATCGCGTGTTCCGCCTCTTCGGGCTCCGATACTCCGGGGCCGAGAAGTCCGAGATCGAGGCCGCCGTCGCCGACCTTTCCTCCGGCCAGCGCGAGGACGGCGGCTGGGCCCAGATGGAGAAGATGGAGAGCGACGCCTACGCGACCGGCTCCGCCCTCGCCGCGCTCCACGAGGCGGGCGGGATGAAGCCGGCCGACGAGAAGTACCGACGCGGCGTGAAGTTCCTGCTCGGCGCCCAGAAGGAGGACGGCTCGTGGCACGTGTCGACGCGATCGAAGCCGATCCAGAAGTACTTCGAGAGCGCCTTCCCGCACGGGAAGGACCAGTTCATCTCGATCAGCGCGACGGGCTGGGCCATGGCGGCGCTGGCGTACAACGTCCCCGCGCGCTGAAGCGCCTCACCGGCGGGCGTCCCAGCGAAAATCCGCATCCTCCACGGAGCGCGGAAACCATTTCCGGAAGAGCGCGATCCTGCGACGACCGTCGCATCCGTGCTGGACGGGCACAAAAACGCCCATGTTCCCGTGCCAGTATCTCGGCTCGGTGCACTAGGGGCAGGGGACGATCGGAACCAGGAAGAAGCACGCGGTCGCCAGCAGCACGCCGACGAAACCCAGCAGGAGAACCGTCGAGTGGCCGGAGTCGAACCCTCTCTCCCTCACTTCTTCTCCTGCGGGATCACCTTCTCGATCTGGTTCTCCCCGGGCTTCATCGCCGCCTGGTGGTCCGCGGCCTCCTTCATCAGGTCCGCCACCACGTCGGGATGCTTCGCGGCGACGTCGAACTGCTCCGAGGGGTCGCGGCCGAGGTCGAAGAGCAGCGGCGGCTCGCGCTTCTCCGCCGGATCCTTGCCGTACGCCGAGCGCGTGACGAGATGCAGCTTGAACGGCCCTTTCCGAAGCGCGTAGAGCTGCGTGTCGCGGTAGAAATGGACGATCTTGCGCAGGCTCGGGCCGGTCCCGAAGAGGACCGGAGTCAGGTCGACGCCGTCGATCGGGCGGTCGGCGGGGACCTCGGCCCCCGCGAGTTTGAGCGAGGTCGTGAAGAGATCCATCGTGCAGGCGAGTTCCTGCGATACCGCGCCGGCCGCGATCCTCCCCGGCCACCACGCGAGCCCAGGCACCCGCATCCCGCCCTCCCACGTGCTCCCCTTCCCCTCCCGGAGCAGCCCCGCCGATCCGCCGTTCTCCTTCATGATCAGCCACGGGCCGTTGTCGCTCGTAAAGACGACCAGCGTCCGCTTCTCGAGCCCCGCCGCGCGGAGCGCGCCCAGGACCCGCCCGACGCTCCAGTCGAGCTCCTCGACCACGTCGCCGTAGAGGCCGCGCGGGCTCTTCCCCCGGAACTCGTCCGACGCGAAAAGCGGGACGTGCGGCATCGTGTGGGCCAGATACAGGAAGAACGGCTTCGCCCGGTTCGCCTCGATGAAGCGGACCGCCTCCTCCGTGTAGCGCTTCGTCAGCGTCTTCTGCTCCGCGGGGCGCTCCACGATCTCCTCGTTCCGCATCAGCGGCACGTTGTTGCCGCCGGGGACCTTGTCCATGTCGTTCGAGTAGGGGATCCCGAAGTACGAGTCGAAGCCCTGCTTCATGGGCAGGTAGGGCGGGAGATGGCCCAGATGCCACTTCCCCACGCAGGCCGTGGCGTATCCCTTCCCCTTGAGCGCCTCCGCGATCGTCAGCTCCTCCGAGGGCAGCCCGCCCGCCGAATAGTGGAAGAGGACCCGGCGCGTGTCGTGGGCCATGCCGCTCCGCACCGCCAGGCGGCCGGTCAGGAGCGCCGCCCGGCTCGGCGTACAGACCGGCGCCGCGGAGTAGAAGTTCGTGAACCTCATCCCCTCGGCCGCCATGCGGTCCAGCTGGGGCGTCCGGATCGACGGATGGCCGGTGCATCCGAGATCGCCGTACCCGAGATCGTCCGCGAAGAGGACCACGATGTTCGGCGGCGGAGAGTCCTGCGGCCCCTCACCCGCGATGAGACAGAGCAGCGCCACGGATGCCTTCATTTCACTCGCTCCCTGAGCCACTCCACGATTGACTCCATCGACTCGACCGAATTCGGATCGTGCCCCGCCCCCGGCACGACGTGGAGCCGGTGCGATACGCCCGCCGCGGTCAGCGCCTCGTCCAGCTGGCGGGCGCTCGAGACGTCGACGGTCTTGTCCTGGTCACCGTGCAGGATGTACACGGGCACGCTCTTCGCACCCACGTAGACGATCGGCGACGCGAGCGCCCGGAGGTCGTCCTTCTCCTCGTAGCCTTTCCCGAGCAGCGCCAGCGTCCCGGTCCCAAGCGACTTCCGTCGGTCGCACACTCCCGCCAGGTCGACCACGGCCTTGAGCGCACTCGACTGCTCCCTCGCGGCGCCCTCCCCCTCCAGTTCGCGGAGCTGGGACGTGAAGCCCACCATGAGTGCGAGGTAGGCGCCGGAACTGGATCCGAGACCCGCGATGCGGTTGCCGTCCACTCCCCACTCCGTGGCCTTCGAGCGCACAAAACGTACGGCGGCCTTGGCGTCGTGGAGGTTGCGGGGCCAGCCGGGGCGCTCGCCGGTCTTGTCCGCGATGAAGTAGTTCGGCGCCGCGGCGGCGATGCCCTTCGAGGCGAGGAGGGCTCCGACGCGGGCCATGCCTGCCTTGTCGCCCCCCGTGAAGCCACCGCCGAACCAGCAGACGACGAGGGGAAAGGGGCCGTCCCCCTTGGGGAGGTAGAGATCGAGCTTCTGGTACGACTCCACGCCGAACGCGAGGTCTTTCCGGACGACGATCCGCTCTCCGTGAGAGGCGATGTCCGGGAGCGGGGTCCGCTTCTCCTGAAGGACGAGGCACGCGAGGGCTACGAGGGCGGTCTTCATGATATAGACAGTACGCCCTGTCTGTAACAAAGCAAACGGTTTGTCTTGTTACGCGAGGCCCTCGAGCCGCCCGTCGCTCACGCCGAAGCGGTCCACCGGGGCGCCCAGGCGATGGAGCATGTCCACGTACAGGTTCGAGAGCGGCGTCCGCTTCTTCCAGTCGTAGTCCACGTGACGGCCGGGCTTGTACCCGCCGCCCCGGCCCGCCATGAGGATCGGAAGATCGTAAAGAAAGTGCGTGCCGCCGTTCCCCAGGCCGCCGCCGTACATCACCATCGAATGATCGAGCAGCGTCCCGCCCCCCTCCTTGACCGACTTCATCCGCTCCAGCAGGTATCCGAGCACCGACGCGTGGTAGCGGTTCACCTGGACCATCGGCTCCACCGACGCCTCGCCGCCCCGCTCGAACGCCCGGTGCGCGTGGTCGTGCCACGACCCCTTGATCGAGACGTGCTTCGTCGAGTAGAGCCGCGACTCGGGCGCCTGCGGATGGGAGAGCATGAACGTCGCGATCCGCGTCGCGTCCGTCTGGAACGCGAGCACCAGGAGATCGGCCATCAGCTTCACGTGATCGTCGTACTCTGCGGGCAGCCCGCTGTAGTTCGGCGGCAGCCGGTTGCCCTGCGACGCCGCATCCTCGTACTGGAGCCCGGGGAGATCGGCCGGCCCGGCCCCGACCCCCGACGACCCGAATGTCACGGCCGCGACGATCCTCTTCTCCACCCCCCGCAGCCCGTCCAGGTACTCGTCGAGCTTGCGTCGGTCCGCCGCCCCCAGCTTCCCGCGAAGCGACTTCCCGTCCTCCATCACGTGATCGAGGACGCTCCGGTCATCGCCCCCAGCCCCCGGCTTTCGGCCCCGGAACAGCCGGTCGAAGAGGACGATCGGGCTCGCCTCCTTTCCCATCGGGAGCGTGGCCGACCGCCACGAGATGTTGTTGTCGTACGCCCCGCTGTAGCCGCTCTGGTTGACGCCGCTCTCCCCGCGCGTCGTCCCGATCTCGAGCGACGGGAGCCGCGTCCGGAAGCCGATCTTCTCCGCCGCCACCTGGTCGACCGACGGGCCGCCCACGTCGGGTCTGAGCGACCGTTTCGGCGGATGACCCGTCAGGAAGATCGCCACTTCCTGGGTGTGCCGGTTGGTGTCGTCGGGGATCTCCTTGCGGCTGTGGGCGAGGCCGCTGACCACGCTGAAATCCTTCCGCTGGGCGGCCAGCGGCTCGAGGATGCGCGACACCTCGTAATCCTCTCCCGCCTTCTTCGGCGTCCAGAGGTGCGAAAGCTTGTCCAGGTTCGGCTGGGGCTCGTTCATCGGGAAGCCGTGCGGCACGTACACCCACGCGGCGCGGACGGGGAACGACGCGTCCTGCGCCGGGAGCATCGCGTCGAGGAAGGGCAGCGCCACCGCCGCGCCGGCGCCGCGAAGCATCGCGCGCCGCGACATCATGAGGCTCATCGTGCGTCTCCTTCCGCCCGCCGCCGGTGTCGGAACGCGTGGCTCTTCGCGACCGCGATCGCCAGGGCCGAGAACCGGTAGTCACCCTTCTTCGCCGACTCGACGACCTCGCGGAGGGTCGCGACATCGCCGTCGCCCAAACCGCGACCGAGCGCGTAGACCAGCATCTTCTCCGCGAGCGCCTTCACGAACTCGTCCTTCCGCGCCAGCAGGAGGTCCTTGAGCTCGACCGGCCCGCTGAAGCTCTTTCCGCCCGGGAGTACGCCCGTCGCGTCGACGGGCTTCCCCGCCTCCTGGTCGCGCCAGCGGCCCGCGCCGTCGAACGTCTCGAGACCGAAGCCGAGGGGATCGATCCGGACATGGCAGGAGGAGCAGCGCGGGTCGCTCCGGTGGGAGGCCATCCTCTCGCGAAGCGTCCGAGCCGCCTCCTTCTTCTCCTCCTTCTTGAGTTCCCCCGCGTCGGCCGGCGGGGGCGGCGGGGTCACCCCGAAAATCTTCTCGAGGACCCACTTCCCGCGTTTCACCACGCTGGTCCGGTCGGGGCTCGAGGTCATCACCAGGACGGCGCCCATCGTGAGAAGGCCGCCCCGCCGGCGGTCCTCCAGCTTCACCTTCCGGATCTGCTCGCCCTTCACGCCTTCGACCCCGTACCAGCGGGCCAGCGCCTCGTCCAGGAACGTGTAGTCGGCATCCAGGAACTCGATCAGGCTGCGGTCCTCCCGGACGATCCCCTCCACGAACATCCGGATCTCCTCCCCCATCGTCCTCCGGATATGCCAGTCCTTGTGGAACTCCGGAAAGACGCGCTGATCGGGATTCGCGAAGCGGAATGCGTCAAGGGTCAGCCACTGATGGAGGAAGCTCTCGATCAACGCCTGCGACTTCTTGTCGGCGAGCATCCGGCGCACCTCGCCCTCCAGGACCGCGGAGTCGTGCAACTTCCTCTCGCCGGCCAGCCCGAAGAGCCGCTCGTCGGGCATGCTGGACCAGAGGAAGTACGAGAGCCGCGTCGCCAGTTCGTGATCGGAGACCGCCCACGGAGCCGCCGACGCGCGGTCCTCCTCGACCCTCATCAGGAAGTGGGGAGAGCAGAGGACCGCCTGGATCGGCCGGCGGACCGACGTCTCGAACGGGTCGCCCCGAGTATCCCCGCGGTCGAAGAGCCCCAGCAGGCGCTCCATCTCCCCGCCCGCGAGCGGCCTACGGTACGCGCGTCCGGCGAACCGCTCGACGATCCGGCGGGCCGCCTCGCGCCGGGGCACGTCCTTCGACGGCTCGACGAAAAAGAGCCGCTTCCGCGCCTCCTTCGCGCCGGGCGCCGAAAGGGGTCCGGCCACCTCGATCGCCTCGACCTTCGCCCCCACGGCCTCGACCCGCTTCCTCCCGCTCCCGATCAGGGCGATCACCTCGACGGGCTTCCCCTCCTCGAGCGTGAACTCCCGGATCCGCTTCCCGTCCACGCGGATCTCGAGCTTCTCCCCCGATGCGCGGGCGCGGATCGCGTACCGCCCCCCCGCCGGGAACTCCACGTCCGCGGCGCTCTTCCCCTCGAATTTCCGGTCGGCCGGCTCGGGCAGGAGGAGTTGATCAAGGATCCGCTCCGCCGCCGCGAAGTATTTCTCCACGAGAAGCGGCGGGATCGCCAGCGCCTCGCCGATCGTGTCGAAGCCATGCGCGGAATCGTCAGTCGGGAAGTCGTCGCCCGGTTTCAGGTCCACCCCCAGCAGGTCGCGGACGCTGTTGTTGTACTCCGTCTTGTTGAGTCTGCGGAGCGCCGGGCGGCCCGGGTCGCGCGGCGCCGAGGCGTCGTGGCGCGCGGCGGCCGCGTCGAACCACGCCAGCAGGCGCGCCTTCTCGGCCGCC
>CAZSCC010000155.1:0-29586 GCA_964604905.1 uncultured Planctomycetales bacterium
CGACTCCGAGCCCGCGGTCCTGGAGATCAAGGAGGCCGGCGTCCGCACGCTCAACGTGTGGATGAGGGAGGACGGCTTCATCGTCGACAAGATCCTGCTGACGCTCAAAGAGGACTACAAGCCCGCCGACAAGGGCCCGGCCGAGTCGAAGTAGGGTTACTTCGAAGAAGGCAGGCCGGCGATCCACTGGCGGAGCAGCTCCGCCGCGCGGTCGTCGACCCGCGTGGTTGCGAGCGGCGGCATCTGGCCCGGCCCGCGGCGCGTCACGCGCTGGAAGAGGACCGAGCGCGCCGGCTCCCCCGGCGCCACGATCCTCGGATCGGCGATCCCGAGCGGGTCGTGGATCGGCTTCACGTCGAAGAGTTTCATCTTCGCGGGCGGCGTGTTGACGTGCACTTCGAACGCCGAGTTGCCGCCTCCGGCCTCCACGTGGCACTGGGCGCAGTTGACGTGCAGGTACGATCGCGCCCGCGCGTCGAGCGAGGCGGTCGCGTCCAAAGGGTCGGCCAGCCGCCGCATCCGCTCGGGCCGCCGGGGGAGCCGCGGGGTGAACTTCGGCTCCTTCTCCAGGGTTCGCGTCACGTCGCGCCGCGCGATCAACCATGCCATCTGGATAGCCGACTCCAGCGGGTCGAGGCCGGAGAACCCGAAGAGCTGGGGGTCGACCGTATCCTTCAGGCCGGCCGGGAGCTCGGGCGCCTTGACCTTCGCCCGGCGGCGGATCTCGCCGATCTGCGTCCACGCCGACTCCTCGGCGCGGAGGTGGTCGAGCAGGTTCACGCGGAAGACGCCCAGGCGCTCAAGGCCCTCCAGCTGGCCGTCCCGGTTCATCTGCATCGTGTTCACGCCAAGGACGTACGTCGCCGCCCGCGAGTGGCAGACCATGCAGTCGGCGCGGCTCGGGAAATACCAGGACTGTCCCGCGATCGCGCGGGTCTTTCCCTTCGCGTCGACAAGCGCGGCTTCGGTCCCGGTGCCGTTCCACTCGTACGAGTACCCCACCCACTCGTTCTCCTGCAGCGTCAGGAACCGCGTCTCGATCCGCCGGCCCGCGAGCGAGAAGGTTTTCACCAGCACGGTCCCCTCGGGGAACGTCCAGGCGCCTTCCTCGGAGAAGCCGATCGTCGACTCGCCCGGAAGGCCGAGGTGGCGCTCCTTGAAGGCGCCGTCGGACCAGAGGGGCGAGTTGACTTCATAAGGGAGGAGCGCCGGGTCGGGGTGGTAGCCCTGGACGCGCGTGAAGGCCCCGCTGGCCGAGAGCGTCCGCGGGAACTCGCGGGGCGGCTCGGGCGGCTTGGGCTCGAGGCGGTAGATCGAGCCGCCGTAGTCGACGAGCAGGATCTCTCCCGCGGGGTCCTCCGCGAAGCCGAGCATCTGGATCGACGTCTTCGCGATCTCCCGGTGCCACGTGATCTGACCGCCCTCGAGCCGCACGGCCCAGATGCGGCCGGTCGCGTAGTCGCCGTAGACGTAGGCGCCCTTGAGTTCGGGGAACTTCGCGCCCGTGTAGACGATGCCCCCCGTCACGGAGCGCGCCTCCGAGTGGGGATGGGCGATGAGCGGCTTCGTGACCGGCGTGGGCCCGAGCTTCCGCTGAGAGTGGAACGGCTGGGGGCCTTCGACGACGCTCCATCCGTAATTGTCGCCGCGCCGGACGAGCTCGACCATCTCCCAGAGGTCCTGCCCGATGTCGCCCACCCAGAGGTCGCCGGTCTTCGGGTCGAACGTCATCCTCCACGGGTTGCGGAATCCGTAGGCCCAAAGCTCGCCCCGCGCGCCCGGGATGGCCAGGAACGGGTTGTCCTTCGGGATCGAGTAGTTCCGCCCCGGATCGGGATGCTCGACGTCGATCCGGATCACCCCCGAGTTGAGGTCGCTCAGGTCCTGGCCGGTGACGTTCCCGTCGGAGTCGGTGGTCCCGTCCCCCGCGGTGATGTAGAGCATCCCGTCGGGCCCGAATCCCATCTCGCCGCCGTCGTGGCCGTTCGACGTCCACTCGATCACGACGTGCTGGCTCGAAGGGACGCAGCGGCCGTCCTTCACCGTGTACCGAAGGATACGGTTCTTCTTGTTGGGCTCCGTGTCGGGCGGGCCGTTCGCGAAGACGTAGACCCAGCGGTTCTCCGCGTACTTCGGGTGGAACAGGATCGAGTAGGCCCACAGATTTGGGAGTTCGAGGAAGAGGTCGGTCTTGTCGACGTCGGGCGTGTTCCGGAAGGCAAGGACGCGGCCGCGCTGCTCGACGACCAGGACGCGGTCGGTCCCGGGTTCGCAGGCGGCGTAGAGGGAATTTCGGAACGAGAGTTTCGGGAAGGCCTTGACCGCGCGGTAGGGGAGGGGCGGGTCGGGCGCGCCGACCACGCGCGACGCGGTCCACGCGGCGCGCTTCTCCGGAAGCACCGGCCGCCGCTCCTCGGTCCCGCACGAGGCGGCCATCAGGAGGATTCCCAGGGCCGGAGAGCGCATCTTCATCTTCTTGGCAACACTACACTCGGCCGGAGCGGAATTCCTTGGGAAACGATCCCTTCCCTGGAGACACTGATGGGTATGATTCCACCCCTGGCCCTGGCGGCCCTCCTCGCGGCGCAGACGGTCCCGCCGGAGGGCTTCACGCCGCTCTTCAACGGGAAGGACCTCGCCGGCTGGAAGGCCGACGACGAGGCGAAGAAGCACTGGACCGTGAAGGACGGCGTCCTCGACTACGACGGCAAGAACAAGGACCTCTGGACCGAGACGTCGTTCGGCGACTTCACCCTGCTGCTCTCGTGGCGCTGGTCGGGCAAGACGACCGTCGAGAACCATCCCGTCTTCGATGCCGACGGCAACGAGATCAAGGGGAAGACCGAGCGCATGGTCGACGGCGGGGACAGCGGCGTCTTCCTGCGCGGCTTCCGGAAGGCGCAGGCCAACCTCTTCTGCTATCCCTGCGGGAGCGGCGAGGTGTGGGAGTACCGGACCGACCCGAAGATGCCGGCCGAGGTGCGGCGCGCGTGCATGCCGAAGAAGCGGGCCGACAAGCCGCCGGGCGAGTGGAATCGGATGAAGCTCGCGCTCCGCGGCGACCGTCTCACCGTGGCGGTGAACGACGAGGAGGTGATTTCGACCGCGCGGCTCCCGGGGATCCCGGCGAAGGGCCCGGTGGGGCTCCAGCACGAGCACGGCACGGTCCAGTTCAAGGACCTCTTCGTCAAGGAGGAGTAGGCTTGGCTCCCCAGGGGGCCCGTGAAGATGAACTTCACCACAAAGTCGTTCTCTGGATTCTTGGTGTCCTTTGTGACTTTGTGGTGAATCTGTCCTATCGCGCTCCCAGGCAGATCACCCGGCCGTCGGTCGTGGCCACGTAGAGGCGGCCGCCCGCGGCGGCCAGGCCGTCCCAGGCGGGGAGCGCCTCGAGCTTGATCTCCGCCAGCGTCTTCCCGTCGGCCGCCGAGACGGCGCGGAGGATCGCGCCCTTCGCGCCGGCGAGCGCCGCGTCCTGCTCGGCCAGCTTCTTCTTCGTCTCCTCGTCCTTCTTCGTCAGGCCCTGGAACGCCGCTTCCTCGTCGATCAGGTCGGGCGGGCCGGCGATGAAGAGGGTGGGTCCGGCCAGCGCCATCGCGCGGACGAGGAAGGGGACATCGCCCGTCCAGGTGAACTTCGGGTGCTGGAAGGGCCCCTGCGCGTTCTGCGGCCGCGCCGGCCCCTTCACCGTCTCCGCCTCCTTGTCCGCCGCGAAGAGCTGGCGCTCCATCGGCGTCGTCCACTTGAGGTACTGCGGTTTCCGGCCGTAGCCGTAGACCGTCTTCTCGTCGTGGGCCAGGATCTCGCCGGCGGGAGTGAACTTCGCCGCCTGGAAGAATCCGTTGTGGCCGCCCGCGAAGCTCCGGCCGAAGACCCAGTAGCTCCGGTGGAACCACGTGTCGTCCAGGTAGCCGAAGGGCGCGAAGACGTGCGCGTCCGTCCCCTTCTGGACCGCGGCCTGCTCGGGCGCGACCCCCGAGTTGGGGCCGATCCCGAGCCGCTCGCCTTCCAGCGAGAACTTCTGCGACCGGAGGAAGACCTGCTTTCCGTCGCTCGAGAGGATGTCCGCCAGTCCGACGGGCATCTGCAGCGTCTTGACCCGGTCCTGCAGGTCCTTCCCGGTCTCGGGGTCCTTGTCGTCGAGCACCAGGCCGCCCAGCCGGCGGCCCGTCCGCGCGTCGAGCCTTACATAGTGGATGCCCCCGTCCAGGAAGGCCGAGCGGCCGGCCACGAGGTGGACGACGTCCTTCTCCACGAGCGCGCTCCCGTGCACGGGCCAGACGGATTCCAGCTGCTCCATCGCCATGTGGCGGAGGTCGTGCGGCGCCGCGCGGTACCGCCAGGCGAGCGCGCCGTCCGACGCGCGGAGGGAGTAGACCCAGCCGTCGGCCGAGCCGAACACGGCGCGCCCGCGCCAGAGCGTGGGCGGCGAATCGATCCGTCCGCCCGCGCTGAACGTCCAGAGAGGCCGGCCCGACGCGGCGTCGAGCGCGACCATCTGATGCTCGTCGACCTTCGCGACGAAGAGACGGCCGCCGGCGACGCTGACGGCCGAGAGCTTGCCCCCCAGCTTCGCCTCCCACGCGGGGGCGAGGGGGAGGGGCACGGCTTCCTTCGTGAAGCTGCTCCGGGCGGAATCGCCGCGGTAGGTCGGCCACCCGCCGGTCTCCTCGACGAGCGCTGCGTCGTACGCGGGGCCCTTCTCGAGCCGACCCTCTTCGGGAACGTCCCGCCCGAGCGGGCGCGTCGGAGCGGTGCCGGCGAGCGCGTTGAACCCGAAGAGCTTGGCCTCGGGATAGCAGGCGCAGTCGTGCGGCGGGGCGTAGACCATCCCGTTCGCGGGCAGGACCCCGTAGAGGCATCCGCCCCGCACCCAGTGGTGGATCGTCCAGTCCTTCGCCTTCGGGTCCACGAATTCGACTCCCGTCCGGGAGGTGAGCAGATACTTACCGCTCCCCTTGGCGATGTAGCAGCGGTGGTGGAACCAGTAGGTCCGCTCGTCGGGCGGGAACTCGACTTTCACCGCGCCCGTCCGCGGATCGCGCCCCGTGAAGATCCCCGAGTCCTTCGTGCTCGTGGTCGGCGCCGTCCAGACCAGGCCGCCCACGACGAGGAGGTCCTCCGGCGACTGGTACCCTCCGGGCGGTGCGGGGTGGTTCCAGAGGGGCTTCCCCGTCTCGGCGGCGAAGGCGCGCAGCGTCCGGTCGGTGCCCTTGCAGAGGACGACGTCCTCGTGGACGAGGACCCGGACTCCCTGGTGGAACGGCGTCTCGGGCCGCTTCCCCGCGACCTCCGCCCAGACCTGCCGTCCGTCCGCCCGGTCGAGGCCGACCATGCGGTCTCCGTCATGGAAGAAGATCCGCTTCGCGTCCGCCGCGAGCGAGAGGGGCGCAACGATCTGTCCCTTCGACCAGAGCGTCTTCCCGCTCTCCGCGTCGACCGCGACGATCTTCCTCGGCTTCTTGTTCCACACGTACTCGGTGGCCACGCGCTTCTGGTCGCCCACGCTCTGCTGGGGAGCGTAGCCCGAGAGTTCCGACTCCCCCTCGTTGACGAGGGCGTAGATCGTGCCGTTCGCGACGAGGACCTCCTCCGTCGCCTTCGTTCCGTCGTACGTGCGGACCGTCGCGCCGGTCGAGGCATCCAGCGCCGTGAGCGGGGCCGCGAAGCCGAGCGTCACGTAGACGCGGCCCCCTACGGCGACCAGCCGCCGCGCGAGCTGCGTGGGGCCGCTCTTGAGCGGCCAGAGGTGGTTCTGCCAGTCGCCGATCTCGCGTTTCCAGAGGACCACGCCGTTGAACGCATCGCGCGCGATCAGCATCCACTTCGGGGGGAGCAGGATCGAGATGCGCGAGCCCTCGTCCATCACGTAGAAGAGGCGGCCCTGGTCGGAGACGAGCGCGCTCATGCTGGCCATCCGGTCGTGGTGGCGCGACCAGCGCGGGCTGCCCAGCCACTGGAGGTGGCGGGGCGGGGCGATCGCCGTGTCCTGCGCCACGGGGTTCCCGTCGGGGGCGTGCAGGTAGTGGGTCCAGTCGTCGATCTCAGGCGGGACGGGCTTCAGCGTCTTCGTCCAGGCGCCCTCCCGCTTGACGAGCGCCACGCCGCGCGGCGCGAGCGCGCGCAGGACCTCGTCCATCGGGATCGTGCCGAGATCCTCGGCGACCACCAGGTTGACCAGGTTGTCGACGTACGGGAGGCGGTCGTCCGCGAGGCGGTCGATCGCGACCGGCCCGTAGAGTCCCTTCGAGCGGACGTGGGCGCGGGCCTTCTCCACCCGCGCTGCGTCGCGGTCGAGCCCGTGGACCTGGAAGCCCTCGCCCGCGCGGAGCCCGGCCGTCAGGGCCCCGTCGCCGCACCCCAGGTGGACGACGAAGCCGCCCTTCACGCCCGCCGTCTCAAGGAGCCGCCGCGCCTCGTCTTCCTGAGGGGCCGCGGAGACGCCGGAGACGAGGAGCGCTATCATCAGGAGAAGGCGCGAGAGGGAATGCATGGGAGGTCCTTTCGATCTTTACCGGTTGAACACTTCGGAGTGTGTTAAGATGCGGGAGCTCCGAATATCCGATTGGGTGCAACCGGACGCCGTCCCGATTGTTTCATCTGGAGACTGGAGAAAGCGGCCTTGATGATCTCGCGACGCACCCTGCTCCGCGGCGCCGGCGCGGCCGTGGCCCTCCCGTGGCTCGAGGCCATGTCGTTCGGCTCGGCCGCCGGGAAGCCCCCGGTGCGGCTCGCTTTCTTCTATGTCCCCAACGGGATCCATATGGCCGACTGGCGGCCCAAGGCCGCGGGGGCTCTCGACGAACTGCCCCCGACCCTCAAGCCGCTGGAGCCGGTCAAGAAGAACGTGATCGTGCTGAGCGGCCTGGCGGCCGACTACACCCACAGCCCCGTCGCCGCCCACGAGCCCTCGGGGGGCGGCTTCCTGGTGGGCGCCAAGTGCCGCCATTCCGAGGAGCCCGAGGTGGGCGGTCTCTCGGTCGACCAGCTGGCCGCCCGTCAGATCGGCCTCAAGACCCCGGTCGATTCCCTCGCCCTCGGCATCGACGCGGGAATCCGCGGCGACCACGGCTACAGCGGCACCTACCTGTCGAACATCTCCTGGCGAAGCAAGACGACCCCGGCGGCGCTGGAGCTCAACCCGAAGCTGCTCTACGACCGCCTCTTCCGCGGCCGTCCGCCGAAGCGTCCGAACTGGGAAGCTCAGGAAGCGGAACAGAAGCCGGCGGCGAAGAAGGAGACGGTCGATTCCAGCGTGCTCGACCTGGTCCGCGAGGACGCCCGCACCCTCGAGAACCGCCTCGGCCTCAGCGACCGCCGCAAGCTCGAGGAGTATTTCGAGGGGCTCCGGAGCATCGAGCGGCGTCTCGACGGGGCGACGGCGGACGACCGGTCCCATCACCCGGATGCGTTCAAGGACGCCGACCTGACGAAGGTGATCCTCCCCGACGGCCGCGGCATCCCTTCGAACTACGCCGACCACGTCACCCTGATGCTCGACATCCTGACGCTGGCCTTCCAGACCGACACGACCCGTGTCGCGACGTTCCTCTTCTCGTACGAGAAGTCCGGGCGCTCGTACCCGGAGATCCAGGCGCCCGGCGGGCACCATTCGACGTCGCACCACCAGAACAAGCCCGAGAACAACGAGAAGCTCGGCCGCATCAACACCCACCACATGAGCCTCTTCTCGAAGATGCTGCAACGCATGTCGCGCGTTCAGGAGGGCGAGTCGACGCTGCTCGACAACGTGGCGATCTGCTACGGCTCGGCGATCAGCGACGGGAACAAGCACAACCACGACGACCTGCCCGTCGTGCTCGCGGGCGGCGGCGGCGGGACGATCAAGGGCGGCCGCCACGTCGCGTTCGCGAAGAAGACGCCGATCTGCAACCTGTTCGTCGAGATGCTCGCCCGCGCGGGGGTGGACCAGAAGCAGTTCGGCGACTCGACCGGCCCGCTGGGCGTGCTCTCCTAGCGCCCCCATGGCCAGGCTGATTCTCGCGCTCTCCCTGCTCTTCCCTATCGCGCTCCATCCCCAGGACGCCAAGGAGAAGCAGGAGAAGGAGAAGCTGGAGCGGGAGAAGGCGAAGGCGCTGGCCGAGGCCAAGGCGAAAGACCCGCTTTCGTTCGACCACAACGTCCGCGGCCTGATGAGCCGGTTCTGCTACCGCTGCCACAACGGCGAGAAGCGCAAGGGCGACGTCAACCTCCAGAAGGACGAGAATCCCCGGCTCATCGCCGAGAACCGAAAGACGTGGCAGACCGCGCTTGAGGTCCTTGAGCAGAGCCAGATGCCTCCGAAGAAGGAGAACCAGCCGACCGCCGACCAGCGCAAGCACATGATCCAGTTCATCAAGAACACGCTCAACAGCCTCGACTGCGAGCGCGTCCGCGAGCCCGGCCGGCCCGTCGTCCGCCGCCTCAACCGCACCGAGTACGACAACACGATCCTCGAACTGACCGGGCTGGACCTGAATCTGGCCGACGGATTCTCTCCCGACGCCACCGGCTACGGCTTCGACAACATCGGCGAGGCGCTCGCCGTCTCGCCCGTCCTGATCGAGCAGTACCACCAGGCCGCGCGGAAACTGGTGGGGGATCTGGCGACCCACAAGGAGGCGCAGCGCCGGGTCTACTTCGTCCAGCCCGGCGGCGCGGTGACGGATCGCGACGCCGCGCGGCAGGTCGTCGAGCGGTTCGCGCTGAAGGCGTTCCGCCGCCCCGCGGAGGCGGCGTTCGTCGACAAGCTGCTCGGACTCTACGACAAGGCGCGCGCGGGCGGCGAAAGGCACGAGGCGGCGCTGCGGCCGATGCTGACGGCGGTGCTGATCTCGCCCCGCTTCTTCATGCGGATCGAGAGCGCGCGGCCGGGCGTGGAGGGCTCCTACCCGGTCGACGACTACGACCTGGCGGTCCGGCTGAGCTACTTTCTCTGGTCGGGCCCGCCGGACGACGAGCTCATGGCGCTCGCGGCGAAGGGCGCGCTCGGATCGGTCGAGACGCTGGAGGCTCAGGCGCGGCGGATGCTGGCCGACCCGCGGAGCCGGTCGCTGGTCGAGAACTTCTTCGGCCAGTGGCTCCAGTTGCGCGGGCTGGCGGCCCACAAGCCGGATGCGAAACATTTCCCGGAGTTCACCGAGACGCTCCGCGCCGCGATGCAGCAGGAGGTCAACCTGTTCCTGGGCGAGATCGTCCGGAAGGACCGCCCGCTCACCGACCTGATCGACTCGGACTACACCTACCTCAACGAGGCGCTGGCGCGCCACTACGGGATCGAGGGGGTGAAGGGCCCCGAGATGCGGCGCGTGGCGCTGAAGGACCACCGGCGCGGCGGGGTGCTGACGAGCGCGGCCGTGCTGATGACGCAGTCCGACCCCGAGCGCAACAACGTGCCGCGGCGGGGCAACTACATCGCCGCGTCGATCCTGGGGTCGCCCCCTCCGCCGCCCCCGCCGGACGTTCCGGCCCTCGAGGACCCGAAGGCCGACGGGAAGCCGATGACGCTGCGGCAGCGCCTGGAGGCGCACCGGAGCAAGCCCGACTGCATGGGCTGTCACGTGAAGATCGATCCACTCGGGTTCAGCCTGGAGACCTTCGACGCGATCGGCCGGTGGCGCGACCAGGAAGCCGGTCAGCCGGTGGACGCGACGGGGGTGCTGCCCGACGGTCGTACCCTCCGCGGCCCGGTCGAGCTCAAGCAGATCCTGATGGGCCGGCGGGACGAATTCGCCCGGACGATGGCGTCAAACCTGCTGATCTACGCCCTTGGCCGTGGCCTGCAGCTCGAGGACGAGTGCGTGATCCGCGACGCCCAGAAGGCCGCCGCGGCCGGCGAGTACCGCTTCTCATCGGTGGTCCTGACGATCGTCCGCAGCCACCCCTTCCGCCACCGCCGGAACCCGGACTTCTAAACTGTTAACGAAATCGAGGCGCGATTTCGCTAACACTTTCGGGCCTTGAGCTTGAGGTAGGGGGGGAGGTAGCAGGCGCGGTGGGCCGACGAGCCGGCCGGCGCGAGGGCGTCGGCCCGCGGGGGCTCCGAGACGTCCTCGATCACGAATCCCGCCCGGCACAGCCCTCCTAAGAGCGCCTCCAGGGTGTGGACGTATTCCAGAGTCCCGGGTTCCCGGTGGGCCCCCGTCGAGGCCGGGAGAGGACGGCCTTCGACGCACGGATGCTCCAGGAGGTAGCCCGGGCCGGCGGAGGCCTGCAGGCTCGCGGGCTGCTTGTGTTGGACGACGTACAGGCCCCCGGGCCGGAGGACCCGGGCCACCTCGACGTGGACGGGCGCCACGTCCGGGAGATAGCACGCGCTCACCGGTTGGAGGACGATGTCGAACGAGGCGGGCTTGAGCTCCTCCAGCCGGTCGATCGACGCCCGGAGCGTCCGGAGCTCCACGCCGAGGGTCGTGGCCGCCTTCCGGTCGTGATCCAGCTGCCGTTCGCTGAGGTCCACGACCGTCACGTTCGCACCGGCAAGGGCGTGGAGCGGGCCCTGACGGCCTCCGCCGGCGCCCAAACAGAGGAGGTCGCGGCCCTCGATTCCTTCCGCGCGGATCCACGGGTCGAGGGCGTCGCGCGCGGCGGCGGGATCGCGAGGGAGATCCGCTCCGCCGGCGAACCGCGGGTCGTCCGCCAGGCGGTCCCAGGCGCTCCGGTTCGTGGCGAGCGCCTCGGCGCGCGCGGTCTCCCCGTCGCGTGCCCACTGTTCGATCTGCTCCAGGGCCCCTCCGAGAGGGAGAGCAGCGGGATCCGTCATGCGGCGTCGGACGGCGTCGATGGGGCTCAGCAGGACCCCGCCGACGGCGAGCCGCGGCGCGGCCGGCTCGGAGAGCCCGACCCATCGGGCGTTCCATCGCAGCACGGCCAGCCGGCCCAGCCACGCTCCGTAGCACGCGGCCAGGGTCTCGATGCGCCCCACATCAGCGACCGCGGCCTCGGCGCGGAGGATCCGGTCGACTCCGTCGACCGCGTCCAGACCGATCGCCAGCCCGTGCTCCTGCCGGGCGTGGGCCTCGGCGGCGCGGGCCAGCTCCTCGATCGGGTCCGGGTTCATGGGGGGATGGTAGCACACCTTGCCAATGCGGCCCGGGCAATATACGGTAGGGCGCATGACGGTGCTGACGAGAGGCTGGGCCGGCCTCCTCCTGCTCCTGGCTCCGGCCCAGGAGACGGACGCGAAGCTCGTCCGCGTGCAGCGCGGCGCGATCCCCATCCTCCTGACCGCCCCGCACGGCGGGGAGGACCCGATCCCGGGCGTCCCCGAGCGCACGACGGGCGTCCTCCTCCGCGACACGGGTACGCGCGAGATTGCCGAAGGGCTCGCCCGGGCGCTCGAGGAGAAGCTCGGCGCGAAGCCGTATCTCGTCGCGGCCCTCTTTCACCGGAAGTACGCCGACGCGAACCGGAAGGAGGCGGAGGCGTTCGAGAACGCCGGGGCCAAGCCGGCGTACACCGCCTATCACGCCGCCATCCGGGAGTCCGTGGACGAGATCCGGAAGAAGTGGCCCGTCGGCGCGATCCTGCTCGACCTTCACGGCCAGGCGGCCGACAAGGAGACGGTCCACCGCGGCACGCAGAACCGCCTGACGGTGAAGGCGCTCCTGGCCCGCCAGGGCGAGAAGGCGCTCGTCGGACCCAGGAGCGTCCTGGGCGGGCTTGCCGCGGCGGGAGTGACGGTCTTTCCGGCAGCCGACGAGAAGGAGAACCCGCGCTTCAACGGCGGATTCACCGTCCAGACCTACGGGAGCCAGCACGAGGACGGCGTCGACGCCCTCCAGCTGGAGCTGGGGAGCGAGCTGCGCGGGGCATCGCGCGAGAAAACCGTAAAGGCGCTCGCGCAGGCCCTGGCGGCCTTCCACGACGAGTACCTCAAGGCCAAGGCCCCGAAATAGTCGAGGCCCTGAGGCGACCGGCCCTCTCGTGGCATGATTTCATGGGGGGGGTGAGCCATGTCCGTCCTTGAGACCCCCTGGACGGCGCGCGCGAGCAGTTCCCGGAGACGGTCCGCTCCTCCGCCGTCGATCCCGTCGCGCTCGATCGGCTCCGGCGTCAGTCCCTCTCGGCGCTGCGTCGGTGGAAGAGCGCGCGCTCGGGGATCACGTCTTTCCGGAGGCCCTCGCCTTCCCACGAGAGGGCGCACGCCGCGGGGCCGGAGTGATCGAAGAACTCCAGGAGGACCTCGTGGTCGCCGGCCTTGAGGTCGACCTCTCCCGAAGCCTCCCGAAGCTCGTGGACCCCGCCGTTGTCGACGACGACGAGATCGTCGATCAGGAGGCGGGAGCCGTCGTCGGAGCGGAGGAAGAAGCGGTATCGGCCGTCGCGGGGGACGCGGACGAGGCCGCTCCACCGGACGGTGAAGCCGTCGCGGAGGTCGGTGAGGGCGAACGCCCCGCCGCTGCGCTCGAAGTTGATCTGGCGGTCGACGCGGGTGAGGGCGGGCGGGGGGAGCACGGCGAGCGGGGAGAAATCGGCGGGGCGCTCGTCCAGGCGGTAGTAGTCGCCCAGAAGGCCCGGCCGGAGATCCGTGTCAGGGACGGCGATCGCCGGGAGGATCGGGGAAGGGTCGTGCTCGGGCGAGGGAAGCCCGCCCCGGGTCCTGGAGGCCGCCGCTGCCGGGGGCGCCTCGGCGTGGGCGTTCTTGTAAGGGGAGAGGGGGGCCAGGCGGGGGACGAGGGCGCCCGCGGCGGCCAGGCTGGCCAGGAGGAGTCCGATGGCGAGTCCGAGGCTCCATCGGGAGGTCTCGATCCGGGTCACCTTCGTCGCGGCGGGTGTCATGGCGTCCCCTATTATACGCCCCTCGATGCCCGTCGCTCCGGGCACAAAAACTCCGACGCAGCTTTTGCGTCCGGAGGGACGCAAAAGCTGCGTCGGAGTTTTTGTGCCCGTGGTATACTGCCCCCCCAATGTTCGGACAGAAGGAGCATCGGAGCGACCGGCCGGCCGTGTGGGACTACTCCAACCCCAGCGCCCAGAAGCGCGTCAGCCTGCGGCGGCTCCTCCGCGCGGGCCGGAAGGCCCGGAAAGCGACCCGTAAGAGATGACCCGCACCCGCATCGTCGCCACCCTCGGTCCCGCCACCTCCTCCTCGGAGAAGATCCGCGCGCTCATCGAAGCGGGCGTCGACGTCTTCCGCCTCAACTTCTCCCATGGCACCCACGCGCAGCACGGCGAGTTGATCAAAGGCATCCGCCACCTCGCGGGCGGACGCCCCATCGCGATCCTCCAGGACCTCTGCGGCCCCAAGCTCCGCCTCACCCGGCCCGTCAAGGGCAAGCCCGGCGAGACGGTCGAAATCGACCTCCCCAAGGACGTCCGCGCGGGCGACCCCGTCCTCCTCGCCGACGGGATCATGCAGCTCGAGGTCATCGACTCCAAGCACAGCCGCGTGATCGTGGGCGGCGACATCCCCGTGGGGAAGGGCATCAACCTGCCCTCGTCCACCCTCGACATCCCCTCGCTCACCCCCAAGGACCGCGAGGACCTCGCCTTCGGCGTGGCGCAGAAGGTCGACTACGTCGCGCTCTCGTTCGTCCGTCGCGCGAGCGACCTCGACGAGGTCAAGAAAAGCGGCCTCCCCGTGGTCGCCAAAATCGAGAAACCCCAGGCCATCCAGAACCTGGAGGAGATCGTCCGCGCCGCCGACGGGGTCATGGTCGCCCGGGGCGATCTGGGCGTCGAGATCCCCATCGAGCGCGTGCCCGTCGCCCAGAAGCGCGTGATCGCTCTCGCCAACCGCGAGGGAAAGCCCGTCATCACCGCGACCCAGATGCTCCGATCGATGGTCGACAGCCCCGCCCCCACGCGCGCGGAGGCCACCGACGTCGCAAACGCGGTCCTCGACGGCACCGACGCCGTCATGCTGAGCGAGGAAACCGCGATAGGACACTACCCCGTCGAGTCGGTCCGCATGATGGACCGCATCCTCGCCGAGGCGGAGCCGCTCCTCCAGCCCCACCGCGACATCCTCGGGCCCGATCCGGCCGAGGCGATCGCCCACGCCGCCTGCACGCTCGCCGAGCGGGTGGGCGCCAGCGCGATCGTCGTGCCGACCGGCACCGGCTTCACCGCGCGCCGGATCGCGCGCTACCGCCCGCGCATCCCGATCCTCGTCCTCACGAACTCCGAGATCGTCCGCCGCTCGCTCTCGCTGGTCTGGGGCGTGACCGCCCTCGACGCGCCGTGGTTCAACGAGACCTCGCCCGTCCTCGAGCGCTTCCGCGAGTCGGTGAAGGGGCTCGTCCCCGCCGGCGCGACGGTCGTCGTCACGGCCGGCTGGCCCTTCGCGCGGCCCGGCACGACCAACCTGGTCCACGTCACGACGGTATAAGTAGGGGAGGAGAAACCCATGAGAATCCTGCTCGTCGCCGCCCTGTCGCTGCTCTGCGCCCCCCAGGAGAAGAAGGGCCTCGAGATCCGCTGGATCGACGTGGAAGGCGGCGCGGCGACGCTGGTCGTCACGCCCGAGGGCGAGTCGCTCCTCATGGACTGCGGCTGGCCCGGGAAGCGCGACGCGGAGCGGATCGTGAGCGCCGCGAAGGCGGCCGGCGTCTCGAAGATCGACCACTTCCTGATCAGCCACTGGCATACCGACCACTGGGGGTGCGTCGGCGAGCTCGCTTCGATGATCCCCATCGCGAAGTACTACGACCACGGCTTCCCCGGACCGGAGGCGAAGGACGTCGACGCGAAGCTCAAGGCCGCGTACGAGAGGGCCAGCGAGGGGAAGCGGGTCGTCCTCAAGCCCGGCGACACGGTCCCGCTCAAGGGGGCGTCCGTCAAGGTCCTCGCGGGCCACTCGATCGTGGAGGGCGAGTCCGCGGGCGCCCCGCAGACGCGGCCCTGCGAGACCCATCCCGCGAAGGCCGACGACACGTCCGACAACGCGCGCAGCCTCGGGTTCCTCCTCGAGTGGAAGGGCTTCAAGTTCCTCGACAACGGCGACCTGACGTGGAACGTGGAGCACAAGCTCGTCTGCCCGAAGAACCTGATCGGGACGGTCGACGTCTACCAGGTGACCCATCACGGCCAGGACAACTCGAACCACCCCGCGCTGCTGGCGGCCGTCCAGCCGACCGTCGCCGTGATCAACAACGGGGCCAAGAAGGGCGGCGCCGCGGCGACCTACCACCGGCTCAAGGCGGTCTCCAGCATCAAGGACATCTTCCAGGTCCACCGGAACATCGCTACGACCCCGGCGGACAATGCGGCCCCCGAGTTCACGGCCAACGACGAGGAGAAGTGCGCCGGCGAGGGCGTCCGGCTCGTCGTCGACCCCTCGGGGAAGAGCTACACGGTCGAGGTCCCGGCGAAGAAGACCAAGCGCACCTATGCCGTGAAGTGAAGCTCCGGGCGGCCCGCCGGTTAATGGAGGGTATCGCTCGGACGGGTCTCGATCGAGGTCACCCACCTCCGCGCCAAGGCGTGCGCGTGCTGTTACAACCCCAGCCGGCCCGAAGGACCCACGCGCTGGATGTTCGATGAGATTGTCGTGCGAACGGCGTGAAGGCCGTCTCTTTCGAGGGCGGCGAACCGTTCCAGTTCGAGGGGATCTTCGAGGTCCTCGGGCGCCTCCAGGGCGCGATGTTCCGGTCAGTGACGACCCACGGTCTGCTCTTCGCGAACGGGACGCTCGACCGCTCCTGCTTCCATGAGCTCCCGTGGATCCAGGGGCTCGACTCCTGGGCGTGCGAGACGCGCGGCTGGACGGGCGGCGGATCCGGGGCGTGGCGGGGAAGGAGGAGGAGTACCGGGCGGAGCACGAGCGGCACTGCAAGAACGCGGCGGCGTGGGGGCTCGAGATCGATCCGCCGGTCAGCGGGCCTTGAGCGCGTCGTCGATCGGGAGGCCCAGGCAGAGGTCGACGAAGTAGTCGGTGGCGAGCGGGTCGACGTCGAGTTCCGCGGCGCGGAACGAGGTCCGCGCGAGGGCTCCGAAGAGGGCGCGCTTGGTGGCGGGCCCCTGGCGGTCGCAGAGGAGGAACTTCACGCGTCCCTGCGTGCCGTTCGACTCCACCCCCTCGAGGGTCGCCAGGTCCTGGAAGGTCACGTCCACGCCCTTCTCTTTGAGCGCGCGCACGAAGGTGTCGTTGCGTGAGTAGGGGTCGAGCTTGAACTCCTTGAGGATCGCGCGGGCGTCGCCGGCGATTTTCTGCCGGCGCTCGGGATCGACCGGCGCATAGCGGGTGGCGTAGTCGACGATGCAGACATCGGCGGTCGGCCCGAGGCACTTCGTGCAGAAGGTGCCCTTGCAGGTGGCGCAGCGGGCGCGGTCGCGGCCGCG
Source organism: uncultured Planctomycetales bacterium (assembly GCA_964604905.1). Taxonomy (GTDB): domain Bacteria; phylum Planctomycetota; class MHYJ01; order MHYJ01; family JACPRB01; genus JACQFK01. Next base: position 16,285 of record CAZSCC010000155.1, read on the forward strand.
GAAGCCGCCGCAGCGGGCGCAGGCGAGCATCGAGACGTCCGGGATGGGGGTAATGTTGTCGATCCGGCGGTTCGCGATCGCCTCGAGGACGGCGAGGGCCGATTCGCGGGAGAGGCGGCCTTCCATCACCCGCTCGTCTTTCGTGACGAGCTCGCGGAAGCGCTTCCAGTCGGAGACCCGGGCCGACTCCCACAACATGCGGCGCCAGTCGTCGAGGAAGAGCTCGAAGTCCTTGCGCTTCTTGTCGGTCTGCTCGGTGAAGTCGCCCACTTGAGTGAGGGCGAGGAGGAGGAGGGCCACGTCGGCGGCGGGCTTCACGCCCGTCTCGGCGAGCGGGAGGATCTTGCGGAGGGGATCGGAAAACTTGATCTTCTTGGGCGGAGGCGGGGCGATCTTCCTAAGGGCGGAGACGACGGCCTCGACGACGTCCGGGACGTCGCGGGTGCCCAGGACCCCGCGGCGCTCGATGAGCCAGGCGGCGACCAGGGCCTCCTCCACGGCGGCGACGGTGGCGTCGAGGCCCTTCTGGGAGGTGACGGCGATCGCTTCCCGGACGTGGGTCTTGACATTGGCCGGAGTCTCGATCATGAGGGTCCTATTGTATCTCTTGACCCCCGGGCCGCAAGCTTCGTATAACGCGCTCCGCATGTATCGCACGGTGCTGGTGGCGCTGGACGGCTCGAAGAACGCTGAGAAGGTGCTCCCGTACGTGGAGCCGATGCTTCGCGAGTCGAGGGGCCGGGTGGTGCTGATCCAGGTCCTTCCGCCCGCCGGCCAGCGTCCCGAGGCGGCTGCCGGGGCGTACCTGAAGTCGATCAAGTCCCGTCTCGCGAAGAAGAAGATCAAGGCCGAGACGGAGATCGTGCACGGCGACCCGGCGGTCGCGATCATCCGGGAGGCGGAGAAACGGCAGGCGGACCTGGTGGCGTTCACCTCGCACGGCGAGGGCGGGCTGGCGCAGTGGATGTTCGGGAGCGTGGCGCAGAAGATCCTGCGCGGTTGTTCGCGCCCGCTCTTCGTGGCGCGTCCGCTCGACGAGCCGGCGGGGAAGGTGAAGCGGCTGGTCGTGCCGCTGGACGGCTCGGTGGGGTCTGAGGCGACGCTTCCCCACGCGATCCTCATGGCGCGGGCCACGGGCGCGGGGGTCGAGCTCTTGTATGTGGCCCATGCACCCGGGGTGGAGGCCGACGATTCCAAGCTGCGCGGCTGGCTGGATCGCGAGAAGCGGCGGATGGAGACCCGTTTCTGCGAGATCGAGCGGTTGGAGCCGAAGCTGGCCTTCCAGCAGTCGATCGTCGACGGCGACTCCGCCGCCCGGATCAAGGAGCACTCCGAGAAGCATGCGGGCACGGTGATCGTGATGGGGAGCCACGGTCGCACCGGCATCAGCCGCTGGGTCTATGGCAGCGTCTCCGAGAAGGTCCTCCAGGCCGCGCGGGTCCCGGTCCTCATCGCCCGCCACACCCCCAGCTAACTGTTAACGAAATCGCGCGTCGATTTCGTTAACAGTTTGCTTGAGACGGCGGCGCGTCGAACCGTCCCGGAGCTCGGCCCGGGAGAGGGCGCTCCGGTCCTCAGCGCCGCCCGCCACCGGGCCTTCCACCACGAAGCCGGAGAGGAAGAACTCCGACCTTTGCTCCGCCGCAGCCGGGTCGGCCGGGTCCTTGCCCTTTGCCAGCATCCCCGCGATCACGTCCCGCGCGATCCGCCGGGTCTCGGGGTCGCGGGCCGCCTCGACGAACTCGTCCCGCTCGGCGGCCACGACCTCCTCCACGCCCCTCCAGTCTCGCTCGAGGACGTGGCCCTCCGCCGAACAGAACCGGACGAAGCGGAGCAGGCTGTCCGGAACCACGTGGATACGCCCCGGTTCGCCGGCGGAGATCCGGCGCGCCAGGTAGTCCATCATGTAGGCGTAGGCTGTCTGCCCGTTCCAGCGCCAAGGCGAGAGCCTCTCGTGCCAGACGTTGTACTCGGCCATCGACTCGGCCACCCAGACCGCATCCCCGCGCGTGGCGTCGTCGAGATCGATCAGCCCGGACTCGTACCGCCGCAGCAGCCGGTCCGTCCTCTCATGCACCCAGGCGGCCCCGACCTCGACGCCCGCCGCCCAGCGATCGTCCTCGGCCTTTTCCTGCCAACGACGCTCGCGTGCCTCGATCTCGTCGGGGCGGTAGAACTCCAGCCAGTCGCGGAGGTATTCGGTGGTGTTCTGGACGCCGCGGTCGTAGGCCTCCTTGACGTCCTCGCTCGTGAAGAGCGCCGTCCGGTCGCTCCAGGTCTGCCGGATCGCCGCGACGGTGACCAGCTTCCGGTCGCCCGGACGGACGAACTTGAGGAGGATGCACGCCGCGACGTTCCGGATCCACTCTTCCTCGCCCTCCTCGACCACCACCTTGAGGAAGTCGAGGACCTCGCCCTGCTGGACCGGGTGGCGCGCGGCGATCGCACCCAGGCAGTGGAGGGCGAGCGTCCGGTCGAGCTCCGCCGACTCGGAGTCCCGCGCGCGCGCCATGAGCACGCCCATGGCCGGGCGGCCCACCACGCCCATCATGGCGGGGAGCGTGCGGTAGACCCAGTCGACGTCGTAGCGCGCCGACCAGCGGAGCGCCGCGAGCAGGCCCTTCACCGCGCGGTCGTCGCCCGTGGCGCCCAGGATGAACGAGGCGTGGACGGGAGCCCAGTAGAGCGCGTCCGCCTGCTTCCACGAGCGCTCGTCGCGGCAGATCTCCGCGAGCGGCGCGATCATCCGCTCGCCGCGGGCGACGATCTCGTCGACGACGCTGCGGGGAAGGCGGTCCTCTTGGGTGCGGAGATGGCCGAGCAGCTGATCGTCGGTGAGAAGCGACAGCGATACGCGGGCGAGTGCCGTTTCCATAACCCCTCTCTCTCTACTGAACCCATGAGGATCATATCGCGCGCGCGGGCGGATACAAGGTGAAAATAGATTCCCGTTCCTTAACAGGCGGCTCGGGCCATGTTATGCTGACCCCCTCATGAAGGTCGCGAAGTCCCAGAAAGGCATGGTCGTGGCCGCCCATCCGCTCGCGGCGGACGCGGGGCGCGAGATCCTGGCGGAGGGCGGGAACGCCGTCGAGGCGGCGGTGGCCGTCTCGCTTGCGCTCGGGGTGGTCGAGCCCTTCGCCTCGGGCCTGGGAGGCGGCGGGTTCATGATCATCGCGCCGTCGGGGGCGATCGGGAAGACCGAGGTCATCGACGCGCGCGCGAAGCTCTCCACGCTCATGACCGAGGAGTACGTCTACCCGAAGAAGGTCATGCTCCCGTGGGTCCCCAAGATCGGCCCCTTCTCGGCGGCCGTGCCCGGGCTCGGGCGCCTGCTCGGCCTCGCGCTCCAGAAGTACGGCCGGAAGATGCCGCTCCAGAAGCTGGTGCGCCGGGCGATCGGCCTGGCGGCCGACGGGTTCGAGGTCGGCGACGTCTACGTCTACTGCTCCTCGCTCTTCGAGAGCACCGTGCGGTCCAACCCCGAGTGCGCGAAGATTTTCTTCAACAACGGCGTGCGGTTCAAGGCCGGCGAGCGGCTCGTCCAGAAGGACTTGGCGCGCACGCTTCGCATCGTCGCCGACCGGGGCTTCGAGTCGTGCTACACGGGGGAGATCGGGCTTTCGCTCACGCGGGCGGCCAACCAGACCGGGCCGGTGTGGGGACGCGACGACCTGGCGAAGTACGAGGTGAAGGTCCGGCAGCCCCTGTGGGTCGACGTCGCGGGCCACCGGATCGCGACCACCCCGCCGCCCTCGCGCGGCGGCGCGGGGATCATCCAGGCGCTGCTGCGCTACGACGCCGACCCGGTGAAGCTGGCGCGCACGATCCGGACGATTTTCAAGGAGCTCGACCCGGTGATCGGCGACCCGGACGTCATGCCGATCGACCTGACCCGGCTGGTGGAAGGCCCGAAGGGCCCCGCGGTGGGCGGCGGAACGACCCACTTCGTCGTCGTCGACGCGGAGGGGACGGTCGTTTCAGTCAGCCAGACGATCGGCCACTTCTTCGGGAGCGGCGTGGTCGCCCAGGGGTACGGGGTGCTGCTGAACGACGACATCTCGGACATGGAGCGCTTCCCCGGTCACCCCAATTCGATCGGGCCGGGCAAGCGGTCGGTGGCGAACATGGCGCCGACGATCGTCTTCCGGAACGGCCGGCCGCGGCTCTCGCTCGGCACTCCGGGGAGCGTGCGCATCTTCCCGGCCATGTCGCAGGTGATCGGGAACGTCCTCTTCCAGGGGATGGACCTCGAGCATGCGGTCGCGGCGGGACGAGTCCACTGGGAGGACGGCCGGTTTTTCTTCGAGGGCGACTTTTCCGAGGAGATCCGCGCGCGGGCGAAGCGCGAGCTCGACCAGCCGGTCACCGAGCGGCGCAAGCAGGACCTCTTCTTCGGCGGCGTCCACGGGGTCGAGATGCTGGAAGACGGCACGATCGTGGGCGTCGCGGACCCGCGGCGCGACGGGGTCGCGATCCCGCTGTGAGCTTCAAGTTCTCGGTCGAAGTGCGCGTCCGGCTGCCCGAGACGGACGCGATGGGGATCGTCTTCCACGGGTGCTTCTACACCTACTTCGACGTTGCGCGGATGGACTACCTGCGGAACCTGCGGCTGCTGGACTCCTTCCGGACCGGCGAGTCGAAGAACCTGGTGGCGCATGCCTCGGCCGACTTCCGCTCTCCGGCCCGGTTCGACGACGTGCTGGTGGTCCACGCCCGGGTGAGCGCGATCGGGAACACCTCGCTCACCTTCGGCTTCCAGGTGACGAACAAGCACGACGCCCGCCGGGTCGCCGAGGGGAAGACGGTCCACGTGATGATCGATCCCCAGACCTGGCGGCCGGTCCGGGTGCCCGACGACTTCCGCCAGGCGATCCAGGCCTTCGAAGGCCAGAACTGTTAACGAAATCGCGCCTCGTTTTCGTTAACAGTTTTGGAATCCGCGCCTCTTTGCCATTTTTCGTGTCGAGTTTTCGGCCCTCCATGCACTTCAGGATGGAGGGACGATCATGGCGGAGGAGTTGGTCCTCGAGGTCGACTTCCGGGAGCGAGGGTCGGGGACGCCCCGGGCCCTGGCCGCCGCCGGCGCCCGGCTGGACTTCGTCACCCTCAAGGCGGGCGACTACCGGGTCGGCCGCGTCCTGGCCATCGAGCGGAAGTCGGCGTGGGACTTCTGGAGGTCCATCTTCGACGGCCGCCTCTTCCGCCAGGCCATCCGCCTCGCCCGCTCGTCGCCGCGGCCGCTGATCCTGGTCGAAGGGCAAGGGCCTAATTTCTCCCACCCCACGGCCCGCGGAGCCCTGGTCACGGTGGCGGCCGTCTTCGGCGTTCCGGTCCTGTTTTCCCGGGATCCCGGCGACTCGGCCCTGTGGATCCTTACCGCGGCCCGGCAGTACGCCGCCCGGCAGGAATATGCGATCGCCCGCCCGGGCTGGCGGCCGAAGGGGAAACGGGCCCGCCAGATCTTCATCCTCCAGGGCCTCCCGGGGATCGGCCCGGTCCGGGCCTCACGGCTTCTCGAACGATTCGGGAGCGTCCGGGCGGTCCTTTCCGCCGACGAGACATCCCTCTCCGAGGTCCACGGCATCGGTCCCAGGATCGCGGAGAGGATCGTCTGGCTGGCCTCCTAGCGAAATCGCCGCGCGTTTTCGAGAAGGCGGGGGTATAATCGCGCCGGTCATGGTCACGACCCGACGCCGTTTCGTCACCCCCGAGGACCTCCAGGCCTTCCGATTCGTCGGCGACCCCCAGGTCTCGCCCGACGGCGCCCGCATCCTTTACACGGTCAAGATCGTCGATGGAGAGAAGTACCCCCAGCACCTCTGGGTCGACGACGAGCCGTTCACGGTCGGGAAGGTCACCGACACGCTCCCGCGCTGGTCGCCGGACGGGAGGCGCATCGCCTTCGTCCGGACCCGGGACGAGGAGACCCAGGTTTGGCTGATGTCGACCGCCGGCGGGGAACCCCGGCCCGTCACGTCGCTCCCGCCCGGCCGGATCAACGCCCTGGAATGGTCGCCCGACGGCGGGCGCCTCGCGATCGCCTACCACAAGGATCCCGCCCCCGAACTCAAGAAGGATAAGAAGCAGCCGCTCCTCCGTCACATCAGGCGCATCCGCTACAGAGAAGAAGGCGTCGGCTTCCTCGACGCAGAACGCGACCACCTCCACGTCGTCTGGGTCAACGACCGCCGCGTCGTCCCGCTGACCGAGGGCCCCTGGGACGACCTCCATCCCGCGTGGTCGCCCGACGGGCTCTGGATCGCCTTCGTCTCCAACCGCCTGCCCGACGCCGACACGCGCCTCTTCGAGATCGACCTCTGGGTGGTCCCCTCCGGCGGCGGCGAGCCGCGCAAGCTGCCCAAGCCCCCCGGCCCCGCGGGACGCCCCCAGTGGTCGCCCGACGGGAAGCAGATCGCCTTCCTCGGCCACGACAAGCCCGAGAGCACCTGGGGGGCCACGAACACCCATCTCTGGACCGTCCCCGCCGGCGGCGCCCAGCCGGCCCGAGATCTCCTCGCCGGCTTCGACCGCACCTGCGAGGACGTCGTGCTGACCGACACCAAGTCCTCCCACGGCGCGGGGCAGAAGCCCTTCTGGAGCGCCGACGGAAAGGAGCTCTATTTCCTGGCGAGCGACTCCGGCTCGTGCCATCTCCATAAGGTGGCCGCGGCGGGCGGCGCGCCCGTTCGCCTGACCGACGGCGCCCGCGAGGTGATGCAGTTCTCCCACGCGAAGGGCCGCTTCGCCCTCTCGATCAGCGATCCGCTCAATATCGGCGACGTCTACGACTTCGAGATCGGGGGCGAACTCCGGCGCCGGGCGTCGGTCAACCACGCCCTCTTCGAAACTCTCCATCTTTCGACGCCCGAGCCGTTCGACACGGGCATCCAAGGCTGGCTGCTCAAGCCGCCCCACTTCAACCCGCAGCAGAAGTATCCGCTCCTCCTCTATATCCACGGCGGACCCCGTGCGATGTACGGGAACGCCTTCTTCCACGAGTTCCAGGTCCTCGCGGCGAAAGGGGTCGTCGTGCTCTATCCCAATCCGCGCGGCTCGCAGGGCTACGGCGAGACGTTCGCCGACGCGATCAAGTCCGACTGGGGCAACCTGGACTACAAGGACCTGATGAACGCCGTCGACCAGGCCGTGAAGCTCCCGTACGTCGACGCCGCCCGCCTCGGCGTCTGCGGCGGCTCGTACGGCGGATACATGACCAACTGGATCGTGGGGCACACCGGCCGCTTCAAGGCCGCGCTCACCGAGCGCTGCGTGAGCAACCTCTATTCGTTTTTCGGGACGAGCGACTTCGGCTACGACGACCCTCGCGAGTTCACCCACCCCCCCTACGAGAACCCGGAGCACCTCGCGAGGCTCTCGCCGGTGACGTACGTGAAGGACATCCGCACGCCGCTCCTCATCCTCCACAGCGAGGGCGACCTCCGGTGTCCCATCGAGCAGGCGGAGCAGCTCTACGCGATGCTGAAGTCCCTCGGCCGCGAGGTGGAATTCCTCCGCTTCCCGGAAGAGAACCACGACCTGTCCCGCACGGGGCGGCCCGACCGCCGCCTCGCGCGCCTCGAGTTCATCCTACGCTGGTGGGAGAAGCATCTATGAGACTCGCGCCGCTCCTCGCGCTCCTCGTGCTGGCCGCCCGCCCGCAAGAGACCGGCTTCAAGCTCCCCGTCCAGGAGTTCACCCTCCCCAACGGGATGCGCGTCCTCGTCGTCGAGCGCCACGACGTCCCGCGCGTCTTCTGCTCCCTCTGGTGGCGCGTGGGCTCCGTCCACGAGCGCCCCGGCGTCACCGGGCTCTCCCACTTCTTCGAGCACATGATGTTCATGGGGACCGACGTCATCGGCACCACCGACATCGTCAAGGACCAGGAGCTCAACGCGAAGATCGAACACGTCATGGGCCGCATCCGCGAGATCAAGCTGGCGCGGCTGGAGGCTCAGCGGCGCGGCCTCCCCGCCGACCCGAAGCTCGAGGAGCGCTACACGGAGCTCTCCAAGGAGTACGACGGCCACGTGAACGAGCAGAAGAAGACCATCATTCCCGAACACCTCTCCAAGATCTTCCAGGCCAACGGCGGGACGGGGTTGAACGCCACCACCTCGTACGACCGCACGAACTACTTCGTCGACCTGCCGGCCAACAAGGTCGAGCTCTTCTGCTGGCTGGAGAGCGACCGCTTCCTCAAGCCCGTCTTCCGCAGCTTCTACCCCGAGCGCGAGGTGGTCAAGGAAGAGCGCCGGATGAGGACCGACTCGACGCCGACCGGTCTCATCCACGAATCCTTCGGCGCGATGTTATGGCAGTCTCATCCCTACAAGTGGCCCGTGATCGGCTGGATGAGCGACATCGACCAGTACACGCTGGCCGACGCCGAGCGCTACTACCGGACCCACTACTCGCCCCAGAACTGCACGGCGATCTTCGTCGGCGACGTCCGGTTCGACGAGCTCAAGGAGCTCTGCACGCGGTACTTCGGGCGGCTCAAGCGGTCGCCCGTCGAGCGGGACCCCATCGTGACCGTCGAACCCGAGCAGGTGGCCGAGCGGAGGATGATCGCCGAGGCGAATGCCCAGGACGACTTCGGCATCCGCTGGCACGGCCCGTCCGGCGTCCACCAGGACTCCGCCCGGCTCGACCTCCTGATGAACGTCTTCGGCGGCCGGAGCGGTCGGCTCTACCGGCCGCTCGTCGAGGAGAAGAAACTCGCCCTCGAGGTCCAGGCCTACTACGAGTCGCGCCGCTACGGCGGCTCGATCGCGATCGAGGCGACCCCGCGCGAGGGGGTCGACGTCGCCGAGCTCGAGAAGGCGATCGGGGTGATCGTGGAGGAGGTCCGGCAGAACGGCGTGAAGGAGCGCGAGCTCGAGAAGGCGCGGAACCAGCAGCTGGCCGACCTCGTCCGGACGCTCAAGACCAACCAGGGGGTCACCCAGCAGCTGGGCTACTTCGAGACCATCGGGACCCAGCAGGATTTCTTCGCCTACGTGAAGACGGTTGAGACGACGACCGCGGCGGACCTGAAGCGCCTGGCCGAGCAATGGCTCAAGCCGACCGGCCGGAACATCCTGGTCATCAAGAGGAAGGGCAAAAAATGATGAAGGCAGCGCTGGCGCTCCTCCTCCTGGCTCCGGGCGTGATAGATTTCAAACTCTTTGAAATCTATCACGGGCAGGAGATCCCCGACCACCCCGACAAGCTGAAGTACCGGGAGCTGGCGTTCGCGGTGCCGGAGCCGGCCTCGCTGCGCGTCGCGCTCTCGACGGGCTCGGCGGCGTTCCTGATCGAGGACTCCGCGCTCCCGATCGTGGACCTCCAGATCTCCTTCCGCGGCGGGTCGTTCGACGAGCCCAAGGGGAAAGAGGGGCTGGCCGACGCGACGGCCCACCTGATGAGGACCGGCGGCACGAAGAACCGCACCCCGGAGGCGCTCGACGAGGAGATCGACTTCCTGGCGGCCAACGTCTCGGTCTCCATGGGCGACGTCTCCGGTTCGGCCTCCCTCTCCGTCCTCGCCAAGGACCTCGACAAGGGGCTGGAGCTCCTGGCCGACGTCCTCCGGAACCCCGTCTTCCGCCCGGAGAAGCTGGAGCTCTTCAAGGCCCAGACGCTGGACGAGCTGCAGGCGCGGAACGACCGGACGGCGTCGATCGAGGCGCGCGAGGTGAACCTGCTCTTCTACGCCGACTATCCCATCAACCGCCTGGAGACGAAGGCGTCGATCGAGTCGATCACGCGCGAGGACCTGGTCGAGTTCCACAGAAGGGCGTTCCACCCCGCGAACTTCGTCATCGCCGCGGCGGGGGCGTTCAAGACGGCGGAGTTGAAGAAGAAGCTCGAGGAGGCGTTCAAGGACTGGCCCCACGCGGCGACGAAGCCCTCGCCCGTCCCCCCGGTCACCCACCGGGTCGCCCCCGGCATCCGCTGCTTCCACAAGGACGGGAAGAACATCAATCAGGGCCGCGTGACGATGGGCCACATGGGGATCGACGTGCGGCACCCCGACGTGCAGGCCATCCGCGTGATGAGCTACATCCTGGGAGCCGGCGGCTTCAGCTCCCGCCTCATGCAGAAGGTGCGCACCGAGGAGGGGCTCGCCTACTCGGTGGGGAGCGATCTCCGGCCGGGCATCGTCTACCCCTTCGTCTTCAAGATCCAGTTCCAGTCGAAGAGCGAGTCGTGCGCCTATGCCGCGAAGCTCTGCCTCGACGAGATCGCGCGGTTCCAGAAGGACGGCGCGACGGAGCAGGAGCTCAAGGACGCCCAGCAGTTCTACCTCGACGCCTTCCCCGGCCTCTTCTTCGCCACCAAGCTCCAGACGGCCTCGACCTACGCGAACGCCGAGCTGCTGGGGATCCCCAAGGACTACTACCTCAGCTACCGCGAGAAGATCGCGAGGCTGACGCGGGAGGACATCCTGCGGGTCGCGCGCGAGCACCTGAAGCCCGAGAAGTTCGCGTGGGTGGTCGTGGGGAACATCCCCGCCATCAAGCCCGGGGACGGGAAGCACCCGGTGACGCTGGCCGACCTGGGAACGGTCACGGACGTGCCCCTCGCCGACCCCCTCACCCTCGAGAGACCCTCGAAATGAGCGACGAATCGGCTCCGAGCAAGCTGGGCGGCCTGACCGGCCGCCGGACCAAGGGCGACTACCATAAGGGGATGGACGCCGTCTCGCTGGCGACGTCGATCTCGAACCATCTCAAATACACGCTGGCCAAGCACAAGGAGGGGGCGACGCTCCACGACCAGTACTGGAGCGTGGCCTGCTCGATCCGCGACCGGCTGGTCGACCGCTGGATCGCGACCCAGGGGACGTACGCGAAGCAGGACGTCAAGCGCGCCTACTATCTGTCCATGGAGTATCTGCCGGGCCGGACGCTCCGGAACGCGGTCATCAACCTGGGGCTGGCCGAGGAGTTCCAGGAGGCGATGAAGGAGCTGGGCTTCAGCGCGGCCGAGCTCTTCGACGTCGAGCCCGACGCGGGCCTGGGGAACGGCGGCCTCGGCCGGCTCGCCTCGTGTCTCCTGGACGCGCTGGCGACCCTGCAGGTCCCTGCGATGGGCTACGGCCTCCGCTACGAGTTCGGCATGTTCCGGCAGGCGCTCCGGGGCGGCGAGCAGTCCGAGGAGCCCGACTACTGGCTGCGCCTCGGGAGCCCGTGGGAGACCCAGCGGCCCGAATCGACGACCCCCATCAAGATGTACGGCAACGTCGAATGGGGCGCGGGCCCCGACGGGAAGCCGCGGCGCGTCTGGGTGAACACGCACGAGCTCTGGGCCGTTCCGAGCGACGTCCCGATCCCCGGCTACGGGAACAACACGGTCAACATCCTGCGCCTCTGGAGCGCGACGGGGACGGACCTCTTCGACCTCGAGTACTTCAACTCGGGCGACTACATCAAGTCGATCGAGCGCGCCACTCACAGCGAGAACATCACGAAGATCCTCTACCCGAACGACAAGAACTCGATCGGCCAGGAGCTCCGCCTCCGCCAGGAGTACTTCCTGGCGAGCGCGTCGCTCCAGGACATCCTCCGCCGCTACAAGAAAGTCGACCGGGGCTTCGAGGATTTCCCGGACAAGGCGGCGATCCAGATCAACGACACCCACCCCGCGGTCGCGGTGGCCGAGCTCATGCGGCTCCTCATGGACGTCGAGGGCCTCGAGTGGGCGAAGGCGTGGGATCTCACGGTCCGCACCTTCGGCTACACGAACCACACGCTGATGCCCGAGGCGCTGGAGAAGTGGCCCGTCGAGCTTTTCGGACGCGTGCTCCCGCGCCACCTGGAGATCATCTACGAGATCAACCACCGCTACCTGGACGAGGTCCTCCGCCGTTTCCCGGGGGACGTCGAGCGGATGCGCCGGATGTCGATCATCGAGGAGGGCTGGCAGAAGAACGTCCGGATGGCCCACCTCGCGGTCGTGGGGAGCCACTCGGTGAACGGCGTCTCCGAGCTCCACGCGAAGCTCCTCCGCTCGCGCCTCTTCTCGGACTTCGCGGACATGCACCCCGAGCGCTTCAACGCGAAGACGAACGGGATCACGCCGCGGCGGTGGCTGCTCTCGTGCAACCCAGGCCTCGCCGCGCTGATCGCGGAGCGGATCGGGACGAAGTGGCCCACCGATCTCGACCAGCTGCGCCGGCTGGCTCCGCTTGCGGAGGACGCGGGCTTCCGCGAGCTGTGGCGCGCCTCGAAGCGCCGGAACAAGGAGCGCCTGGCCGCGCTCATCGAGCGGAACGCGGGGGTCCGCGTCCCCGCGGACGCCCTCATGGACGTGCAGGTGAAGCGCATCCACGAGTACAAGCGGCAACTCATGAACATCCTGCGCGTGATCGATCTCTACCGGCGGATGAAGGAGCCCGGCGGCGCGTCGATCCCCTCCCGGACGATCCTCTTCGGCGGCAAGGCCGCGCCCGGCTACGAGATGGCGAAGCTCATCATCCGGCTGATCGCGAACGTCGCGGAGGCCGTGAACCGGGACCCCGCGGTGGACGGTCGCCTGAACGTGGCCTACCTCGAAAATTACGGCGTCTCGCTCGCGGAGGTGGTGATCCCCGCGGCGGACCTCTCCGAGCAGATCTCGACCGCGGGCATGGAGGCCTCCGGGACGGGCAACATGAAGTTCGCGCTCAACGGCGCGCTCACGATCGGCACGCTCGACGGCGCGAACATCGAGATCAAGGAGGAGGTCGGTGACGAAAACATCTTCATCTTCGGCGTGACGGCCCAGGAGGCGGCGCGCCTGAAGGAGGGCGGCTACGACCCGATGCGCGAGATCGAATCGTCTCCGAGCCTGGCCGCCGTGCTCCGCCTGATCGCCGATGGAGCCTTCAGCCCCGACGATCCCGGCCTGTTCCGGCCGATCCTCGACTCGCTCGCGTCGCGCGATCCTTTCCTCGTTTGCCGCGACTTCGAGGCCTACGTCGCCGCGCAGGACCGGGTGGACGCCCTCTGGCGCGATCCGGAGGCGTGGACCCGGAAGTCGATCCTGAACACCGCGGGGATGGGGAAGTTCTCGGCGGACCGCTGCGCGCTCCAGTACGCCCGGGAGATCTGGGGGGTGGACCCCGTCCCCATCGCGGTCTCTAGTTCTTGATCGAGGGGATTTTCGGCCCTAGAATGCCGCGATGAAGACCATCACCGCCCTCGTCCTGTTCCTCGCCGCTTCAGCGGCGGCGTTCGCCCAGGACCAGCAGGTGGGCGCGCGCACGAAGGCGATGGGCGGCTCGTACACGGCGTTCGAGGACGACCCCGTCTCCATCTGGCTCAATCCCGCGGG
>CAZSCC010000156.1:0-1815 GCA_964604905.1 uncultured Planctomycetales bacterium
TAGGAAGCGGTCGGCAGATAGGCGAGCCCGCGCGAAGGGTGATGGGCCATCGCCTCGGCCGGAGTGCGCAGCTCGATCCACGGGTTCGCGGCCAGGAGGTCGGCGAACCGCTCGAGCCAGCGCTGCTCGTAGCAGAGCGAGTGGGTGCCGGGCCACACCCCGAACTTCTCCCCGTCGTCCCCAAGCACCGCGATCCGCCCATCCCCCCCCTCGGCGACGCGCCGGAGCGATTCGGGGCCGGTTTTCGCTTCCTCAAGGAGCGCCTGGTAGACGTCGGAGATGAACACCTCGCCCGTACGCTTTCGCTCCACGGCCTTCAGGACCGCGTTTTCGAGGACGGTCCGCTCTTCCTTACGGACGGGATCCTCCCCCTGGGCGCACATCTCAGACAGGATGTCCTTCACGAAGAGGAGCCGCTCCTTGTCGAAGGCCTCCGCCCGCCCGATGGGGTTGATCCGGAGCGGCCGGTCAGGGTCGAAGGTGATGTACTGCCCCCCGAGCACTTCGCAGAGCTTCCGGTACGAGTTGCCGCGGTCGAGGATGAAGACGGGCGATCCCTTCTTGCGGACGGAGGCGGCGAAGTAGTTGATGAAGAAGCTTTTCCCGGCGCCAGAAGTCCCCGTCACGATCCCGTGAGGGGCGACCTGGGAGTCGAAGAACGAGAACGAGATGGGCTCTCCGCGCCGGTTCTGCAGCAGGATCTCCGGCGTCGGCGTTCCCCGGTAGGGTCCGTAGATCGGCAAGAGATCCGCGAGGTTGGTCGACACGATGGAGCTGGAGCGCTTGAGAGCGCGGTCGTAGGCGGGGTCGTAGGAAAGTGGGAGCGACTGGAGGAAGAGGGAAAGGGCGAGCGCGTCTTCCTCCACGACGTCGAGACCCAGATCCTGCAGGATCCTCTTGGCCGACGAACTCCGCACCGCGGCCTCTTCCGGCATGCCGCCGGAGACCACGACGTGGAGGCGGGCCCGGAGGAGCCGGCGGCCGGCGAGGAGCTCGCCGAGAGCCCCGTTCGCGTCCTCCTCGATGGCGGCGATGTTCACCTTCCTCCGGGTTCGAAGCTGATTCCAGGCGAAGGCATACTTCTTCTCGAGCGAGCGCTTCGCCTCGTAGTCGTCCAGGATCTCGATGTCGTAGAGGAGAAGGCAGTCGGGGAGGACGTCGAGGATCGAAGGGGTCCCATCACGGGACCGGGATACGAGGCCCGGAAGCGTTTCGAGGGGCAGTTCGACCATGGAAAGGACTCGGACGGACGTGCCGTCGAGCGTGATCTGGCCGCTCTCCGCGTTGAAGGAGGCCCCGCTCCGGACCACCTGGTGGCGCAGGGGCTCATCCTCCCGGAAAGGTCGGACCGGGACGCTCGCGCGGCGTCGGGGATTGAGCAGGGTGTAGAGCACTTCCTTCAGCTTCCCGCCGTCCAGGCGCGAGCACGGTACCTGCATCTGGGAGAAGAAGCTTTCGATCGTCGAGCCGGTCTCCAGAAGCCGCTCCTTCTCCCGGCCGTAGGCCTCGATCGCCGTCTTGGGCGACGGGGAAAGACCCGGGAAGATCCTCACCGTCAGGTAGAGCTTGAGGCGCCGCGCATGGAAGGGTCGCCCCTCGTCGTCGATCGACATCTCGGAGAGGATCCGCGCATGGGAGGACACGAGTTCCGCCGCCGCACGCTCGCCCGGGGAGACATCCTCCGCGACCTCGCCGGTCCATGGAAGAAGCTCGGAAGTCATCTCCCGGTCCGAGAGCACGATGAACTGGACGGCCGCCCCCGAGGGGACGTGCTTGAAGAGTTCCGCGAACCGCATGGAGAGGGCCTCAAGCTCG
>CAZSCC010000157.1:0-2917 GCA_964604905.1 uncultured Planctomycetales bacterium
CGCGGCACACCGAAGAGGTGAAGATCTATCGGAAGGAGTACAACGCCGACAAGATCCGCGGCAAGCACATCGCGCCGCACACGCTCGACATCGCGGCGATGTGGGGCATTTTGACGCGGCTCGAAGATCCGAAGAAGCACAACCTGACGCTCTTGCAGAAGCTCAAGCTGTACGACGGCAAGACGCTGCCCGGGTTCACGCAGGACAACATCAAGGAGCTGCGCAAGGAGACCATGCGCGAGGGGCTCGACGGGATCTCGCCGCGCTACATCCAGGACAAGATCTCGAACGCGCTGGTAAGCGACAAGGGCGAGGGGTGCGTCAACCCGTTCATGGTCCTCAACGAGCTGGAAGAGGGCCTGATCCACCACTCGCTCATCTCCAGCGAGGACCAGAAGAAGCGCTTCAAGGAGCTGCTTGCCGACGTGAAGGGCGAGTACGAGGACATCGTCAAGAACGAGGTCCAGCGCGCCATCTGCGCCGACGAGGAGGCGATCAGCCGCCTCTTCATGAACTACATCGACAACGTGAAGGCCTCCACCCAGCGGCAGAAGGTGAAGAACAAGTACACCGGACAGGACGAGGAGCCCGACGAGCGGCTCATGCGGTCGGTCGAGGAGAAGATCGACATCCCCGAGAGCCGGAAGGACGACTTCCGCCGCGAGGTGATGAACTACATCGGGGCGCTGGCGGTCGAGGGGAAGAAGTTCCACTACCGCTCGAACGAGCGGCTCCAGAAGGCCCTCGAGCTCAAGCTCTTCGAGGACCAGAAGGACACGATCAAGCTCTCGAGCCTGGTCTCCGGCGTCGTCGACAAGGAGACTCAGGAGAAGATCGACATCGTCAAGAGCCGACTCGTGAAGGGCTACGGCTACTGCGATACCTGCAGCGCCGATGTCCTGAGCTTCGTGGCCAGTATTTTTGCCAGGGGGTCCTCCAAGGAGTAGCTGGAAGCTGGAAGCCGGAAGCTTGAATGGAACGCACGAACACCTACATCAAGAAGATCGAGAAGGACCACGCGCGGTTCCGGGACATCATCCGGGGCCAGGTGCGGAAGGACCTCCGCAAGTACATCTCCAACGGCGAGATGCTGGGCCGGAAGGGGAAGTACACCGTCTCGATCCCGCTCCCGCAGCTGCGGACGCCGGCGTTCCGGTACGGCAAGAACAACCGGAGCGGGGTGGGACAGGGGGAGGGAGAGGTCGGCACGCCCATCGCCCCGGGAGACCCGGCGAACGGCCCCGGCGCCGGCGACTCGCCGGGCCAGCACATCCTGGAAGTCGACCTGACCCTCGACGAACTCGCCCAGATCCTGGGCGAGGAGCTGGCCTTGCCGCGGATCAAGCCCAAGGACCGCAGCTCGATCCTGATCGAGCACACGAAGTACACCGGGATCTCCCGCGTGGGACCCGAGAGTCTCCGCCACTTCAAGCGGACCTACAAGGAGTCGCTCAAGCGCGCCGTCGCGACCGGCACGTACGACCCCGAGAACCCCATGCTCATCCCCGTCCGCGAGGACAAGCGGTACCGGTCGTGGAAGATCAAGGAGGTCCCGCAGAACAACGCGGTCATCCTCTACATGATGGACGTTTCGGGGTCGATGGGCGACGAGCAGAAGGAGATCGTCCGCATCGAGGCGTTCTGGATCGACACGTGGCTTCGCTCGCAGTACAAGAAGCTCGAGACCCGCTACGTGGTCCACGACGCGGGGGCGAAGGAGGTCGACCGCGAGACGTTCTACCACCTCAAGGAGTCGGGCGGGACCAAGATCTCAAGCGCCTACCAGCTCTGCGGCGAGATGATCCGCAAGGACTACAACCCCGCCGAGTGGAACATCTATCCGTTCCACTTCTCCGACGGAGACAACTGGGGGAGCGAGGACACCCGGAAGTGCATGGAGATCCTGGAAAACGAGCTCTTCCCGCGCACGAACGTCTTCTGCTACGGCCAGGTGAAGAGCGCCTACGGCAGCGGCCAGTTCAAGAAGGACCTGGACGAGCACTTCGGCAAGCACGAGCACCTGATCACCAGCGAGATCAAGGACAAGGACGGCATCACCGATTCGATCCGGGACTTCCTGGGGAAGGGCAAGTGAGCCAGGCCGCGAAGCGTCCGAAGAGGCCGGTCACGCAGGCGGACGCGCTGCGCCGCGTGCAGGACTCCATCCTGCGCCATGCGCACGAGTACGGCCTGCAGCCGTTCCGCACCGTCTTCGAGCTGATCGACTTCGACGAGATGAACGAGATCGCCAGCTACGGCGGGTTCCCCACCCGCTACCCGCACTGGCGGTTCGGCATGGAGTACGAGGAGCTGAAGAAGGGCTACGCCTACGGGCTCCAGAAGATCTACGAGCTCGTCATCAACAACGACCCCTGCTACGCCTACCTCATGAAGTCGAACTCGCTGGTCGACCAGAAGATGGTCATCGCCCACGTCTACGGCCACAGCGACTTCTTCCGCAACAACATGTGGTTCTCCCAGACCAACCGCCGGATGATCGACGAGATCGCCAACCACGGCACGCGCATCCGGCGCTACGTGGAGAAGCACGGGCAGGGGACGGTCGAGGCCTTCCTCGACGCGGCGCTCTCGCTCGAGAACCTGATCGACTACCATTCGGTGTACTCTCCCTACCGGAAGCGGACGCGGTTCGAGTTCGCGGAGGAGATGGAGCCGGCCGAGGTCCGGCGGCTGAAGGCGGAACACGGCTACATGGACCGCTATATCAATCCGCCCGAGTTTCTGGAGAGGCAGCGGAAGAAGATCGACGATCAGTTGCAGAAGAAGCGGAGGTTCCCGGAGGAGCCGCAGAAGGACGTCCTCGAATTCCTGATCGAGTACGCCCCGCTCGACACGTGGCAGCGCGACGTCCTCTCGATCGTCCGCGAGGAGGCGTACTACTTCGCCCCGCAGGCCC
>CAZSCC010000158.1:0-15690 GCA_964604905.1 uncultured Planctomycetales bacterium
GTTCACGGGTCCCCTCTCTCTCTGCGGCTCCCTGCCGCTATGAGATCTATCGGCATTCGGGGCCCGGAACTGTTGGTTTCAATGCTGAAGGGACACTAGTCCGCCCTTGGCCAGCGTATTGAACGCGACCTCCTGGAACTCGCGGCCCGGCTTGAACACCCACATCTGCCCCGAATCGAAGCTGCCATAAATGTACGGCCCAGCCTGGGCGATACAGGGATGAGGAGAGGTGCTGTTGAACACATTGCGCTGCGGTGACTTATAGACCACCTGTCCTGTGGCCGCATCAAACGCGACCACTTGGAACCCTTTGTCGGCCTTTCCTTTATTGTAGATCAGCCCATCGTGATAGACTGGCGAGGAGTATCTGCCGACCCGCTCCTCCGACTCCCACAGCTTCTCCACGACGATCTTCCCAGCTCCGCCCGGCTTGAGCCGCGACGCCATCAATCTGTACTCCCCCTTCTTGGTCAGGAATTTGGGCGGCCCCTCACTGGACATGTCCTCGTCCCACCAGGAATACACCACGTTCCCATGCACGACCGCCGTGAGCTGGCCGTTGCAGCTCGCCTCGTCCGCCATCAAGTGGCCGTCCGAAGCGCGGTACACTTTCCCATAGGGCATCACCACCAACTCCGTCCCGCCGACCTGCGCTCGCACGGGAGAGCCGAGCCGCTCCTTGTGGTCCACCTCCCAGGCCGACTTCCCGGTGGCCGGATCCAGGCCGTAGAGACGATCTCCCATGCAGATGACCACCCGGCCCCCGGCCAGCAGCGGGCTGGCCGCATATCCCATTGCGTTCGTCGGTTTGGCCAGCCCCCGCACCCACTGGCGCTTGCCTTTGAGGTCGTAGGCCGCTGCAAGGCCCGTGCCGTACACCACGTACACCTGCTTCCCGTCACAGGTCGGCGTCGGCATCGTGTATTCGAAGGTAAAGCCGAAGTGCGAACCCATCACCGGCGGCTTGTCAAAATACTCGCACCTCGCGATGTCCTTCTTCAGGGACGCCTTGACGGCCTCTTTCTCCGTCGCAGTCTTCGCGGCATTCACCTTGGCGATGATCGCGGCCGCATCAAGATCGTCCTTCGGGACATAATCGAAGTAGGTGACGGTGTCCGACCACTGGATCTTCCCGTCTGCGGCCGAGACGCACAGCAGCGTCCCCGGCTCGCTGCACGTGAAGACGTGATCCCCCACCACGATCGGCGATCCGTTGCACCTGCCCGGCATGGGGGTCTTCCACGCGACGTTCTCCGTGGCGGACCATTTGACGGGCGGCTTGGCGTCGGGGAAGCTGCCGGTGCCGTCTCCGCGAAAGCCGATGCGGGCGTCCGAATTCCCCCCCGCCGCAAGACCGACTCCCCCGAGGGAGGCACACACGATCAACAGGAATTCACGTCTGCCCATGGCGTCTCCTTATCCTGATCTTGGGTTTGTCCATGCTACTTGCCTCCGATGCACCAGAGGAACTTGTGCGAACGGATATACATGCGGGTGCCGATGAAAAACGGCGGGCTGGTCATCTGGTCGTGATCTTCCTGCCCGAGGTGCGCGCCGAGTCCGCCCTTGGCCAGCGTGTTGAACGCCACCTCCTGGAACTCGCGGCCCGGCTTGAAGACCCACATCTGCCCCGAATCGAAACCGCCGTAGATATAGGGCCCGGCCAGCGTGATGCAGGGGTGAGGATCGGTGCCCTTGTTCACCGCGCGCGGCGTCGACTTATAGACCACCTGTCCCGTGGACGCGTCAAACGCGACCACCTGGAACTGGTTCTTCCCGGCGTCCACCTTGTTGTAGATCAATCCGTCGTGGTAGACCGGCGATGAGTAACTGCTGGGCCGCTCCTCCGTCTCCCACAGGCGCTCGGTGGCGATCATGCCGTCTTTGCCCGGCTTGAGTCGAGCCGCCATCATCCGATACGGCCCCTTCTTGGCCAGATACTTGGGCGGCCCCTCTCCGGAGAAGGACTCGTCCCACGAGGAATACACGACGTCCCCGTGCACCACCGCCGTGAGCTGGCCGTTGCAGGTCGCCTCTTCTGCCACCCGTTTCCCATCCGACGCGCGGTACACGTTTCCATACGGCATCACCACCAGTTCCATGCCCCCGACCATCGCCCGCACGGGAGAGCCGTTGCGTTCCTTTTGTTCGACCTCCCAGGCGGCCTTCCCGGTGGCCGGATCCAGGCCGTACAGGCGGCCCCCCATGCAGATCACCAGTCGGCCCCCGGCCAGGAGCGGATTGGCCGAATATCCCGAGGCAGAACTCGGCTTCGCGAGCGACCGCACCCACTGGCGCTTGCCCTTGAGGTCGTAGGCCGCCACCAGGCCCGTGCCGTACACCACGTACACCTGCTTCCCGTCGCAGGTCGGCGTCGGCATCGTGTATTCGAAGATGAAGCCGAAGTGCGAGCCCATCACGGGCGGCATATCAAAATACTCGCACCTCGCGATGTCCTTCTTGAGGGACGCCTTGACGGCCTCTTTCTCCTTCTCGGTCTTCGCGGCAGCCACCTTGGCGATGATCGCGGTCGCCTCCGGATCATCCTCGGGCACGGTATCGAAGTAGGTGACGGTGTCCGACCAGCGGATCTTCCCGTCCGCGGCCGAGACGCACAGCAGCGTCCCCGGCTCGCTGCACGTGAAGACGTGGTCCCCCACCACGATCGGCGATCCGTTGCACCTGCCCGGCATGGGGGTCTTCCACGCGACGTTCTCCGTGGCGGACCATTTGACGGGCGGCTTGGCCTCGGGGAAGCTGCCGGTGCCGTCCCCGCGAAAGCCCACGCGGGCGTCGGAGTCCCCATTCGCCGCAAGACCAATCCCCCCGAGGGAGGCACACACGATCAACAGGATTTCACGTCTGCCCATGGTGTCTCCTTTATGTATGCCCGTGAGTTCTTGTGCGCAGCGCCCGCGTACGGCCTCTGGACCACAGACCTCGTGCCGAAACGGATCTTGTGGCGCGTCCTCATGCCATCTCCAGCCCGCGCATCGTGCCTGTGCCGGAAGAGAAGTTCGCGGCCTCGATTCCAAGGCGCTGCAAGAGGCTTACGTAAAGGTTTGAGAGCGGATAATTCTTCTTTCGGTCAAAGGCGAGATGCTGGCCGTGCTTGAAGCCGCCGCCGGCGAGCAGCACAGGCAGGTTGTCGTTGGAGTGGGAGTTGGCGCTTCCCATGTTGGTGCCGTAGAGCACGCTAGTGCGGTCGAGCAGCGTGAGTCCGCCCTCTTTGGCCTTGCGCAGTCCGTTCAGGAGTTGGGCGAGTTCCCGGAATTGCACCTCCTCAATGAGGCGCAATTCGGCGACCGTCTTGGGCTGCTGGCCGTGATGAGTCAGGGCGTGGATTTGATTGCTCACCCCCGGGATCGTGCTCGGCACGATGCTGGTGACGCACGCGTCGAACGTGATGATCCGGGTGGAGTCGGTCTCCAGCGCCAGGCGGATGAGATCGAACATGGCCCGCGTGTTGTTCGGAAGATCGTTGCCGTTCGTGATGTCCGACGGCTGCTTGGCAGCGACTTTCGGCTTGGGGACGTTCGTCCAGGCCAGGGCGGCGGCGATGCGCTTTTCCGCATCGCGCACGCCCGTGGCGAATTGCTCCAGCCGGTCCCGATCGGCGGCGTCCACGCTTTTCTGGAGCCTCCGGTACTGAGCGCACAGTCCGTCGAGCAAGCTGCGGTCCTGCTGAAGCCGGGCCAACGAGGCGGCTTTGGTCGCGGGGGTGTCTTCGATGAAGAGCTTCTGATAGAGCTTGAGCGGGCTTCTGAGCGTCGGGATCATCGCCCCGCTGCGCGTCCAGGACAGGCTCCCGCCCTCGCCCAGACCCAGCACCAGCGAAGGGAAGCGCGTCGACGCGCCGACGGCTTCCGCCATGACCTGATCCAGAGAGGCCGTGTTGGTGAACGTCCCCCGGCTCGCGCCGGGCGCGCCGGTGAGGAAACAGTGCTCCGAGGCATGCCCGCCATCGACGCCCGGCAGCGAGACGCCGGAAAAGACCGTCATGTCCTCGCGGCGCTCTTTCAGGAGGTCGAGGTAGGGCGTGCTCTCATAATCCTTGCCTGCGGTCTTGGGGAAGAAGAACTCGGGCATGATCCCGGAATTCGTCATCATGCCCACAAAGCGACGGGGCGAGGCCAGACCGGCGGCATGAAGTCGTGCCGCCTTGCTCTCAAGGAAAGGCAGCGAAAGCACGGCCCCGGCGGCACGGAGAAACATGCGACGGGACAGCGGGGCGCGAAGGGCAGGATCAACGGTTTTCATGGGGTCAGCCCTCAAGGTTTCGAGAACAGCGGACTGCTCACGAGTTCCAGCAGCAACGTGCGCACGCCGTAGCGTTTCGCCTTGGCGCTTTGCAGCATCCTGTCCACCTCCGCTCGGTCGGAGAAACCAGGGACGGTGCCGGTGGCGTAGGTGGCGAGGTGTCCGACGAAGGCCCGCGCAAGCGCCTCTTCGTTCGCGGCAAGAATGTCCCGCAGTTCGCGAACGTCTTTGAAGGCGCGGCCGTCGGGGAGCTGGCCGGTGCAATCCACGGGTTTGTCGTAGTGATACTCGATGCCACCGCCGTTGACGAAGGGCCTTTCCGCGGAGCCCGTCTTCCCGTTGTTGCCGCCGCCGGCGCGATATCTGTTCCGCCATTGGCCCACGACATCGAAGCTCTCCAGCGCGAAGCCGTAGGGGTCCATCTTCACATGACACGAGGCGCAGGTCGGGTTGCGTTTATGTTTCTCCAGCTGCTCCCGAATCGTCGTCACGCCGCGCGTGTCCGGCTCGAGGGTGCCCGCATCGGCCGGAGGCGGCGTGGGCACGATGCCGAGCAGGTTTTCCATGACGAACGCGCCGCGTTTGACCGGCGACGTCGTCGTGCCGTTGGCGGTGACTTTGAGCACCGCGCCCTGGGTCAGAAATCCTCCGCGAGGGGACTCCTTGGGCAACTCCACCCGGCGAGTCTCAAATCCGTGCACACCGTCGATGCCGTAGTGCCGGGCGAGCGGCTCGTTGAGCATGGCAAAATCCGACTTCAGAAACGTCGAGACGCCGAGGTCATTCTTGAGCAGTTCGGCGAAATACGCATGCGTCTCGGCGAGCATGGATTCCTGGAGCCAGGGCCTGAATTCCGGATAAAGCTTCTTGTCCGGCTGGGTGGCGTCGATCTCGCACAGGTGCAGCCATTGGCCGGTGAAGCTCTCGATGAAGCGCGCGGCTTTCGGGTCGGCCAGCATCCGCTCCGTCTGCGCGCGAAGCACGGCGGGTTTCCCGAGGTCGCCATTGTCCGCCAGTTTGCCCAGCGTCTCATCCGGGGGACCGGCCCACAGGAAGTAGCTCAACCGCGAAGCCAGGGCATGGGGCCCGGAGCCACGGAGCAGGAAGAAATCGGGAGAAACCAGCGCCGCACGGTAGGCGGCTTTCAGCGCATCCTGAAAATGGTCGCCCGCCTTCATCCGGCCGGCGAAAATAGCAAGATAAGGGGTCACGTCCGAATCCGTCACCGGCCGGCGGAAGGCGCGGCGCAGGAACGCGGTCAGCAAACGGTGCGCGTCCTTCCCCGGCTCCGCGCTCACCACGTGGACGTCGCGTCGCTTGTCGCCATCGCCTCCGTAGACGTCCTTCAAGCCGCTCCACCCGCCCCTCGGCCACGTCTTCTGGGCGGGCTTCGGCACGCCGCTGTCCTTGGTCCACTCCTTCACCGGGAGCTTGCCGAAAAGCGCAAGCTGGCTCGCGGGAGGCCACTGGTCGTGGAAAGGTCCCTCGATCTCAAACCATTCGATCGCCACCCCTTGCGCGTCGCACGGCGGGCCAAATTTGCCGAGACCGGTTTCTTTATTCACGCCGAAGTCTCGGATTTTTTCGCACGATGCCGGGTTGAAGCCGATATGATCACGGCCGGAGCTCCCGCCGCCGCGTTCCAGCCAGGTGGTGAGTTCGCTCACCGAAGCTTTGTTGGGCGGCAAATCCACCGTGCCGTAGGTCTCGTTCGTGATGCCTTTCTCCCACGTGAGTGCGCCATGCCGATCGGTGGGCACGACCTTGGCTGCAGCCGCCTCCCAGCCGAAGCTGTAGCCGCAGACCCGCAGCTTGTGCCAGCCTGACAGGACCGGGAACGCATCCAGTTGCCAGTAGATGTCCGCATCTTCGTGGCGGAAAAAGCCGAGCGCCGTGCACTTCCCCTCGTCATCACGGATGCGAAGCCGTTTATCCGACTTGAGGGCCGGGTAGCGCTCCAGCCCGACCAGCCCGATGCACAGTCGCTGCTCCAGGGAGAGGCTGAACGACAAGTTGCACTCCTTGCCATCCATGCGATGGTTGTCCCAGGGCCGGTAGCGGTATTTGAAAACCGGCGGCCGCTCCACGAAGTCGGGCGTTGCCTGGTCCAGCGCGCGGTCCACGGCCGCGAGATAGGTGTCCATGTGGACGAACGAAAACTGCAGCGCATCCGCCGTGCGGTCGAAGCCGTGCGACTTGCCATCCGCCGGCAGATCGTTCAACACCTTCAGCCCCGGCATCCCCAGGAGGTCGCGCAGCGTGTTTTCGAACTCGACACGGTTCAAGCGTCGGACCGGATTGCGCCCTTCGCGTTTCTGCCGCGCGGCGCCGGCGGCGGTCAGCGACTTCTCCAGGGTGGAGAGCAGGGCCGTCCGGTCAGCCGGGGAGGGCTGCGCCTTCTTGGGCGGCGGCATCTCGCCGTCCCGGATCCGGTCGTGGACCTTCACCCATTGGGAAAAAGTCTCCTGGCGTTCGAGGCTGAAGGTCAGGGCCGCGAGGTCCAGCCCGCCTTTCTTGGTCTCCCCGTCGTGGCACTCCATACAGTGCTTCACGAGGAGGGGCCGGAGGGTGTTGTCGAAGCCGCCCGCTGCAGGCCGATCCTGTTCCGGAGCAGAGCCGACCAGGACAAGGACCGCGACCATCACGAGGGGCTTCATGGGGCTCAATTCCTCCGGGTGACCGATTCCCAGGTCCGGCCCACCCGGAGTCCGTCAAGGACCTGGGTGGCCGGCCCCGTGCCGGTGACGACGATGAGGTCGAGGCGTCCGTCCGAAATGAAGGGGCCCGTCGCGATGGACCACGGCGCGGGCTCGAAGCGCGGGAGAGCCTCGGAGCTCTTGAAGACCTTGAGAAAGATCTCATCGGCTCCAGAGCGGCTGGCGACGACCTTGACGACCCAGAGAGTCGTGGCGCCGACCTCGAGTTCGGTCGGCGATACGAAAGAGGAGCCGGTGTGAAACTCGATCGCGGGGCGCAGGGAGATCGGCAGGCCCAGGGCGATCGACGCTCCCCAGTAGTCCTGGGAGGATCGCAACGTGAGGCGAAAGCGGGGACCCCCGGGGGAGCCGGGGGGAGCGTCGGGCTCGCGGCGAACCAGGAAGCTCATGTAATAGACGGCGTCGCGACCCAGATCGACCGGGTCCGCCAGTCCGCGAACGAGGAAGGACTGCCCCGGCGGCAGTGCGAGCGCACCGCCGCGTTCCGGATCCGGAAACCAGGAGCCCTGGAGGCTCTCAGGAAGAATGCGGAGCTGGTCCGATAGGTCCGGTTCCCGGGTCACTTCAACTCCCTGCCGCAGGCGCCAAGGGCCGGCCCATCCACTTCCCCCGGATGTGGTCGCCGGGGGAGGGGTACCGGGATCGTATTCGAAGTCTTCAAACGCCGTGGGCCGGCTCGGCGGGACCTCGTACGAAAGTCGGCGGAGGAAGTCGTCGAGCGGCTGGGCCGAAAACGCGATCGACCGATCCTCCGCACCGTTCGGGGGGTCGAATCGCATCGCTTGGCCGCTCTTGAGAACGTGCGACGGAGGATGTCCGGGTTTCCGGCCCCAGGCGACCTCTCCCTGCTGGACGTGGATCTCCGTCGCACCGGAGAGCTCCACGGCCACGGCAAACTCGGTTCCCAGATCCACGGCCTCTCCGGCGGGCGTGTGGACGGTGAAGCCGATGGCGTCCTGGTCGGCGCGCACGGTGATACGTCCGTGACGGAGCCGGGCAGAGCCGCGCGACTCGATTTCGAAGTCGGCCGGGCCGTGAAGGGCGACGATGGCCCCGCTATCGAAGAGCAGCACTGCACTTCCCCGCGACAGCCGGAGCGGCCCGGGACTGAGGCGCCGGCCTGCGAAGAGATCGCCCTCGCGCTCCCAAAGGGCCTTGTCGCTCTGGACCAGTGTGGCGACGGGACCGCTCGACGGGGGTGCGGGAAGCGGCGGGGTTGAGATGAGAAGGTGAATCACCCAGGAGAACACCAACGTGGCCGCGGCGATCAGACCGTAGCCTGCCCAGGGAGTGCGACGAGGGGATGGTTTTCCGCGGAGTCGTTCCTTGAGCGAGCCCACGAAGCCTTCGCGATCCGAGCGGATCCGGTCGGCCGTGGCACGCGCGAAGAGGCTGGGATCCTTCGCCTGGTGGAGGAGCCCCAGGGCCCGGTGGACTTCATACAGGCCCAGAGCCCGATCCAGAAGATCCGGCCTGGAGGTCAGCAACTCCTGGAGCTCGGAGATCCCGGCCGCGCCGAGCTTGCCCTCGAGGTAGTCGGTCCACAGATCATCGAAACGGTCCATGCTCACAGAGTCTCCGCCTCGAGCTTGGAACGGACACAGTCGAGGAGCTTCCCTCGCAGAAGGAAAAGGGATTTCTTGATGGCGCCGACGGAGCGGTCGGTCCGGCGTGCAATCTCCTCGAGAGGCAGTCCTTCGTCATAGCGCTGGGCAAGCAGGGTGCGGGGAGATGGCTCGAGGGCCTGGAGGCAGCTTTTCAAATGCTGAAGCTTGCGATCGGCGTCCTCGCCTGCTTCCGCGCGACGCGCCAGGGCTTCAACCAGGGCCTGGGGGGCGTAGCGCTGGTAGTAGTCGGCGAGGCGCTGGAGGCGCGTCGTTTCAGTGAGCATTTGGAAGCGTGCAACCGTGAAGAGCCAGGCCCGGAAGTCCGTCCCCACGTGGAAATCCCCGATATTCCTGAAGACCTCGATGAAGGTCCTCTGGGCGACGTCGTCCGAATCCCCGCCGGGAGGGCAGTGGGCCACGGCCCAGGCGCGGAGCGGACCTTCGTAAGCCCGGATGACCCCCTCAAAGGCATCCAGATCGCCGGCCTGGGCCCGGCGGATCGAATCGTCGAGATCCCTGTTGCGGTCCATATAGGGAATGACAGCAGAAGGTGAACGGTTACCCTGGGGGGAAGATTAATTCACGCTCCCGTGGGCGGAGCGTGCTCGAAACCCCGTAGTGTACGGAAACAAGTCACGCCGCCTCGCGATGGTAGAACCGCAGCATCCCGCCGAGCCGTTCGCGGCATCGGACTTTCCCCCTGGCTTCGGGATCCAGCTCCCTTGAATCAATCAGCACATTTCCCAACCCCTGGTGGTTCCGTTCCAGGTGATCATGCACGACGTAGCCCTCGGTCGCGCGCCGGAGCGCTCCCCGGATTCGCGTCAGGCCCCAGCGCGGGTTCTCACCGGCCATCCGAAGGACGAGTTCGCAGATCTCCTGGGGTTGGGGAGGTCGCCCCGGATCGCGACGCCTGGATCCGTCGTACTTTCGGGCCACAAGCTTCCGGCACCACCCGAGAATCGTCTCAGGCGTGAACAGGGTAGCGATCTCGCGGAGGAGTTTTCGTCCGAGAGCCTCGCCCTTCACCGCAAGTCCAGCGCGTTGGGCATCATTCAGGCGGAGGCGTTTCCCGCCGAGATGTCCGAGCAGGGCGCGGTTTTCTTCCTGCAGATAGTCGATCACGTCCTGCTGCTTCCGATTCAGCCCGCCGGAGAGGGCGACCAGTAGAAACGACCATGGTTTGGGTTTCATGCCGGCCATAATACTGCGGCCGTCCCCGCGCGACGAATAAAGGTACCAAACGCGAGGGCTTTCCCCTTCCCCGGATGGGACAGTAGCCGGGAAGCATCCAGTGGCCGTCGTATTTAGGGGCTAACGGCCTGTCGGGGGGTACGAGCGCCCGGAGATCCCATCTCCCGCATCTTCCTTCTGGCGGTAGGGCGGCCAGGTCGCCACGGCCGCGAAGTCGACCAGTTCGGATGTAGGCTCGCTCTTCCCGTTCATCCAGAGCCATGCGGTGAGGAGGGAATTCCCGCTTCCTTTATCCCGCACGGAGTGTGGCAATGGCAGGCGGTCGCACAAGATCTTTTTTGAAGGAAGCCCTTCCTCCGGCACCCGGTGAGTATAATGAATTGGAAATGGGCCAGGAAATATTCTACTGCTGCCACTGCCAAACGCAGATTCGTTCCGCTGATTTCACCAAGGGCGGAGCTCTGAAGCTGGGGGATCGGACGTGCTGCGTGAGGTGCGGGCCGACGTTGCTCGCGACGCTGACCCCGAAGGAGCAGGAGCAGTTCTTCAGGGAGGCCGCCAAGTTCAAGGCCACTTCGCTCGAACCGGGGACTTCGAGGCACGCGTTGCCGGCCATACCTCCCCCGTTCCGTGCCATGCCCCCGAAGCCTGCCATAACGGGAGGGGTCCCTCCGTCGGTGTGGGGCGGAATCGCCGCGGTGGTCCTAATCGTGGGGTTGGGGGTCGTTTGGAACACCCTACGTCCGGGGGCGACGCCACCCGGCACAGTGGCCCGGGAGGGTCCGCAGCCCGAGGCTCCGACACCCGGTGCTACGCTATCGGTTCCGGTGAAGCCCGCCGCGAGCAGAAAGACGCCCGCGGAGCTTCGCCAGGAAGAGGCGCAACGGAAGCTCGACGAAATCAAGGAGGTGGACCAGAGCAAGCGGTTCGCCGCCGACGAGGTCCGCCAGCAATATGCCGAATTCGCCCGCGCGTACGCCGACACGGCACAGGGCAAGACGATCGCGAGCTGGCTCAAGGACAAAGAGCCGAAGCCCGAAGAGCCCAAGGTCGCCGAGGCGCCCAAGCCGGAGGTCCCGAAACCCGATGTTCCCAAGCCCCCGGAACCGCCCCAACCCCAGCCTGTCGTGAAGCCCCCCGAGCCGGCGCTCGTGGAACCGACCGTGAAGCCTCCGGTACCCGCCCCTCCCCGACGCCCCGCCGTGCCCGACGCCGCGAAACAGCGCGACGCGGAAGCCACCCTCAAGAAGGCCTTCAACCTCGACCAGGCCAAGACGCCGAAGGACAAGGCGGAGCTGGCCCGCGCGCTGCTCCAGACCGCGGCGACCTCGGGCGCGAAGGACGCGGAGCTTTTCGTGCTCCTCCGCCAGGCGCGGGACTTTGCGGCCCAGGGGATGGACGCGAAGACGGCGCTCGAAGCGATCGACATGAGGGCCGCGGCGTTTGACGTGGAAGCCCTGGGTGAGAAAGTCGATCTCTTCGCCAAGACGACGGCCAAAGGGGCGGACGCGGCGGCGTGGGCGGGGGCCGCCCTCGACGTGGCCGAGGAGGCGTCGGAGGGGGACGACTACGATGCGGCGGTGAAGCTGGCTGCAAGGGCGGAGGCCCTCGCGAGGGCGGCCAATGACAAGGGGCTCCAGGAGACGGCGAAGGCGCG
Organism: uncultured Planctomycetales bacterium; assembly: GCA_964604905.1. Classification (GTDB taxonomy): domain Bacteria; phylum Planctomycetota; class MHYJ01; order MHYJ01; family JACPRB01; genus JACQFK01. Next base: position 11,436 of record CAZSCC010000158.1, read on the forward strand.
GAGCAACGAGCTCGCGGACCTCAAGCGGGTGGCGGACGGCCTGAAGGGCCATTTCAAGACGCTGGAGACGAAGCCGGACGACCCGGCAGCCAACGCCGCGGTGGGGAGATTCGTGAGCCTCGTGAAAGGGGACTGGAAGCGTGGCCTTCCCATGCTCGTGAAGGGTTCTGAACCCGCGCTCAAGACCCTGGCCGAGCAGGAACTCGGGAACCCGACGGACGCCTCGGCGCAGGCGGCGCTCGGGGAGGCATGGGCGGCACAGGCGGACAAGGAGACGCCGACCTACAAGGCCCGCGCGCGGGGCCGGGCGGCGGAGTGGCTGGGGCGGGCGATCCCGGGCCTCACGGGTCTCGCGAGGGTCTCGGCCGAGAGGAAGCTCGCGTCGCTCGGGCCGGCCACCGGGCCCAAGAGCCGCCAGAGTCTCGATCTCGGCGGCGGCGTGCGGATGGAGTTGGTCACCATCAAGCCCGGCGCGTTCACGATGGGGAGCACGGAGGAACCGTTGGAGGCCTGGCAGGTGGACGAGAGTCCGGAGCACAAGGTGACGATCACGAAGGGATACTCTCTAGGGAAGTACGAGGTGACGCGGGGCCAGTTCGCGGCGTTCGTAAAGGCCACGGGGTACAAGACGGAGGCGGAGAAGGAAGGAAAGGCTTGGGGACGAACGGCGGGGGGGCAGTGGCAAGAGATCGCGGGAAACAACTGGCAGACGCCGGCGACGTTCACGCAGACGGACGAGCATCCGGTGACGTGCATGAGCTGGAATGATGCAAAGGCGTTCTGCGATTGGGCGGCGAAGAAAACAGCCCGAGGGGCGCGGTTGCCGACGGAGGCGGAGTGGGAGTACGCGTGTCGTGCGGGGACGAAGACGAAGTGGTCGTTCGGAGACGCCGAGAGCGTCTTGGAAGAATACGCGTGGAGTAACAAGAACTCGACGCACCCGGTAGGGCAGAAGAAGCCCAACGCGTGGGGCCTCTTTGACATGTACGGGAACGTGTGGGAGTGGTGCCAGGACTGGGCGGGACCGTACGCGGCGGGAGACGCGGTGGACCCTACAGGCGCTGCCGGCGGAAACGCCCGGTGCCTGCGCGGCGGGTGCTGGTACAACAGTGCGATCGAGTGCCGTTCGACGATCCGCAACGGCGATCCCGCATCCAATCAGAAGCCGCTCTACGGCTTCCGGGTGGCTGTGCCCTAGCCTGCTCTATCCGATGTGGGTGGGTTTCAGGCAGTCGAGGCTTGTACGATCCTTGTACGATCCGGATGGCCTTTTGAGGGATTTGGAGGGTTCCGGAGGGCTCGAGTGTCAAATCAATAAAACGGCCCTAGAGGCCGTTCTGAGGCCTCTAGGGCCATTTTCGACTTTCTTGGACTTCTCTGTCACTACCCCTTTTTTGGGTTTTTGCAAAACCGTTATTCGCCGGTTCAAATCCGGCCGCCACCTCCAAACTCCCTCAGCACTGAGGGGTTACGACGGCCTGCTCCGCGCGAGCCGCGAGAGGGGTGGCATCTGCTGGAAATCTGCTGACGTCCAGGCGTGCGACGGCTGCTGCGAGTGTCCCTTCGGAGACGTGGGCGTACCGCTCGGTCACGTAGGTCGCTCCATGCCCCAGGAGCTTCGCGATCACCGGAAGCGAGACGCCCCGGTTGACCAGCCGGGAGGCGTAGGTGCGCCGCGTGTCGTGGAACGTGCAGTCGTAGAGTTCGGCCGCGCGGACCGCTCTCCGAAAAGCGTTCACGATGCGGGAGCGCTTGAGCGCTTCGCCATCGGGTTTTGAGAAGACGAATTGATCCGAGCTCCCCTCTTCTGGGATGAGGTCCTTCAGGAGAGGTTCAAGCACTTCCGGGTATGGAACGAGGCGCGAATGGTGGTTCTTCGTCTCGGACGAAACGTGGATCAAGCACCGCTCCCGGTCGACGTCGTACCGACGAAGCCGCAAGATCTCGCCTTGGCGAAGTCCCGTCAGGAGAGCGAGGCGGATGACTTGGGCCAACCAGGGAGGCGACTTCTCGAGGAGCCGACGCTCCTCTCTGGTGGAGATGACGCGAAAGCGGGTGTTCTCCTCGGGGAGCATCTTGAGCCGCGCCGCCGGATTGCGGTCGATGTACTCCCTCGACACGGCCTCGTAGAGCACGGTCCGGAAGAACGAAATTCGCCGGTTGATGGTTCCGGGCGCCAGCTTGTCCTTGGGGTTGGTCTCGCCTCTCCTTAGCAGGAGGGACTGGAGCCTGAGCACGTCCCCCCGGGTGACGGTCGAGAGAAGCTTTCCTCCGAAATGCTCCTTGAGGAGCGGCGCATGGGCCTGATAGCTCTTCGCCGTCGACGGCCTCAGCGTCACGCTCGCATGAGGGAGGTAGACCTCATCCAGGAACTTCTCCAGGGTCATCGAAAGCGCCTGTGGACGGGCTCCCGCGGCTTCCGCGCGTGCCTGCTCCCCCATCCGGGCACGGAGAATCCTGAGCACTTCCTTCTTTGTTGAAGCGGCCGTCGCGCTGCGAATCTGCTTCCCCGCGTAATCCGTGTAGTCGATGAACCATCGTCCGCCAGGGACGGGCTTCTTACTTCGGACCCACCGGGTTTTTCCATCCGGGGCTCGCTCCTTCGACATCTGGAAGACTTTCGCCATGCCGCGGCTCCTTTCTGCGCAAAGAGAGTGTTGTAGCTGATGAAAGGAGCTTTGAGCACGACTCGGAAGAATCTCCAACTGGGCCGGCAGCTCAATGGCCGAGCAAGGAACTGGTTGCGCCTTGGTTCTCCGGGTATTGGACCTCGCGCTCCTCTTTTCAGCCTTTCTCGCTCATGGTATAATCAACATGTTCCAGAAAGGCATACGCTCATGAAAGGCACCGCCGCCCGCCGGAAGAAGAACCCGCCGGCCGGACTTACCCGTCTCGTACGGGTCATTCAGAGGGTCGAGAAGGATCTGAATGCCAAGATTGACCTCCTCCGTGGCGAGCTGCGTGCCAGCGAGACGGCTCTCGCAGCCGCGAGGCTTCACGCTCTGAACGAAGGCCAGGTTCGCGAGGGGGCCAGGCGCCTCAAGGATAACCTCAAGGTTCTTTACGACTCGGGCATCATTGACCGCCAGGGCCATCGGATCCGGAACGACGGGCTGGACGCGAGTTCCGACCGCGCATCGGACGTCGTGTGAGTCCCGTCTCCTTCGGAACGAATCCCGTCTTCGACCTCGTCGCCGGACCCCAAGGCAGCGGCAAGTCGACCTTTTTCCCGGTAGCCGGCAGGGGATTCGACGCCTTCAACATCGATGATCACCGACGAGTGCTCAACGGCGGCTCTTCCAAAGATGTTCCTGACACCATCCGCAGACAGGCGGTCGCGGACTACGAGGCCTTCATCAAGAACCATCTGCGGAAGCGCCTCAGTCTCTCGATAGAGGTCACGCTCGCCAAGGAGATCACGTTCAAGCAGGCTCGGCGAGCACGAAAGGTGGGATTCCGCCTGCAGCTCACGTACATCGCCGCCGAGGTCGAGGAGTGCATCCGGCGCGTCGCCAACCGCCTGGATCGCGGCGGCCACGGTGTTCCTCCCGGTGTGATACGGGAAACCCACACGGCCAGCTTGCGGAATCTCATAAGTGCCCTCACGGAGTTCGACATCGTCCAAGTGTATGACAACTCCCGTCAAGCCGCGCTCGACGACGATCCGATGTCGCTAATTGCCCGGTTGGCACTGGAGACGCAAGGCGGCAAAGTGGTCTTCGCGGCCGCGGATCCCCCCCAATGGCTGAGAACGGCCCTGGCCGGAACTGACTTCCAGCCCGAATAGCAGAGGGCAATGAATCATATTACTTCTGAACTTGTTCAAGGACACGCGCTCTGCCCCCGGAAGGCCTTTCTCCTCTTGTGTGCGGACGGCGGAGCAGCCAGTCCACCGCCACACGAATATGTGCGAATCCTTGAAGCGCATGCCAGGGCAAATCGCGCCAAACACCTGAGCCTGCTCCAGCAGCAATCCAAAAGCGTTCAAGCCTATTCCTCTGAAACTCTGAAGGGGGGGTACGATTACCTTCTTGACGCGAGCATGAAGAGCAGCGATCTGGAAGCACCTTGTGACGTTCTGAAAAGAGTGAGAGCCACGTCGGAGCTGGGAAGGCATAGCTAGTTCCTGTTGCTTAGCCGGGTGAAGTGCTCGTAAAACGCATCTATTTGGCAATTCGGACGCGATTCTTGAATGAGGCCCTCCCTCGCAGCGGTTCTTAAGTGTGAGAGCACAAGAACTGTGGAGGGAGGGCCG
>CAZSCC010000159.1:0-29962 GCA_964604905.1 uncultured Planctomycetales bacterium
ATCAAGGCCTCCTGAACCGGCTCATCGACCCCTTGCCCCTCGATGGGGAAGCGCGGGGACCGGTGCGCTGCCGGGAACGTCTCGGGGGCATGCTTAAGTATTACTTTCGCCAAGCCGCGTGATGAGTTTCGGCACACGGCGCCCGACCTCTTCCGCCTCGGGGCCGGGACGCCGAAATAGCCGTCCCCGCGGGAGGCGTCAGGCCAGGAGCCCGGCGATCGCGCGGCGAAACGCCCCCCGGCGCGGCAGGGTTGCGCGAGGAAGAGCGGGAGCTCGGCGGCGGTCACGAGGGCGAGGCGTTTCATGGCCCGACGCCACGGAACCACGCGCCTCCGAACCTCCTCATATTTTCCTGTCCTCCCGTTCGGACAGAGGCGCGAGTAGGGGACATTCGAAGCTGGGGAAGAACATCGGCCAGCGTAGGGGCGCTGCCCAAGGGGCTCCGACTGGGCGATCTTCCGTCATGAGTTCCTTTCCTCATGATCCGACAAGAAGATCGCCCTTCCCTGATCTGATCAGCGAGAGCGGATGCGGGCCGAGGAGACCCACTCGTCCCACTTCTCCCCGTAGCCCTCGTAGTGAATCCGGTGCACCCCGAGCTTGCCCTCGAGGATCGTCGAGGCGTACCACCGCTTCTTCCACCGCACGTCGACCCGCGAGCCGGACGCGAAGTGGACCGGCTTCCAGGGGCGGACGCGGTCGGGGCCGACCCACTCGTCCCACTCGTCACCATAGCCGGCATAGTTCACACGGAGGCGGGCGCCGTCCTCTTCGAGCACCCGCGCGGGATACCAGGCCCCCTTCGACTCGACCTCGAGCCGGTCGCCCAGCCGGGGCGACTTCTTGGGCGTCGCCGGCGCGATTACCAGCCGGCCCGCGTCGCCGGGCGCATGGAACGAGGAGAGCTGACCTTCCGAGAACGCGAGCTCCTGCTCCGAGTGCGTCGCCAGCTCCTGGAGCTGCACCTTGCCGTCGCCGTCGAGATCCAGCAGGCCCTCGCCGCGGAACCCGGCGATCAGGCCTTCGGTGAACGTCCAGTTTCCCGTCGACTCCGCGCTCGACTGGGACGAAGCCAGACAGAGGGCCGGAACCTTGCGCTTCCGCGCCTCCGTGGACAGCGCGCCGGAGTAGCAGCAATCCGCCAGCAGGATCGCGCGCGATCCCTTGAAGTGCTTCTCGAGGTCGTCGAAGATCGACCGGACGGACCAGCCCGACTGCTCCAGGGGCCCCTCGGAGTCGTAGGGGAGAAACGCCGCGGCGCCGGAGGCGTCGAGGTCCCCGTGTCCGGCGTAGTAGACAAAGACCGTCCCCGTCGCCTTCGCCAGGAAGGCCGGGAATTCCTTCCGGATCCTCGCGAGCGTCGCCTCTCCGTCCTCGAGGAAGAGGATCTGGCCCGCCGGAACGCCGCGCCGGGAGAGAAGCGCGGCGAGTTCCTGGTCGCGCCGGTTCTCCTTGGGGAACCGTGCGATCGACTCGTCTTTCCACTCCAGGACACCGACCATGAACACCCAGGTCCTCTCGGGCTCCCACACAGGGGCCGCGTCCTGGAAACCGGAAAAGGCGGCAAGGGCAAGCGAGCCGGTGGCCCCGAGGTTCCAGTCGTGGTCCGCGACCTCGGGGATCCGGCCGCCCTTCGTGAAGTCCGGGTTGGGCAGCGAGTTCTCCTGCGCGGCGGCCGAGGCCGCCATGAGCAGCAGCATCGCGCTTGTCGACAGGCCCTTGCTCATCGGTTCTTCTCCTCCTTGGCTTTCTGGAGCTCCGATGTTTTCCGTTTTTCCCAGGCTTCCTTGTCGGCAGCGAGCTTCGGCTTCAGCACCGCCAACATCGCTTCGGCCTCGCGGACGCGGCGCTCGAGGTCGATGAGCTCCAGCTCCTTCACGAGCAGGCCGCGGATGCGCCCTTCCTGGGCCGGGTCGTCGCTGCCCGGAAAGCGGGTCGGGGTCTCCTCCAGCACCCAGTCGTCGCTCCGCTGGGGAGGAAGCGGGATCTGGCGCGGGCTCACCAGGTTGGCCATCGGGTTGCGCGCCCACGCATAGCGATAGTGCAGGGGCTGGGGAACCTGCGGGCTTGAAAGCACGAGCACGTTCTTCTTCAGGACGGGCTGCTTGCGGGCGTCGACGCCGTCGCTGAAGTAGCGGACCTGGGCGGGGTAGAAACGGCGGTCTTCGCCCGCGATCGCGAAGCCGCGCATCTCGTCGTCGGAGTCGTCCTTCATCCGGATTTCCGTGCTCATCGTGAGCCGGAGCGTGTCGTCGATCTGCTTCATCTCCCGGATCGAGGGAGGCAGCCAGTGCTCGTCCTTCAGAAGGCCGTACTGGGTGGAGAGCGCCCATTTCGCGGCCCGCTCGCCCGCGGGGATTTTGATCTGCGGGTGGTAGAAGCTCTTGCGCAGGTCAAACGAGTCCACGTAGCCGACGGCGGCGTCGCCGGCGGCGCGGAAGTCGACGTAGGTCCGGAACTGCGCCTCGCGGACATAGGGGCCGGCGTCATACATGGCTTTGTCGAAGTTGTTCAAGGTCTGCGGCTCCCCCGCGGTGCAGAGCGAGATGATGCAGAAGGGCATCTTGGGATCGCCGAACGCGCCCCGCCAGGCGGCCATCATCTTTCCGAAGATCTGGTAGTACATCCGGCCCCCGGCGGAGCCGTCGAAGCAGTTGTTGAAGCCCTGGTGCCAGACCGTACCCTTGATCGTGAGGCCCTCTATGGGACGGATCACCCCGGCGTAGCAGTGCCCCGGCCGGTTCCGATCGGCCGCGGGGCCGGGTTTCAGGTCAGCGGGGGGCTTGCTGTCCGCCGCCGGCGTTTTTGCCTTGGCCCGGTCCTGTTCGTACCTCGCGATCCGGCGCTTCAGGTCCTCCTGGGGATCGTAGGCGGCGATCTTCTCGTCCCAGGCCTTCAGCTTGGCCTTCGTCTCGGGGGCCTCGATCCGGCGGACCACCTCCTCCGGGGTCCAGGTCTCCACCGTGGTCCCCCCGATCGACGCGTTGATGAGGCCGATGGGCACCCCGGAAGCCATGTGGAGGCGCCGTCCGAAGACGTAACCGATGGCCGAGAACTCCTGCACGGTCTGAGGGGTGCAGGCTACCCAATCGCCCTTGCGGAAATGGCGACTGAACCAGGAGCTCCATTCCTGGAGTCGTTCGAAGCTGTGGACCGAGGCGAATCCTTTGCCCTGGGGGAGCGTGAGAAGGCGGATGTCGGGGAAGTTCGCCGACGCGATCTCGAGCGGCCCGTCGTCGACGTTGGCGATCGGGAACTCCATGTTGCTCTGTCCGCCCAGCAGCCAGACGTCTCCGACCAGGACGTCCGTGAGCTCGAGAGACTGGTTCCTTCCCTGGACGGTCAGGGTGCGGGGCGTCCGGTCAGCGGGAAGAGGATCGAGGACCGCCTTCCAGGACCGGTCAGGAGCCGCGGCGGCCTTCGCCGTTTTTCCTGCGAATGCGACGGTGACCTCTTCGCCGGGATCGGCCCAACCCCAGACGGCGACGGGCTTTTCGCGCTGGAGGACCATGTGGCTCTGGAAGACGTTGCTGACCGTGAGGCCCTCGCCGATGGCGGGGACTTCGACGACGTCCTCCGGAGGCAGTTTCTTCCGCCCGTCCTGTTGTCCCCAGGCGCCGTCCGTCAAAAGGCCCAAGGCAAGGCTCATGGTCATCAGCGCGCGGATCATTCGGCGTCCTTTCAAGGTCGACTCCAAAGTAACCCCCTCGGGATCCCCCAAGTCGTCCAAGCGGTGTATTACTGCATCACCCTTGGGCGAAGAAGATCGCATCGGGAATTGTCTGGCCGGCGAAGCCGGCCGTGGGCCATTCCCTGTGATTCACTGGGATAACTCCTAACCGGCCATCCGGGGCATCGTCCAGACGGACAATTGCTCACCTTCGGCGCGGAGCGGCCGCTGATCAAGGCTGGAAGTGCCTTTGACCGGACCTCATCCTTGATACGGAGTGGTCCCGGCGCGATTCTGGGCAAAGAGTTGTTGTTCTACGACAGCGTTCGTCCCCGCCGGGCCCGATCACCGCGACGGAGGGGGGGGGCGACACGGCCTGGGTGCTTGCGGAGTCCCCGCCCGCTAACGCCGGGACGATGGCCGCCGGACTGGCGCACGCCCCCCTCACGTCGACCGGGCGGCCGGGCGAAGCTCCTGCCTCCTGGCTTCACTCCTAAATCGCCCGCGCTCCGAGCGCGGGCGGGCTTTGATCCAAACGCCTGCCCTCTCTCTTTTCGGGCCACTCCCCCGCTTGCCGCTTATCATTCACGGCTCTTCTGTCGTCCTTCCCACCCGTTCAGGCATCCTATCCGCCCGGGCTGATCCCGGTTCTGCCTCCGGTCGGACCCCTAAAGGGACTTGCGCAGAAGGTCGAGGCTCTTCGGGATCGCGGTCGCCGCGTCCTCTTTGCCCTCGAATTCGAGCGAGACGTACCCCTTGAAGCCCGCGTCCCTCAGGATCTTCCCGACGCGCGGGTAGTCGATGTCGAGGGTGTACCATTCGCCGCCGCCGAAGTAGGTCTTCGCCTGGACGAGCACCGCGTGGGGCGCCATGTTCTCCATCTGCGGGTACATGTCCTCCAGAAAGTTCCCGGTGTCGAGCGTGGTCTTGAGCCACGGGGATCGGATCGCATCGTGGATGCGCATCACGCCCGCCGCCGTCCGGCCAAGCCCCCAGTGGTTCTCGAGTCCCATGCAAACGCCGCACTGCTCGGCCTTGGGCAGGATCTTTTCGATCGAGTCGGTGACCCACTTGTACGCCTCGTCCTCGGTCACTCCCGGCAGGGCGGGCTCGATGCCCCTCTTCGCCATCAGGTCGTCGAACGACTTGATCGTCTTCCAGCGTCCCGTGTTGAGCCGGAGCGTCGGGATGCCCAACGCGTAGGCGAGCTCGATGCAGCGAAGGGTGTGGTCGACGTTCTTCTGGCGGAACTCCGGGTCGGGGGAGACGAAGTCCTGGTGGATCGAGAAGCCCATGAGGCCGATCCCGTTCGCGTGGGCGCGGCGCTTGAGCGCCTGGAGGCCCGCGTTCGACTCGTCGGTCATCTGCTGGTGGAGGATCTCGACGCCGTCGAAGCCCATCGCGGCCGCCTGGTCGATGCAGCCGCCGACGTCGACCTTCTTGGTGCGGAAGTGCCACCAGGAGTAGGTCGAGACGCCGATGCGGAAGGGGCGTCGCAGGGGAGGATCCTGGCGCGGCACGGCGGGCGCGAGGGCGGCGGCGGCGGCGACGCTCAGGAAACCGCGTCGGGGAATCGACATGAGGTGCCTCGACTATGTATAGGAGGACATCGAAGAATCGGTCATGGGAGTCCCGCTGCCCGCCGCCGTCTTGCTCTGGTCCAGGATAAGACACCGCTCGAGGTAGTGGCAGTTCGCCGCCCCCATCCAGGACGGAGCAACTCCCGGGCCAAGCAGGGCTCCCAACTTCCAATAGGAACGTCCGACGCGACCCTCTCCCCTACCCTCCGGCCCGGTTCGCTGCCGAGATCGGCTGGGCGGCCTCCTGCGTTTCTAGTCCCGGCAGGCCGCAGGAGCCGTCGGGTCTTGCGCCGCCTGGGCGAGCAGCATCAGCAGCGCCATCCCTGCACTCATCGCCTCACCCCCGTCCCGGGACTGGGGTCACCGGGGCCGGACCTCGAACTCGCGCCCCAGCACTTCCGACACATTCCCGGACGCATCTTTCGACTTGATCTCGAAGCGATACCGGCCTGGCGGAAGGTCGGCATGGTCCTCGTAGACCTGCGTCGTCCAGGCGCCCCACTCGGCTTCCCGCCCGGTCAGTCGGAACGAATAGAGGATCGAATTCCGGCTCGACGGATCCCAGGGAATCGAGGTTTCATCGAGCGCGATCCACCGGAGGCGGACCGACCGCTCACGAATCGTCCCCCGGGGACCGTCGGCGATGGACAGTTCGGGCGGCGTCGTGTCGGCGACGGCGGCACCTCGCGCGTTCTGGACCGCCGCGCGCAGGTCCTGGACCGTCAGGCCGTTGCAGCCCTCAAGAATGACCGGTTGGCGGCCGAAGACGACGGTCGAGTCGGAAATACTCAGCTCATTCCCCATCAAGTCGAAGGCTTTCCACTTGGCTCGATCCAGATCGAGCTTCATCGATCTTCGTTTCGTCATGTCCGTAAGGTCCGACATGAAAACACCCAGGAGCGGAGTCCCGGCCCGGTCGAAGAGATAGGCGAACATCTCCTTCTGAGGACTGATGTTGCCGAGCCCCTTGGCGTGGTCGAGGAAATAGGCCTGGATCGCATAAGCCACGCCCTTCGCCCGGATGGTGTCCCCGACGCCGAAGATCGTGCAATGAGACGCGCCCGCGTTCTGGGAGGGGCTGAACCGGGAATCATAATAGAAGTACTTCGTGAAGCCATTGCCCACCGAATGCATGAAGTTCCGGGCTACTCGGGAGGACTCATAATCTCCCCCACGATAGAACCGCCAGCCATCCGTATGCGGCCAGATCGCGGGCCCCGGAGGCGAACGGAAGCTGGAATTCGCGCCCTGGTGAAATCCCAGGCACCATGCGCCGGCCTCGGTGTTCCAGAGCTCCATCCCGAAGGGACGGATGATCTTCTCGACAAATCCAACGGCCTGGGTGTCCTTCAAGGGATTCAACGGATCTGCCCGGTCGGGGTAAACGTGGGTCGACGCGTAATCGAAGTGGTCCGAGGGCCGGCCCCCGAGGTGTCGGATCACGTCGACACACCAGTCGACGTTGAACGACCCCCCCAAGCCGACCACCTTTGCGGCGGGGTCGGCTTTGCGGATCGCACGGATCGCTCGCCGGAGAATCTCCGCATAGACGTCGGCCTTGAATTCGTGGACGGGCTCGTTCCACACCTCCCAATACTTCGTCCAGGGCTTGTAGTGGTCCACGATGCGGAAAACGAACTCTTCCCACGCATCCAGGTCGGGCTTTTCCTGTTGGGTCGCCCACTTGGGCCACTCCGCCGATCCGATCGTGCCAAGGATCTGGAAGCCCTGCGCGGCGGTTTTCTGAATCTTGGCGTCATACCACACGTATTTCCCGCGTTCGGGTTCCACCAGGTTCCAGCGGAACCATGCCTCGGGGCTGAGGATTCGCGTCCACTTGATCCCCAGCTTCTTGAGAGCCTCGTATTGAAAATCCGACGCGTTGGCGTGCACCCCGATGAGGGAGGTCGGATCCGCTCCGGCGACACGCGGCCGGGGCACGACGGAGTACGTGACCTCTTCTTCCGTGGCCCCCCGGTCGTCCGCCCAGACAATGACCCTGAAGATGCCCCTTCGGCGGGTCGACAAGTCGACGTCCGCCTTTGCCGTGGCCTTGGAAGGAATCTCGACGTTCAGGACCCCCGTCTTCACTCTGCGGTTGAGGTAGTCGAACACTTCGTAGCTGATCCTGGTCGAGGTCGCCCGGTCCGATTCGTTCCGCGCCAGCAGCTGCATCGCGACCTTCTCGTCTTCGAGAAAGAGATGAGCGGGGGCGTCGCAGACGAGACCGATCTCGATCGGCTCCTTCGCCCGGTATTCGGTCGCGTCTCCCTCTTCCAGGTGGAGTTCGTCGATCCAGACGGACCGCTCGCCCGCGGCGAGATGAATCTGGATCTCCGCTTCCGGAGAGTCGCTCAGAATGGGACCCAGACGGATCTCCTGCCATGCCGCGCCCACGCTGAACGTCTGTTTTTTCGGTTTCTCCGCTCCCTTCAGGACCAGGAGCGTCAGGCTCGATGGCGACGTGCCCGCCTTCGCGCGGACCGACAGCGTGTGGGACCGGTTGGGCCGGACTCGAATCACTCGGGACAGGAGGGTCGCTCCCGCTGGCAAAGCCACACACGCGGAGCCGTGACTCCCCTGGGTTTTGTCCCAGAGATCGCGAATCGAGTAGTCCCGCCCCGAGCTCGGACCCGTCACCTCCCATCCCTGCCCGATGCCCACTTCAAAGCTGCCGTTGGGGATCAGGTTGCCCTTCAAGGGTGGAGAAGGGTCAGGCTTCACAGCTGAGGAACGCGCCACGACATGGTCGCTCGGACCCACCGCCACGCCCTCTCGTGAAGTGACGTAAAGCGCCTGGAACTGGTAGTGGCTCCGATCCGGCGCCTTGCCGTTGATCTTGAACGAGAGGGTGACGACGTCGGCCGCCTTCTGCACTTCCAGGGGAAGGGGTTCGCTCCACAGTCCCGACTCGTCTTTGTCCTTCGGGCACGCTTCCGGCGATTGACCGCCGCCGCACGAAATGCGGAGCGTGATCCGCTCGCTGGGGCTGGTCCCCTTGACGAAGAAAAAGTACTTCCCGGGTTGGAGAGGCCGCAGCAGCGCCAGATCCGCCGCTACGGGAGTGTCATCCACCACCACCATGGCCAGGTATCCCGACTCATGCGGCCAGAATCGCCCCTGGCTCTTGACGATCTTGAGGTCCGAGGCAGGGGCCCCCATCGAGACGTCCTGCGGCGCGGCGCCGAGCAGGAGGACCCATCCCCAGCAAGCAACGAGCGCACGCATTCAGGCGATGATATCCCGAACGACACGCCCGTGCACGTCCGTGAGCCGGAAATCGCGGCCGGCGTAGCGGTAGGTCAGCTTCTCGTGGTCGAAGCCCAGGAGGTGCAGGATCGTCGCGTGCAGGTCGTGCACGTGGACCTTCTTCTCGACGGCGGAGTAGCCCAGCTCGTCCGTCGCGCCGTACACCGTACCGGCCTTCACGCCGCCGCCCGCCATCCAGACGGTGAACGCCTCGTTGTTGTGGTCGCGGCCGTCCAGAGTGGACAAGGTGCCGTCGGCCTGCGGCGGCTGGGAGGTCGGGGTCCGCCCGAACTCGCCGGACCAGAGGATGAGCGTATCCTCGAGCAGGCCGCGCTGCTTGAGGTCGGCGATGAGCGCCGCCAGGGGCCGATCCTGGTCCTTCGCGTTCTTCTCGATCCGCGACTTCAGGCCGTCGTGGTGGTCCCAGCCGCTGCTCCACACCTGGACGTACCGGACCCCGCGCTCGAGGAGACGGCGGGCGACCAGGTACGACCGTGCTTCCCCGCCGGGACCGTAGGCGTCCTGAATAGACTTGGGCTCGCGCGAGACGTCGAAGGCGTCCAGCGCCTCCGTCTGCATCCGATACGCGAGCTCGAAGTTCTGGATCCGCGCTTCGAGCCTCGGGTCCTCGGGACGGTCCGCCCGGTGCCGCCGGTCGATCTCGGCCAGGAAGTCCAGATCCTCCCGCTGTTCCGAGGAGCCCTTGGCGCGGGGCTGGAGGTTCTCAATCACTTTCCCGACCTCGCCCTCCTTGGCGTGGATGAACGTGCCCTGGAAGGCGCCGGGAAGGAACGCGGACTGCCAGTTCTGCCCGCCGGTCGCGGGAGGGCCGTTCGGAGCCAGCACCACGAAGGCCGGGAGGTTTTCGTTCTCGGTCCCGAGGCCGTACGTGACCCAGGAGCCCACGCTCGGCCGCCGCAGGCGCGGCTGGCCCGTGTGCATCAGGAGCGTCGCGGGCTCGTGACTCGGCGTGTCCGTCTGCATCGAGCGGACGACGCACAGCTCGTCGATCACGTTCGAGAGATGGGGGAAGAGCTCGCTCACCTCGATACCCGACTCCCCCCGCCGCGAGAACTTGAAGGGCGACGCGAAGACGGTCCGCAAGTCCGTGTGCCGCGAGGGATGGGAAATCTTCTTCTTCTCCTCGGCAAGCCGGGCCAGCGTCGGCTTGGGGTCGAACGTGTCCATCTGCGACGCCCCGCCCGACGTGAAGACGTGGAGGATGCGACGCGCCTTGGGAGCGAAGTGGGGGCTCCGGGGCCGCAGGGGTCCGCCGGTCGCGGCCTCCGCCGTGAATCCCGAACGACCCAGCAGGTCGGCCAGGGCAAGCGCCCCGAATCCCGTCCCGCAGCAGGACAGCAGCTGGCGTCGGCTCATCGTGTCCATGGCGTTCCCTCTAATCCACGAAATGGAACTCGCCGCTGAGGAGAAGTACGTGGGCCAGCCGTTCCCAGCGCCCCGGCGAGCGGACCGCGAACGCGACGGCGTGGGACACTTCGTCGGCGGTCGGCGTGCGACCATACGCGATCGCATAGAGCCGCTCGACGCGCCGTTCCGGAACCGATTCCGCCGCAACGTCGGGCCGCGTCGCCAGCGCCGTGGCCTGCGCGTGGACGAACGGGCTGTTCATCAGGAAGAGCGCCTGCTGCGGGAGCAGCGTCTCCTCGCGGGACGGCGCGTGAAACTCGGGACTGGGGAAATCGAAGGCCGAGTAGAGGTCGGGCAGTTCCTGCCGCGAGAGGAGGCCGTAGATCGCCCGACGTCGGGCGAAGGGGGGGACCGTGAGCGCCACGGGATGCCCGCCCATCGTCAGATCCAGCCGTCCGGAGGCGGCCAGGAGCGAATCCCACGTCGCCTCGAAGTCCAGCCGCCGCCGGCGGGCGCGCCAGAGCAGCTTATTCTCCGGATCTGCCCGCGTCGCATCCGGACTGTTGTTCCGGCTCGACTGCCGGTAGACCGCGGAGCGGAGGATGAGGCGGTGGAGTTGCTTGACCGAGTGGCCTCCGGCGACGAACTCGCGGGCGAGCCAGTCCAGAAGGTCGGGATGGGTCGGAACGTCCCCCTGGGTTCCGAAGTCGCTGGGCGTCCCGACCAGTCCCTCGCCGAAATGGACCTTCCAGACCCGGTTGACCAGGACGCGGGCGGTCAACGGGTTTTCCGGGGCGGCGATCGCCCGGGCGAGGTCGAGCCGGCCGCTTCCGGTCGGGAAGGCCGAGCGCTCCGGACCCGAGAGGCACTCCAGGAACCGCCTCGGCACTTCTTCCCCGGGAGTGACCGGATCGCCGCGCCGGAAGATCTTCTGCCCCGTCGGGAGCTTCGGAACGTCCTGCAGGGCCATCGCGCGCGGGGGCGATCCGGGATGGACGGTGAGCAGTTCGTCGACCTTCGCCCGCAACTTCTCAAGCTCTTTCCTCTGAGGCGGGGTCAGGAGTTTCTCGACGTCGCGCGGCGCCGGATTCGCCGGGGCGCCGGGACCGCAGAGGACCAGGCGCAATGCTTCTTCGTCGGGATTCGTCCGGGGCTCCTCCCCGGCGAACGAGGCCAGGAGCGTTCCGTAGCGCCGGGCAAGGTCCTGGGGCGACGAGGGGGCCGGGCAATCCAGCAGCCTCGCGACGAACTCGTTGACCGGCTGCTTCGGGTCCTCGGGCACGCCCGCGGGGAAGGTGTGCCAGGGGGCGAACACCGAATCGTGCTTCCGGGCGCGATTGGCAAGGAAGTCGCTCCAGCGCTTGGCGAGGTCGGGCTTGAGCCCGCGCTTGATGGCCTGCACCCTCGTCTCTGAAACGGAGAGCCCTTTGAGCTCGATGGCCGCCAGAAGGTACTCCGCGATCTGCTCGGGCTTCCGGCTCTGCTTCAGTTCCTCCGCCTGCAGGGTCGCCAGGTAACGGTCGGCCTCGGCCTGGCGGCGTGTCCGCTCCGCTTCATAGGCGGCCTGTTCGGGGCCGGCGGTCCCCAGCAGCGGCAGTTCCTTCGGTTCCTGCGACGCCGCGAAAACACCATAGAGCGAGTAGTAGTCCGCCGTCGGGATGGGATCGAATTTGTGGTCGTGGCAGCGGGCGCAGGTCACCGTAAGCCCCAGGAAGCCGCGCGTCACGACGTCGATCTGGTCGTCGATGCCATCCCCGGCGACGGCAAAGCGACGACCCACGGTCAGGAATCCGAGCGCGGCCCGGTCGTCCGACCGCGCGCCCTCAACCCGGTCGGCCGCAAGCTGAAGGAGGATGAACCGGTCGTACGGCAGGTCTTCGTTGAAGGCGCGCACCACCCAGTCGCGGTAGGTGTAGGCGTAGGGGAAACGGGAGTTCGGCGAGCCGCCCTTGGTGTCCGCGTAGCGCGCGACGTCCAGCCAGTGGCGCGCCCAGCGCTCGCCGTATCGCGGCGAGGCCAGGAGCCGGTCCACGATCCGGTCGTAAGCGCCGGGCGCCGTGTCGCGAAGGAACGCGTCGACTTCTTCAGGCGAGGGCGGGAGGCCGGTGAGGTCGAACGTCACGCGACGCAACACCGTCGCCGGATCCGCGGGAGCAGCAAGTGTCAGCCCCTTCTTCTCCAGCTCCGCGAGGATGAAGCGATCGATCCCCGTGACGGGCCAGTCCTTGAGCTTCACCTCCGGCGGGGCGACCGGCCGCAGCTTCGAGAAGGACCAGTGCGAGCTCGCCCGTGTCGCGGCGGGGAGGGCCTTCGGGCCGGGCGCGCCCGCCCGGATCCACGCGGCGAAGTCCTGGATCTCGGCTGCCGTCAGCCGCTCCGCCTCCTTGGGAGGCATGGCGAGCTCGTCGGTCTCCCGCCGGATCGACTGGAAGAGCAGGCTCTTCTCAGGATCGCCCGGCGCCACCGCCGGACCCCGCGCGCCGCCCCGGAGGAGTCCGGCGAGAGTGTCGACGACGAGACCTCCTTTGGGCTTGGCCGTACCCGCGCCGTGACAGCTGACGCACCGGGCGACAAGGACCGGGAGGATCCGCCTTTCGAACAGCTCCGCCCCTTCGGGCGACGACTGCTGCGCCGACCCGCCCGACGCCGAGGCCACCAGCAGGACCGCGATCCAGGGCAGTCTCCTCATGGGAGCTATTGGGTGTTCCCGGCGGGAAGTTCTCGGATTTCTGGAGGCCTTCCGGACCCACCGGGAAACAGCGGCGTCGGCGCCGTGTATAATCCACGGGAGTGAGCTTATGGCGGGACGCGACGAGACTAGCCTGGGCGGCCCATCGCCGGCTTTCCCCGCCACGAACAGCCGGTTCCTCGAAGGGCTTCAGGACCCTGCCGGCCCCGCGGGACGTGCGACCCTGGAAGAGCTGTGCCGGCGCTACTGGAAGCCCGTCTACTGTTTCGTCCGCCTCTCCGGTTCCTCCTCCAACGAGGACGCGAAGGACCTGACCCAGGCCTTCTTCACCTGGCTCCTGGACGGCGAGGTGCTCGCCCGCTATCAGCGCGACCGCGCGCCCTTCCGGCAATACCTGAAAGGGGTGCTCCGGCGGTTTCTCTCGGACGCCCGCGAGTCCGCCGGCCGGATCAAGAGGGGCGGGGCCGCGACCTTCGTGCCCGCGAACGGCGACGGCCCTTCCCTCGACGAGCTCTGCGCGGATCCCCGCAGCGCCGATCCGGGATCCGCCTTCGACCGCGCGTGGCTGGTCGCCCTCATCGACCATGCCGTCGGGCGGCTGAGAGAGCGGACCCGCGCGGATCAATTCCGCGTCTTCGAAGCGCACGACCTCGCGCCCGATGCGGACCGGCCGAGCTATGCGGGCCTCGCGTCCCGCTTCGGCCTCACCGAGGACCAGGTCCGGCGGACGCTGTCGACGCTCCGCGGCGCGCTCCGCGACGAAATGCGCGCGGAGCTGCGGCGCCAGACGGAGCGTCCCGAGGATTTCGACGAGGAATGGAATGCCCTCAGGGGACTATGACCGCGCCCGGCGCCTGCGCGACCTGGCGTGGGACGCCCCGGAGAGCGCCCCTCCCCTCGCCCGTCTCGCGCTCGAAGCGGGCCTGCTCACGCCTGAACGGCTGGAGGAGGCGATCCGTGAGCACGACAAGGCGCGCCGGCGCGGCGACGAGTTCACTCTCGCCGACTTCCTGGTCGGGCGGGGCTGGCTAAAGGCGTCCGACCTGGAGAAGCTTCTTGCCGGCGCGCGCGGCGAGATGCCAGCGCTCTCGCGCTACGAGCTCCTGCAGCAAATCGGCGAAGGGGCCACGTCCGTCGTCTACCGCGGCTGGGACCGGGAGCTGAGCCGGGCGGTCGCGGTCAAGATCCTCCGCGAGACGGTCGCGCTCCATCCGGCCGCGCGCCAGCGCTTCCGTCGCGAGGTCGAGACGGCCGCGGGCCTGGCCGACACGCACGTCGTCGGCGTGTTCGACGCCGGCGAGGAGAGCGGCCGGTTGTACCTGGTCATGGAGTTCGTGGACGGGCGCTCGCTCGCCGCGCTCCTGGCCGCCGGAGGAAAGCGCGACGATTCCCTCAGACTCCTGGAGCAGGCCGCGCGGGGCGTCGCGGCCGCCCATGCGAAGGGGGTCGTTCACCGCGACCTCAAGCCGGGCAACATCCTCGTCTCCGCTTCCGGGGAGGCGAAGGTCGCGGACTTCGGCCTCGCCCACCTCGTCGATTCCACCACCGAGCTCACGCGGACCGGGACGGTCCTCGGGACCCCGCTCTACATGGCCCCCGAGCAGGTGCGGGGAGCGAAGGAGCTGACGGCGTCGACCGACGTCTACGCCCTGGGCGCGATGCTCTACGAGATCCTGTCGGGACTTCCGCCCCACACGGGCGAGACCGCCGCGGAGCTGTACGCGAAGATCCTGAACGACGATCCCGTTCCGCCCCGCAGGCTCGACCCGGCGATCCCGTCGGATCTCGAAACGATCGCACTCCGGGCGCTTCACAAAGACCCCTCTCGCCGCTACGGCGACGCGGCCGCATTCGCCGAGGAACTCCGCCGGGTCCGGTCCGGCGAGCCGATCCTGGCGCGCCCCGCGACGGCCTTCGATCGCTGGCGTCAGCGGGTGCGCCGGAACCCGGCAGCTTTCTTGCTGGCCGCGGGCGCCGTCATCGCGGCGGCGGCCGTCCTCGCGGTGTGGGCCGGGGAAAACGCCCGGTACCGTCGGGAGCGAGACGAGGCGGTGACCACGCTGAGGGAGCTGGCGCGCGTGTCGGTCGACTCCGCTCTACGGCGGCGTCGGCTCGGCGAGAACGGGGCGATGCTCGCCGCGCTCCCTCCGCTCGAACAGGTGTACCGGCGCGCGGCGTCCAAGGCGCCGACCCTGGCGGAGGTGGACTACCTCATGGGCCGGATGTGGCGGGCGCTCATGGAACAGGAACCGGCGCTCGCCTGCCAGGAGCAGGCGCTCCGCAAGGATCCGGGATTCGCCCCTGCCCTCTACGAGCGTGCGATCCTTCTGTCGTTCAAGCTTCGAGAATCCCAGCTCACCCTGCCGGGGAGACAAAAACTCGTGGACGCCGGAAACATCGCCATGACCCCGGCCAGGGATACCCTCGAGGCGGAGATCGGCCGCCTGCGCACGACGATCATCGCCGACTGTGAGGCCCTTCAGCGGGGTCTCGGGGAGGAGGCCGGAATGAAGGAGGCCAACGTCCTGGCCGTGCGCGGGATCCTCGCTTCCCTCCAGGGCCGCGGTGCCGAGGCGTCGACCCTCCTGCGACATGCGATCGACCGCGATCCGACGCTCGAGGAGGCGTGGGAAACCCTCGCCCAGGTGGCATCGCTTCCCGCATCGGACTCGGACGCGAAGGATCCTCTCGAGCTCTGGAAGCGGGCCGAAGCGTGCTATACGGAGGCCCTCGGGCACGACCTCGGCTACACGCCGCATCTGCTGGGTCGAAGCCGGGTCCGCACCGACCGGGCGGGGTTGCTGCATCAACGAGGCGAGGACCCCACGACCGATCTGGCCGCGGCCGCCGACGACATCACCCGCTTCCTGGAGCTCACGCCGAACCTGTGGGAAGGATGGAAGCAGCGCGCGGTCATCCACACCAACCGCGCCGCCTATCTCCTCCATGCAAGCGGAGACGCGAGACCCGAGTGGTCGGCGGCGGAGCTGGCTCTGACGGAGGCGATCCGGATCAAGCCGGCGTCCCCGAGTTCCTGGAGAAGGCTGGGGGAAATCCGGACCCGCCAGGCCGCCGACAAGATCCAGCGGGGGGAAGATCCGTTGGAGCGGTTCGAGCGCGCGGAACACGACTACACCCGGGCGATGCAGACCGACGGCGACAAAGCCTTCCACCTCCATCTCCGGGCCGACCTGAAGTTCCGGAAGGCGCTCTATCTCGCAAAGATCGCGGGCGATCCCGTTCCGGACCTGACCTCCGCCGAAGCGGACGAGACCCTTGCGATCGAACTGTGGGACCGCTATGAGGACGCCTGGGCGAATCGCGGCCGGCTGCGCCAGGAGCGGGCGCGCCGGAACGAACAGGCCGGCGACGCGAAGGCCGCCGTCCGGGATTATGAGGCCGCGGCCGCCGACTACGCCCAGGCCGTCCGTCTCCGACCCGCCCTCAAACCGCAACTCCAACGCGCGATTCTGGAAGCCCAGGCAAAGGCCGACGCCTTGCGGAAGTCCTGAGGGCGCTTCCTCACCACCTGGGAAGATCGTCGTTCGCAACACCAAGGCCAAGCGCGATCGTGCCGTCGACCTGTGCGAGACCGTGTATCAGACGCTTGAGACCCTGCCCCGCCACATCAAGAGCCCCTATGTCTTCACGAACCCCCAGACCGAGACCATGTACACCAACCCCCTCAACAACACCGCCTGGGACAATCTCCTGATCAGGGCGGCCATCAGCAATCTCCGGTTTCATGACCTACGCCACACCTTCGGGTCGCGCCTGGCCCAGCGCGGCGTTCCCCTGCCCGCCATCAAGGACCTCCTGGGCCATAGCTCGATCACCGTCACGATGCGGTATGCCCACATGGCCCCTTCGGATCGGGCCAACGCTGTGCGCATGCTCGACCCCAAGGCCGTGGAACCCAAGCCGAACGAGAAGAGTACTCACGGGAGTACTCATGGCGCAAAAAAGGCGGTGGGAGACGGAGTTATCGCGTCTTCCGCGTGTAACCCCGCGTCTGCCAAGGGGTTTGGTGGGCCCGCCCGGACTCGAACCGGGAACCAAGGGATTATGAGTCCCCTGCTCTGACCAATTGAGCTACGGGCCCAAGAACGGAATCCGATCCACGCCGTGAAGAGAAAGAAACCGACATCGGGGTGCCGGCGGGGAGCCGGCGTCGCGGAAGAACTACGGGGCTATTCGCTTGCTCGCGGTCACGTCACGCGAGGATAGCACCGATCCGGGCGGCCCGCAAGGGCCCCCGAAGGATCATCCCTCCTCCCCATCCTCCACGAACCGCTTCTGGAGCTTCGTCACCGCGGTCTTCTGGATCTGCCGCACCCGCTCCCGCGTCAGACGGAGCTTCTTCCCGATCTCCCCCAGCGTCATCGGGTGCCCCTCGTAGAGGCCGAAGCGGAGCCGGAGGACCATCGCCTCCCGCTCGTTGATCGCCCCCAGGAGCTTCCGCATCCTCTCCTCGTCCGCTCCCGGAAGAGACGCGCGCCCGGAGGGGCCTTCCGCCCGTTCGTCGGCGATCTCGCCGGTGGCGGACCAGAGGACGTCCAGGCTGACCGGCCGCGCGAAGCTCTCGGAGGCCCGGACGGCCCGGGTGAGAATCCCCACGCCCTCCTTGCCCAGGCCCATCTCCGCGGCCGCCTCCTGGAGATCGGGCATCCGGCCGTGCTTCTGGAAAAAGGACCGCTGGAGGATCTTCCAGCGGGCGATGATCTCGACCAGGTACGAGGGGATCCGTACCGTCGGCGCGGTGGCGATCAGCGCCCGCCGCATCGCCTGGCGGATCCACCAGGTCGCGTAGGTCGAGAACCGGCACTTGCGCGCGGGATCGAACTTCTCCACGGCGCGGAGCAGCCCGATGTTCCCCTCCTCGACCAGATCGGGGAGCGAAAGCCCGCGGTTCCCGAAGTATCGGGCGATCGAGACCACCAGGCGGAGATTGGCCTTGATGAACGCCTCGCGGGCTTCCCGGGCATCCCGGCGCGCATCCTCGTTCGGCGAGGAGGCCTTCTTCATCCGCCGGGCCAGCGCGGTCTCTTCGCTCGCCTTGAGCAGGGGGACCTGCTGGATTTCCTTGAGGTACTCGTCGAGCCCGGCTTCCCGCCCGAACCCGCCTTCCGTGGGCATGCGGCGTGCGTCCCTTCAGATCAGACCCGTGACTCGGAACGCCGGGCTCGATCGCCTCGATCTAGCACGAAGCCGGCCGGGAGGGAAAGCACGACGCCCGGCTCGTCCCAGATCATGACGGCGGTGGATGGACTCGCCGGCCGGCACCGCTCATGGGACGGGGCTCTTTCGGCCCGGGAATCTCCCTACCGCGCGGCCATCATACCCCTGAGGGGACGTGAATGCGAGGAAACCGCTCACGTCGCGCCGGGCCGGGCCGGCGGGGAAGGCCCGGGAGGCTCAGAGATTCCACCCCTTCCGGTACTCCGGCCGGATCAGCGCGTCCGCCTCGGGAGCGTTCTTCGCCTTCATCGACGCCGCGTCCCATTCGATCTTCTTCCCGAGCCGCACCGAGAGGTTCCCCACGAGGAGCGCCTCCGTCATCGGCGCCGAAACCTCGAAATTCGAGTAGGACGGCGCCCCGCCCTTGCACGCCTCGAACCACTCCTCGTAATGGCGCCGCTCGAAGTCGGCGTGCTTCGGCAGCTTCTCGGGGATCTCCTTGAAGTCCTCCGCCTTCGCGCCCGACAGGAACTTCCCGGGCCCCCACATGCTGGGCACGTAGAGCGTGTCCTTGTCCCCCACCAGGATCGAGCCGTTCTTCGGCAGCTCCGTCCCCTTCACGAGTTCCGCCGGCGGCAGCTTCCCGCCGTCGTACCAGACGAACTTCAGCGCCGCGCGGCCGTCCCGCTCCGGGAACTGCAGCGTCACCACCGACCACTTGGGCGCCGTCTCGGAGTTCAGCCCCGAGGACTCGGACTCCGCCGAGATCGGGTCGCGCAGGCCGAGCGACCAGAACGCCACGTCCGAGTTGTGGCAGCCCATGTCGCCCTGCGCGCCCGTCCCGAAATCCCAGAAGCCCCTCCAGTTGAAGGGCACGTAGGCCTTGTGGTACGGCCGCTCCGGCGCGGGCCCGAGCCACAGATCCCAGTCCAGCGACTTCGGCACCGGCGGGGTCCCCTCCGGCCGGCCCATCCCCTGCGGCCAGATCGGACGGTCGGTCCAGACGTGCACTTCGCGCACCTTCCCGAGCACGCCGCCCTGGATCAGCTCGACGAGGCGCCGCGACCCGGCGTTCGCGTGGCCCTGGTTCCCCATCTGGGTCGCCACCTTCTTCTCCCGCGCGACCTCCAGCATCATCCGCGCCTCGGAGATCGTCCGCGTCAGCGGCTTCTGGCAGTAGACGTGCTTCCCCATCTTCATCGCCATGACGGCCGCGACCGCGTGCGTGTGGTCGGGCGTCGAGACCGTCACCGCGTCGATGCCCTTCCCCATCTCCTCCAGCATCTTCCGGAAGTCCTTGTAGACCTTGGCGCCAGGGAACTTCTTGACCGTCCCCGCCGCGCGGGCGTCGTCGGGGTCGCAGAGGGCGACCACGTTCTGCCCCGCGCAGAAGCCCACGTCCACCTCGCCCTTCCCGCCCACGCCGATCCCGGCGATGTTGAGCTTCTCGCCGGCCCCGCGGACGCTCCGCGGGATGATGTACGGGAACGCCGCCGCGGCGGAGCTCTGCGCGAGGAACCGGCGGCGGGAAATGCGGGTGCTCATGGAAGCCTCCAAGAAAATTCAGCCGCAGAGACTCGGAGCCGCAGAGCAGAGATTCTCAGGGCGGACCAGAAAGGGTCTCTCCGGGTCTCTGCGGCCATCCAAAGACTCTACGTCCGAGTTTGACAAAGACGGCCCGGCAAGTACGATGGTCCCGGCCATGAAGATGACCGCCCGGCAGTTCCGCGCGTGGAAGAACAAGTCGATCACGCTCGTCGGCATGTCGGGCGTCGGGAAGACCCACCTCTCCGCCCGCCTCCGCAAGGACGACTGGTTCCACTACTCCGCCGACTACCGGATCGGGACCCGCTACCTGGGCGAGCCCATCCTCGACCAGATCAAGAGCCAGGCCATGAGCGTCCCGTTCCTGCGCGACCTCCTGCGCTCCGACTCGATCTACATCGCCAGCAACATCACCGTCGACAACCTCGGGCCCGTGCTCGGCTTCCTGGGCAAGCTGGGCGACCCGGCCCGCGGCGGCCTCGACCTCGCCGAGTTCAGGCGCCGCCAGGTCATGTACCACGACGCCGAGGTCGCCGCGATGAAGGACGTCCCCGAGTTCATCCGGAAGGCCCACGACATCTACGGCTACCGCCACTTCGTGAACGACGCGGCCGGCAGCCTCTGCGAGCTGGACGACCCGGAGGTCCTCCGCGTCCTCGACGAGCACACGCTCATCCTCTACATCGAGGCGACCCCGAAGAACGAACGCGACCTCCGCCGCCGCGCGAAGGAGGACCCGAAGCCCCTCCTCTACAGGGAGGAGTTCCTGGACGCCGAGCTGGCCGTCTACCTGAAGGAGAAGCGGCTCCGGAAAGTCGCTCAGATCGAGCCCGACGACTTCGTCCGCTGGATCTTCCCGCGCCTCTTCGCCTCGCGCATCCCCCGTTACGAGGCGATCGTCCGCCCGTATGGATACACCATCAGCTCCGGCCTGATCGCCGGCGTGGTCACCGAGGAGGAGTTCCTCCGCCGCGTGGAACGGACGCTCGACTAGGATGGAAAGTTCCTTTTGAGAGGCCCCATACCATTCCGGCGCAACGTGTTATATACTCCCTGAGTCGGTTTTTCGTCGGGAGAGCAAATGGAGAAGAACTGCTCCAATCATCCGGAGTCCCTGTCCCTGGCCGTGTGCAAGGCGTGCGAGAAATCCATCTGCCTCATGTGCGTGTGCGACGAGAAGGAAGGGACCTTCTGCTCCCCCAAGTGCGTCCAGGTCTTCCGCGAGGTCTCCGACTGGGTTGAACCCGGCAGCGCCCCCGTGGCCGCCGCCGCGGCCCCCGCACCCGCCGCCCAGGCCGGGGGGTCGGTCTTCGACCCCGAACCCGCACCCCCCTCCCAGGGGACCGAACAGGCCGAATTCGAGCCGCTCGTCACGCCCGGCACCAAGTGGCGGATGATCGGCTCCGTCTGCGCCGCGCACACCGACACCCCCGCGGTCGCCACCTGCGAGGCCTGCGACACGACGGTCTGCGCGCTCTGCGTGGTGGAGGCCGATAACGGAACTTACTGCGCCGCGTGCGCCGCGAAGAAGACGGCGCCCGTGGCCGCCGCCCCCGCGCGCCAGAGGACCGCTCCCGCCGCTCCCCAGAAGGTCACCGCTCGGGCGCAGCGCTCCTCGGACTCCGGCTCCGGGCTCAAGTGGGCGATCGCGGTCATCGTCGCGGCCCTCCTGGGCGGCGGCGGCTGGGTTCTCATGAACGGCAGCGGCGGCACGGAGCCGACTCCCGAGCCGAAGAAGGACCCCGTCATCGCCAAGACCAACCCGGTCAAGGTCGATCCCCCCAAGATCGATCCGCCGAAGATCGCCCCCCCCAAGATCGATCCGCCCAAAGTCGATCCGCCCAAGGTGGATCCCTCGAAGGTCGACCCCAAGAAAGTCGACCCCGCTAAGGTCAATCCCAAGAAAGTCGATCCCAAGAAGGTCGAGCCGCCGCCCAAGCCCAAGCCTCCGGGCGTGGTGAACAATCCCTGGACCCCGATCGCTCCGGGCGCCTGGTACCGGAT
The DNA here is from genome assembly GCA_964604905.1 of uncultured Planctomycetales bacterium. Lineage (GTDB taxonomy): Bacteria > Planctomycetota > MHYJ01 > MHYJ01 > JACPRB01 > JACQFK01. Next base: position 21,284 of record CAZSCC010000159.1, read on the forward strand.
GAAGATCGAGAGAGCGGGCAAGACGGGCTATGCCGACCTCGTGCTTAAGTCCAGGGAGACGGGAAGCTACACCCTCTCCACCGCGACCGGCGACATCACGACCACGATCCCCCCCTACTGGGTGAAGGGCGAGGAGACGCTGACGATCGACGGCCAGAGATGGATCTGCGAAGTCCGCGAATGGGAATCGCCTCCCCTCCGGCGCTGGGTGCTGGTGGAGAGCAAGAACGCCGGGGCGGTCCTGAAGGAGGAGTCTCCCAGGCACAAGATGACCACGAGCCGTCTGTGGGAGCACACGATCCGAGTGGGACGCCGCTCGCTCGACTGCCTGGTGATCGAAGGCGACGTGGACGGCGCGCCCGTCAAGACGTGGTACAGCGCGCTCATCCCCGCGGGCCCCGTCAAGTGGGAGATGGGCGACACCATGACGACGCTGGTCGAGATGGGCGACGACGCGAGTACGCGCCCCGCCCCGCCGAAGTAAGCTACCTCGGCCCGTAGTGCGGAAGGTCCGCACCGGTCTCGATCGCCCCGAGGTCGGGCGCCGCCCCCAAGAAGTCGAACCCGACCAGCGCCTCCCCCGCGTCGACCCCCAGCTTCAGCCGCGGGTCGAAGCCGACCGTGAACTGCTTCCGGTCGTCGTCCGGCACGGCCACGCCCGACGCGTCGACCATCACCGCCCGCCGGTAGGCCGGCGCTTTCGCCCGGACCTCGTCGATCGTCGCGTAGCGGACGCCGTTCCACTTCATGAACTGCCGGAACGGCCCGCCCGCGAACCCGTCGACGTCGAAGTCGCAGTCCACCATGGGGGTCTCGTTCTGGATCGCGTACCCGTCGGCGGACCCGATGAAGAGGTTGTTGCGCGAGACGACGCGGCGGACGGGGTCGGTCGTGGAGAGCAGGAAAGGGACGCCCTTCTTGACGACCGTGTTGTGGTAGAGGACCACGCCCGTGGGCGTGTTGTGCAGTTTGAACGGCTCGCGCGAGACGTTGTAGAGCACGTTCCGGGTGATGTAGACCGGGCCGCCGTGGACGGGCTGGGTCGAGATCCCCTGGAAGACGTTGGTCAGCCGGTTCCGGAAGCAGCGGGTGTTGCGGTCGGAGTAGTCCATCTCGATCCCGTCGTCGGTCATCTCGCTGATCTCGTTGTTGTGGACGTCGATCGCGGCGCAGCGGGCGGAGGGCATCGTGTCGACCGCGTCGGCGAAGCCGCGGATGCGGTTGTAGCAGACGACGTGGCCCTCGCCGGTGAGTTGGATCGCCCGGGCGGACTCGATCCCCTTCGTGCGCGGCCACGTGCAGGGCCCTTCGAAGACGTTGTCGCTGATGAAGAGGCCGTGGACGTCGCCTTTCTCGTTGACGGTGGAAACGACGCCGTAGGTCACCGCCGTGAAGCGGCAGCGCCGGACGACGAGGCGGCTGGAGTTGCTGGCGGTCAGGCCCTTGAGTCCGTTCCGCACGGTCAGCCCCTCGAACCACGTGTCGTGCAGGTTCGCGGCGCTGATCGCGTTGCTCGCGCCCTGCGCGTCGATCACGACCTCGCCGTCGCCGGCGGCGCGGAAGACGACGGGCCGGCCGGGCTCGCCGCTCTTGTGTACCTCGAACGTCCCCTCGTAGGTGCCGGCGTGGAGGAGAAAGAGCGTGCCGGGGCCGGTCCCGCGCTGGGCGTCCCGGAGCGCGTCCTTCCCGGGGCGCACGTGGATCTCCGTCAGGCCTTTCGGCTCGACGGGTTCCCCGATCGTCCGCGTCTGGAGCACTCTCTCGGCGCCGCCGCCGTCGGGATCGACGAGCGTCAGCTTGAGTTCATAAGGCGTGTCGGGCTGGAGGTCGAGGACGCTGCCGGCGAAGAAGGAGGCGTCGTCGGCGAGCTTGAGGCGGGCGGCTCCGCGCTCGACGCGGAAAAGGGGCGGGCCGGGCTTCCACTCGCCCTTCGCGCGCCACGCCACGTCGACCCGGGCGTTCTGGTTCGCGTCGCCCCGGACGATCCAGGTGACGCCCAGGCAGTGGAGCGTGGAGGGCTCGAGGACCGGCTCCTCGGGCGCGGACGCCGCCTGCAGCGCGAGAAGGAGCGCGATCACTCCCCGAGTTCCAGCGCGATCGACTTCATGACGGGCTTGGCCGCGCAGGAGATCGTCCAGGTCTCCTCGGGCTTCCGGGCCGTGCGGACGTCCTGCTTCGCCTTGCCGTCCTCCTCCCACGCGTAGGTGACTTTGACGGGACGGAAGCCGCCGCGGGGCTCCTTGAAGTCGGCGTCGATCCGGAAGTTGAGGATGCCTGTCGCGTTCCGGCTCGTGCCGGAGTAGCGGACCTGGGCCTCTTTCGTCCCGGGGGGGACGTCCGCGAACGTGACGTAGGTGCAGTTCCCCGGCGTGGGTCCGGCGGCGCGGCCGGCACTCTTCCAGGTCTTGCCGCCGTCGAAGGAGACCGTGTAGTCGATCCCGTCCTTCGCGTCGCGCGCGCGGTAGTGGGCGCCGAAGCGGAGGCGAACCATCTCGCCGGGGGTCGCGACCGGGAACGTGACCTCGCCCTTCCCGCTTCCGCCGACCCAGAGGCCGTTCTCCATGCCGGAGGCGGTCGGGTGGAAGTCGGTGTAGACGAGCTGCTTGCCCTTCTTGGAGGCGTCGACGTTCCCTTCGACGGTGATCGTCCCCTCGGCGGGGCCGGCAGAGAAGGAGATCGTGTTGGGGCCCTTGTCGAGGGCCGGCAGCGGACGCTGGGAGTGCTGGAGGTCGTGGGTCAGTTTGAGCGAGTCGAGGGCGCCCTTGAACGTGAGGCGATAGTCGTAGCGGCGGAAGACGTGGGGGGTGAGGTCGAGCTCGGAACCCGTCACCGGGACGTCCTTCCAATCGAGGCCGTTGTTGTCCGAGAAGGAGACCGTCACCGCCCCGGCCGCCTTGAACGTCGCCTTGCCGGAGAGGTAGACGTAGCTGGAAGGCATGCGGACGGTGAAGGAGCCGCTCTTGGCGGCCTCTTTCAGGAGAGCGGGGGGGACGTCGTACTCGAGGGTGCCGTTCCCGACGCGGCCGGGGGCGAGGTCGCCGTCTTTCGGGGTGTAGCGGAGGGAGTCCTGGCCGGTCTTCATCGTCATGCAGCCGGGGGCGCCGCCGCCCTGCATGTTGACGTGGAGGCCCTTGTTGGACCAGTTGCGGGTGAGGCGTTCGCCGGGTCGGAGCTGGATGTTGACCTGGTAGCCCTGGGAGTAGCCATACTCATAGATGCCGTTGGCGGAGCCGTCGTACTCCTGCATTGTGGAGTACCAGCCGTGGGTGGCGGCCTCGAACCAGCCGTTCTCGTCGTAGTTGGGGCAGCGGGAGAGGACCTCGGGGCCCTTCCTCCAGCCGCCGTTGCGCATGAACTCGTACAGCTTCTTCTCGTTCTTCCGGTACTCGGGATGCTTGTCGTAGAACTCCTTCACGCCGGCCATGATCTCGTCGACGCTGGCGGCCTTGCCGTCGGCCTTAGGGAAGGTGCACATGAGGGAGCTGTCGAGGAGATGCCAGGCGCCGTCATAGAAGACCTCGGGGACGCTGTGGGCGTTGATGATGCGGCCGCGGGCCTGGAGGCCGACGTACCGGGAGAGGGCCTCGACGCCGCAGGAGGCGACGCTGCAGAAGGCGTAGCCGTAGACGTTGTAGACCTTGATGGGGTCCTGGGCGACCTCCTCGTTCTGGAGGTGTTCGACGGGGGGGCTGTCCTGGTGCTGGAAGGTGCGGACGGTCTTCCAGACGGCCATGGCCTTCTGCTCGTCGGTCATGCCCTCTTTTATGTAGGCCTTCTTCCAGGTCTCCAGGTTGGTCATGTCGGGGACCTTGTCGGAGCTGACCTTGACGTGGCAGACGACGCCGACGGGCTCGTTTTTCGGGTTGCTGAGGGTCGGCTTCTGCTGTGCGGCGAGGGTGGAGGCGGCCAGCACGAGGGCGGCGAGGGTGCGGAGGGCCATGGGTCAGCTCCTATAGGTGTCTACTCTATATACAGTGCCCGAAGCCCCCGCTCACCGGTGCACCCTCCAACGAAACAGACGGTCTGTTTCGTTGCGTTCGCAACGAAACAGACGGTGCGTTTCGTTGGGGTAGGAGGGGGTCAGAAAGGGAACAGCTTCCGGAGCTCCTCGGGGGTGGGGCGGCGGCCGTATTCACAGATCTCGAAGGCCTCGGCAAACTTCACCTGGGCGGCCCGCTCCTTGCCGTAGGTCCTCTCGAGCGCCGTGCGGAACCGGACGGCGGGGGCGGAGAAGTACCCTGTGAACTCCTCCCGGACCTGCTTCTTCCGGGCCGTCACCCCCTTCGCGTCCTTCGGATCGGGCACCAGGTGGGGGCCGCCGTTGCAGCCCCCCTCGTAGAACTGCGACTCCAGGGCCTCCATCGCGGCCAGCTTCTTCTCGATCACGTCGTCGATCGCCACCGCCACGTCCGCCGTGAACGGGTTGGGGCGACGGAACTCGTCCTCCGAGAACAGGAAGACGGGGTTCTTCGAGAGGTGCGGCGTGTCCGGGCAGAAATAGGGGACGGTCACCATGTAGGCGGCGTCCATGACGAGCACCCCCACATACCGGTGATCCGGGTGATAGTCGTTGGGACGGTGGCTGATCACCACGTCGGCCCTCCACTCCCGGATGAGGCGGCAGATCGTGCGTCGGTTCTCCATCGTCACCATCAGCTCCCCGTCGTGGATGTCCAGGACTTGGGCGGTGGTCCCGAGAATCCGGGCGCAGGCCTTCACCTCCGCCTCGCGCCGCGTCGCGAGCGGTCCCCCCGCCATCCCCCAGTGGCCGATGTCCCCGTTCGTGCAGGAGACGAACTTGACGTGGTGGCCCAGTGCGGCCCACTTTGCCCCGGTCCCGCCCGCGCTCCACTCGCAGTCGTCCGGATGGGCGCCGAAGACGATGATCCGGAGCTTCCCGTCGCCGCCCTGCATCCGGGAGACCGAGGCCGGCGGCGCGCAGGAAGCGGTTGCCAGGAGCGCGAGGAGGAGGAATCGGTTCATGGGTTCACTTGGGGAAGAAGGGGAAGAGCCGCCGGATCTCCGCCTCGTCGGGCTGGCGGCCGTACTCGCAGACCTCGAACGCCTCGGCGTAGCGGACCTTGCCTGCGGCCGCCTTGCCGTACCGGCCCTCAAGCGCCTTCCGGAACTTCCCGGCCTTCTCGCCGAAGAGGACGCGGAACTCGTCGCGGACCTTCTTCCGCCGCTCGGCCTGCCCCTTGAGGTCCTTCGGGACGAGGTCGGCCGTCGCGTTGCAGCCGCCTTCGTAGAACTGCGACTCGAGGGCGTCGAAGCAGTCGAGCTTCTTCTCGATCGTCGCGTCGATCGCCACCGCGATGTCGGGATGGAACGGGTTGGGCTTGAGAAACTTGTCGTCGTAGAAGAGGAAGACCGGGTTCTGCGTCAGGTGGGGGATGTTGGGGCAGAAGAAGGGGACGGTCACCATGTAGGCCGCGTCCTGGACGAGCACCCCCGTGTAGCGGTGGTCCGGGTGGTAGTCGTTGGGGCGGTGGCCGATCACGACGTCCGCCTTCCACTCACGGATCAGGGTGCAGACCTTCTTCCGGTTCTCGAGCGTGGGGAGGAGTTCGCCGTCGTGGTTGTCCAGCGCCTGGTTGGCGATGCCGAGGATCTTCGCACACTTCGCGAGCTCCGCCGCGCGGCGCCGCGCGAGCGGCCCGCCCGCCATGGCGTGGTGGCCGATGTCGCCGTTCGTGCAGGCGACGAACTTGACCGCATGGCCCTTCGCGGCCCACAGGCCGGCCGTGCCGCCGGCCACGTACTCGCAGTCGTCCGGGTGGGCGCCGAACGCGATGATGCGGAGCTTGTCCTGGGCCATGGGTCCCCTCACTTGGCCGGGAAGAACGGGAAGAGCTTGCGGATCTCCTCGGGATTCGGGCGGCGCCCGTACTCGCAGATCTCGAACGCCTCGGCGAAGCCGATCTTCGCGGCCGCGTCCTTCCCATAGTAGTTCTCGAGCGATCCGCGGAACCGGTTGGCCGTCCCGGCGAAGCGCTTGGAGAAGTTCTCCCGCACGGCCTTCTTGCGCGCCCCGACCTTGTCGGCGTCCTTCGGGTCGGGGACGAGGTGGGGGCCGCCGTTGCAGCCGCCCTCGTAGAACTGAGATTCCAGGGCCTCGACGCAGGCGAACTTCTTCTCGACCACGTCGTCGATCCCGACCACGATGTCCCCCGTGAACGGGTTGGGGCGCTGGAAGCCGTCCTCCGAGAACAGGAAGACGGGGTTCTTGGTGAGGTACGGGGTGTCGGGGCAGAAGTAGGGGACGGTCACCATGTAGGCGGCGTCCATGACGAGGACCCCCACGTAGCGGTGGTCGGGGTGGTAGTCGTTGGGGCGGTGGCTGATGACCACGTCGGCCTTCCATTCCCGGATCAGGCGGCAGATCGCGCGCCGGTTCTCCATCGTCACCATGAGCTCGCCGTCGTGGATGTCGAGCACCTGGTTGGTGATGCCCAGGATTTCGGAGCACTTCCTGTTCTCGGCCGCGCGGCGCATCGCGAGCGGGCCACCCGCCATGCCCCAATGGCCGATGTCGCCGTTCGTGACGGAGACGAACCGGACGTGGTGGCCCTGCGCCGCCCACTTGGCGGCGACCCCCGCCTCCTTGAGCTCGCAGTCGTCCGGGTGGGCTCCGAACGCGATGATCCGGAGCTTCCCGTCCTGCGGCGCTTCCGCCGGGACGGGCATCGTCGCGCCCATGCTGGATACCGGCGCCGGCCCCGCGCATCCCGTCGCCACGAGAACGAACACCACCTGGATCAAGGTCTTCATCGCGCTCTCCCTAAGATGCGTTGTGTGTGACGAAAGGACACTCCACCCACCCCTCTCTCCCCTCCCTCCCAACCCCCGGCAACGAAACGCACCGTCTGTTTCGTTGCGAACGCAACGAAACAGACGGTGCGTTTCGTTGCCGTTGCCACTACGCTAAATCCAACAAAACAGACGGTCTGTTTCGTTGGCTCTCACCCCTCCCCCTACTTCTCGATGCGGAGCACCCGGTGGTTGTAGGTATCGCTGATGTAAATCGCCCCGCCGGGGCCGGCCTGGGCGCCGTGCGGGCGGGCCAGCTCGCACTGCTCAGGCGCCCCCCCCACCCCTCCACTCCCCTTCTTCCCCGTCCCCGCCACACGATAGATCTTGCCGTCCTTCGGATGGTACCGGCGGACCGTATTGCTCTCCGCGTCCGAGATGAGGACGTTGTCCTCGGCATCGATCGAGACGTGCTTGGGGCCGTTCATCTGCGCCTGGAGGCCGGGACCGCCATCGCCCGAGAGACCCGCCTTTCCCGTCCCCACCACCGTCCGGATCCGGCCCGAGGGATCGACCACCCGCAGCGCGTGGCCGCCGCGCTCAAGGATGTAGACGCTCCCCTTCGAGTCGACCGCCACCGCGCGCGGGTCGACCAGCGGCTGGGCCTTCGCCTCCCCGCCTTCCTGCGGGACGCCCTTCTGCCCGTTCCCCGCCACCGTCGTCACGACCCCCGACTTCAGGTTCACCGCGCGGATCCGCCGGTTGTCGAGGTCCGCCAGATAGAGGTTCTCGCCCTTCGCGTCGAACGCGAGGCAGTAGATCCCGCCGAACTTCGCCTGCACCGCGGGACCGCCGTCGCCCGCATAGCCCTTCTCGCCCGTCCCCACCGGCTTCGTGATCGTCCCCGTCTTCAGTTCAATCCTCCGCACGCAGTTGTTCCAGGTGTCGGCCACCCAGACGTCGCCGTCCGGACCGACCAGCAGGTGGTGCGGCCCGTTGAACTGGGCCTTGAGCGCGGGCCCGCCGTCGCCCCCCGCCCCCTTCTCGCCCGTCCCCGCGATCACCGTCAGCTTCCCGTCCTTGTCGAGACGCCGCACCTTGTTCCCGCCCATCTCGACGAGGTACATCGCGCCCGACTTGTCGAAGTCGACGCCGAACGGCTCGTTCAGGTCGCCGCTCGCGACCAGGGTCACCTTCGACGCCGAGAATATCGCCGCCGACAGGGCAAGAAGCGTCAGGATCCGCATCGCTCTTCCTTCCTCGTTCGAATGGCCTAACATCTTACGTCCCCACCCCCGGGGAGGTGATACACTTTTCGACACGCGGGCGGCGTCTCATGTCCTGGATGAGAGCGCTGCTCCTCGCGGGACTGACCATGACCGCCTCCTGCTCCAAGCCGCCGGATTCCGGCGCCGAAGCCGAGCGCCTCGGCCCGCCCCAGCCCGGCGAGTGGCGCCACACCTTCCCCGAGGAGCCCCAGAGCTTCGACGACTACGTCGCCGCCTGCGCCAACCGGCGGACGGCCGAGCGCTCCGTCTTCTACCTCCAGCCCCTCGGCCGGGCGGGCGAGCGCTACAAGGCCGCGATCGAGCGCCTCCGCGAGTACGCCGAGGCCTTCTTCGGCGTCCCGGCCAAGGTCTGCCCCACGATCCCGATGTTCGAGAACGGCTGGGTCCCGCAGCGCGGGCAGTTCAACTCCACGATGGGGATCGGCCAGCTCGCCGAGCGCGTGCCCCCCGACGCGCTCGTCTACGTCGGACTCACGGAGCAGGACCTCTTCGCCAAGGGCCTCCACTTCGTCTTCGGCGAGGGCAGCCTCAAGAGCCGCTGCGGTCTCTACTCCCTCACGCGGCTCGAGACCGACGACGAGCGGCTCTTCCTCCGCCGCGCGGTCAAGCTCATGAGCCACGAGGCGGGCCACATCCTCTC
>CAZSCC010000160.1:0-3840 GCA_964604905.1 uncultured Planctomycetales bacterium
GTCGACCACCACCACCTGGCCGACGAGCGACGCCCAGCCCTCATTACCCACTGTTCCAGATCCGCGACAGATCGTTGTAGGTCACCAGCAGGAAGAGCGCGAGGATGAAGAGGAGCCCGGCGTACTGGAAGCTCGCCACGAACTTCTCGCTGGGAGGCGGCTTGCCGAACCACTTCCGCACCACCTCGATGAGGAGGAGCACGTTGTGGCCGCCGTCCAGCACCGGGATCGGCAGCAGGTTGAAGATGCCCAGGTTCACCGTGATCAGGCAGAGCAGCCAGAGGAACTTTCCGAACGACATCTGGGCGAATTGGTAGGAGGCCTGGATGATCCCGATCGGACCCGACAGCCCCTTCGCCGACTCTCCCCCCGTGAGGAGCTTCCGCAGGACATCGACCGTCATCACCGCAAGATCGAAGGGCTCCCGCAGGCCCGCCGCGACCGCCTCGCCCAGCGGCCGCCGGCGGAACACCCTGGCGTCCCCGATCTTCAGCTCGCCCCCCCCGTGGACCTGGAAGCCCGCCTCGGCGAGGTCCGCCTCCGCCTTCATCTCGGCCACGATCTCGATCATGATCGGCTTCGACTCTCCCGCGCGCTTCACCTCGATCCTGATCTTCTTCGGCTTGGAGTCGCGCACGCCCAGGATCCTCGGAACGCTCTTCGACCCCTCGAGCGTCACCTCCCCGGGGACGCCGTCGATCGAATAAAGCACGTCCCCCGTCTTCACCCCGGCCTGGCCCCAGAACGAGCCCGGGATCACCCGCGCGAACACGTTCGTGGACTTCGGGGAGATCCCGATCGCTCCCGTCCCGTCCTCCTTGATCGAAGGCGTGATCGTGAACTCCCGGGTCTCGCCTTTCCGGAGGACGGCGACCTTGAGGGGCACATTGGCGGACTTCTCCACCACGTCCTTCAGGTCCCTCCAGCAGACGATCTCCCGGTCGCCGATCTTCTTGATGACGTCCTCGGGCTCGAGGACGTCGTACGCCGCCATGCCGGGCTCGACCCGCCGGACGATGCACTCCATGAGATTCTCGTCCATGGGGATGACGAACCAGTCCTTGGGCTTGAGCGCGATCTTGACGTTGATCGTCTTCGTATCGTTGAAATCGGGAGACCGGCGCCTGAAGCTGAGACTCACCTCCTTGCCCGCACTCGCCCGCAGTTTCGAGTCCACCTGGCTTCCGTAGAACAGGCGCTCCCCGTCCACCGAGACCAGCTCGTCGGCTTTCTGCACCCCGGCCTTCCCCACCACCGATTCCGGGGCAACCTCCGGGATGGCGAGCGCGGTGGACATCGTGGCGTGGAAGCTGGACCGCATCGTCGTGACCTGAAGCTGCACTTTCTTCCCGTCGCGCAGGACCGTGACGGGCACCGTGACGCCGGTGGGGCGCCGGATCATCTCGATCCGGAACTTCTCGATCCCCTGGACCTCGCGGTCCCCGACCTTGATGATCTCGTCCCCCGGCAGCATGCCCGCGCGGGACTCCGCGAGTCCCGGCCTCCCCACCTGGTTGGGCAGCTCGGGCATCCCCATCACGTACGCCGCGACGGCGATCGGATAGGCGATGAGCAGGTTCATGGTCGCGCCCGCGACGAAGATCTGGAAGCGCTGCCACGGGGTCTTCGAGGTGAGCTCCCACGGCTCGCCCTTCCGGTCGGCGTCCATCATCGTCTCGCCGGCCATCTTGCCGTAGCCGCCGAGGGGCAACCAGGAGACCCGGTACTCCGTCTCGCCGCGCCGGAATTTCCAGATCGCCGGGCCGAAGCCGAGCGAGAAGACCTCCACTTTCACCTTGTTCTTCTTGGCCATCAGGAAGTGGCCGAGCTCGTGGATGAAGATGACGAGGCCCAGCCCCACGATCACCAGCACGATCGACATGCCGCTTCCGAGCCACTCCCTGATCACTTGCACCGCGCCTCCTGTCTCGCCCAGGCATCGGCCTGGAGCACGTCATCCAGCGTGGGCCTGGGCACGACCGTGTGCCGGTCCATCACCGTGCGGACGATCTCAAAGATCCTCACGAACGACACCTCGCGCTTCACGAACCGGTCCACCGCCACCTCGTTGGCCGCGTTGAGCACGGCCCCCATGGTCCCGCCCGCCTGCGCCGCCCGGTACCCCAGCGCGAGCGACGGGAACTTCTCCAGGTCGGGCGCTTCAAAGGTCAACGTCTTGACGTCCGCAAGGTTCAGCCGTTTCACGTTCCCCTCCGCGCGGTCCGGGTAGGTGATGGCGAACTGGATGGGCGTCCGCATGTCCGGCAGCCCGAGTTGCGCGATCACCGACCCGTCCACGAATTCGACCATCGAGTGGATGATCGACTGGGGATGGATCAGGACTTCAATCTGGTTGGGGGCGAGATCGAAGAGCCACTTGGCCTCGACGATTTCGAGCGCCTTGTTGAACATGGTCGCCGAGTCGATCGTGATCTTCCCGCCCATGTTCCACGTCGGGTGCTTGAGCGCCTGTTCGACCGTGATCCGCCCGAACTCCTCGCGCGGCGTCTGTCGGAACGGGCCGCCCGAGGCCGTCAGGAAGATGCGCTTCACCTCGCCCTTCGAGCCGCTCCGCATCGCCTGGAAGATCGCGCTGTGCTCGCTGTCGACGGGGACGATCGTCGCGCCCGACTTCCGGGCGACCTCCCAGAGGATCGGCCCCGCCATGACCATCGACTCCTTGTTGGCGAGCCCGAGCGTCTTTCCCTGCGCGGCGGCCTCGAGGACGGGTCCCAGGCAGGCGGCGCCGCTGATGGCGCACATGACGACGTCGGCCTCCTTCGCGGTGGCGACCGCGCGGATGCCCTCGACGCCTCCCTGGAGGATGGTTTCCGAGCCGTTCATCTCCCGGCGGAGCGTCTCGCAGGCCTCGGCCTCGGCCATCGCCGCGCGGGCCGGACGGTAGCGGGCGATCTGGTCCTTCAGCAGCCTCCAGTTGGATCCGGCGGCCAGGCCGTGGACGCGGAGGCCCAGGTGCGACGCCACGTCGAGGGTGCTCGTCCCGACGGAACCCGTGGACCCCAGGATGGCGAGGGTCTTCATAAGGAAAAGAAAACCACAGAGACACCGAGCGCACAGAGAAACACTTGAATGAGAACCGCCCCCCCTGTCCCCCCCCGGGGGGGGACGGGGGGGAAGACCCAGAGAATCTTCTTCTCTGTGTTCTCCGTGTCTCTGTGGTTTGCTTTCCTCATACCTGGATCTCGTAGGCCCGGAGGGTCTTCTCCTTGCCCTTCAGCAGCGTGTCGCCCAGGTCCTTGGCCTTGAAGACGTCACGGACGAGCTCGTAGGTCCTCTCCCCCACCACGATGGAGTTCACTTGGGGGAATTTGGTGAGGCGCGCGGCGATGTTGACGGTGTCGCCGATCACGGTGTACTTGATGTGGGTGGGCGTGCCGACGTTCCCCGCGACGGCGGTCCCGCTGTTGATGGCGCAGCGGACGTTGAACTTGCGCTCTGGATTCTCGCGGCAGAATCGCTCGAGGTCCTTGAGGAACGTCACGCAGGCCTTCACCGCGCTGATCGCGTGGTCCTTCATGTCGAGGGGGGCGTTGAAGATCGCCATCACCTCGTCGCCGATGAAGTTGTTCACGTGCCCGTTGTGCAGGAAGATCGCGTTGGTGGCCATCAGGAAGAACTCGTTCAGCAGCTTCGCGACCTCCGAGGCGTTCCCCGCCTCGGCCATCCGCGTGGAGCCCTCGACGTCGATGAAGACGACGGACACCTCGCGCTCGGCGACCTCGAGGCCCACCTCGCCGCCGCGCTCCATGAGGAGCCGGACGTGATCGGGCGAGTGGTACTTGGAGAGGTTGGCGCGGAGGGTCTCCTCGCGCCGGAGGC
>CAZSCC010000161.1:0-3333 GCA_964604905.1 uncultured Planctomycetales bacterium
CCGGCTCGGCAAGGCGGGCGCCGTCGAGCGCCGTCACGTCTCGGACGCAGACGCTCACGATGCGCGACGGGGGCGGCGCCCCCCCCGGCATGAAGACGGCGGTCGAGACGGTGATCCACGTCGCGCGGCCGGGGAGGTCGACCTCGAGGGGAGCGGGGCCTCCGATCCCCTCGGGCTCGACCATGGGCCGATCGAAGCGTACCCATACGCGATCGCCGTCGCCGCGGTCGATGACGCGGAGCGGGTCCGGCTCCGCGGCGACCGCCGCGCTGCGGTCCGGGTCTCCGGTCGATCCGAACGACGCGACGACGAGCGCGAGAGAGACGATGAGACCGTAGCGTAGGAACCGCATGACTTCCCCCTCTCATACTCCGGCGTGGACTCTCTTCCCCGCAGGAAGAGTAGCTCGAGTCAGGGAGCTGTCAAGGCCCGAAGTGAAACTACGCCCGGCCGGGCAATTGCCCGACCATTCAGCGCGTTCCTACGAGGCAGATTTGCGCCATTTGTCCGACAAATGGCGCAAACCTGCCTCGTTGATTTACGCCAATTGTCGGACAATTCAGCGGCGGGGGATCAGGCGCCGCCCTGCATCAGGGCGAGCGCCTGGGCGGGATGTTTGGCGGCGTCGGCGACCTTGGCCCAATGCTTCTTGATCACGCCGTCGGGGCCGATCCAGACGCTGGAGCGGATGACGCCCACCATGGGAATGCCGTACATCTTCTTCTTGCCGTACGCACCGTACTCTTCCATGACCTTGTGGTCGGGGTCGCAGAGGAGGGTGAAGGGCAGCTGGTATTTCGCAATGAACTCCCGGTGGGATTCGGCGTCGTCCGCCGAGATGCCGAGCACCACGGTGCCCGTCTTCTGCAGGTCCTTCCACACGTCGCGGAAGCCGCAGGCCTCCTTGGTTCAGCCGGGAGTGTCGTCCTTCGGGTAGAACCAGAGGATCACGTCCTTGCCCTTGAAGTCCGAGAGCGAGACCTTCTTCCCGGTCGCATCCTCGAGCGTGAAGCCGGGCGCCTTCTTACCTTCTTCGACCGTGCTCATGGTCCCATCTCCTCCGATGGCGGGAGAGTATATCAGGGAAGCGGGCTCCGATATAGAATAGGCGCCATGCCGATGGGCCGCCGGGAGTTCCTCGCCTCCACCGCCGCGACGGCGACGGTCGCCCTGGCCGGCTGCGCGGGCGCGCCCGGCGGGGATCGCGACCTGATCCCGATCGTCGACACCCACCAGCACCTCTGGGACCTCGACCGCTTCCGGCTCCCCTGGCTCGCCGACCGCGGCCCGCTCGCCAAAAACCATCTCCCCCAGGACTACCTCGAGGCCTTCCGCGGCACGGGGGTCGCGCGGGCGGTCTACATGGAGGTGGACGTCGCGGCCGACCAGAAGGTGGCCGAGGCAGAGTATGTCCTCGGCCTCTGCGCGGACCCGTCGTCGCCCACGCGCGGCGCGGTGATCGGCGGCCGCCCGGCGGAGGACGGATTCGCCGCCTATCTCGATCGCTTCAAGGGGAACGCGCACGTGAAGGGGGTCCGGCAGGTCCTCTTCCAGGGCGGCGCGCTCGCGCCCGCTTTCGTGCGGGGGATCCGCCTGCTGGGCGAACGCGGCCTCTGCTTCGACCTCTGCGTCCCGCCCGCCGGGCTGGACGACGGCGTGAAGCTGGTCGACCTCTGCCCGGGGACGCGCTTCGTGGTGGACCACTGCGGGAACGCCGACCCGAAGGCCTTCCTGAAGTCGCCGTCCGATAAGCCCTCGCACGATGCCGCCGCCTGGCGCCGCTCGATGGACGCGCTGGCTTCGCGGAAGAACGTGATCTGCAAGATCTCCGGGATCGTCGCCCGGGTGCCGAAGCCCTCGTGGGGTCCCGAGCACCTGGCGCCGATCGTGGACGCGTGTCTCGACGCCTTCGGACCCGACCGGTCGGTCTTCGGAAGCGACTGGCCGGTCTGCACGGGAGGGGCGTCGGGCGCGGCGTGGATCTCGGCGCTTCGAGAGATCATCCGTTCCCGCCCGCCCGCCGATCAGCGGAAGTTCCTGCACGACACCGCGGTGGCGTTCTACGGCCTTACGGCCGGATAACGGGTCACGACCTTCAGCCCAAACGATGATCGTGGGATAGCGGCCCAGCGTGACCTTTGGCGTAGGGTCCGTCGGAAACGCGGCCGGGCTCCAGATGAAGGGGGCTGATCTTTCAGAACCGGGATGTTGGCATCCCCTCGATATTCCTCTCCCCCTTTGCGGGAGTCAAGGTGCTCCATCTCGGCGAAACCGACCGGTGTGACTCATCCCGTGCGCATGAACGTCTGGAATCTGCCGGATCGGAGGCCCGGGGAGGAATTCCCGATTGCGTGCGCCAGAGTCCTCGAGGGAGGCCTCAGATCCCCTGATCCGGAAGCCCGGTCAATGGCCGGAGCTCACTTCCCCATCTCGAAGAGACCGCGGACTTCCACGGCCGTGAGCGACCGCTTGTAGATCCGGACGTCGTCGAGCGCGCCCACGAGAGCCAGGTGGTTGGAGGTGGCGAGCGTCAGGGGGAACGCCCCCACGCCCGGCGCCCCGCTGCGCGTCCCCTCCCCGTCCTTCGCGCCGTCGATGTAGACCGTCCCCTTGCTGCCTTCCATCGTCACCGCGACGTGCGCCCACTGGCCCACCGGCAGGTCCTTCGCGCTCGTGACCTGCAGGATCCCGACGCCCTCCTGGTTGTACTGCTGCCAGAGAACCTTGTTGCCGTTCCCGCCCGTCCAGACGCCGTAGTTGCGGATCCGCTCGTCCCCCTTCCCCACCATGCGCTGCCAGTCGCCCGCCGGGGCGTTCTTCTTCACCCAGAAGGCGATCGTGATGTCGCCCGTCAGCCGGAGGACGGGCTTGTCGGGACTCGTCAGCGCCCCGTCCCCCCCCTGGAACTCGAGGCCGCCGCCTATCTTCCCCGCCGCCCGAATGGCCTTGCCGGCCAGCGTCCCCGTGTGGCCGTTCCCCGAGAGGTCCTCCACCGCCGCACCCGAGCCCTCCTCGAACGCCCAGTACACGACCAGGTCCGGATCGCCGAAGTTCGGCGGCACGTCCTGGACGCGCGCCTTCTCGAGTTCCTTGAACTCGTCCTCCTTGGGCGGCGCCTTGCGCAGGCTCGACACCAGCAGCGCGCCAATCGAGAAGCCCTTCTGGTCCGTCATGAAGCGGAAGCGCTTCGGGCCCGGACCCGAGTACTTGGGCAGCGAGAGCTCCACCCACTCCCAGCGCGCGGCCGTCTTCGGGGTCTTCGGGTCATGCGTCGGCTTGAGGGCCTTGATCGAATGCTTCACCGTCACCGCGGCGCGCGAGCCGGGCTCGATC
>CAZSCC010000162.1:0-3605 GCA_964604905.1 uncultured Planctomycetales bacterium
CGCCGGTGAAGGCCGCCTTCGAAAAGGGCGGACGGGCGATCCTGGTCCTCTGGAGCGAGACGGGGGAAGTGGACCGCGAATTCAACCTGGGGGCGGAGGCGGAGGTGTTCCCGGCCCTTGGCGCCGTCCGCCGTCACGTCCCCGGAGAGCGGCTCCGAACGGGCGCGATGCCGATCTTCATCGGGAAGGTCGACCCCTCGTTCCTCGAGACGCAGATCAGCCTGCGCCTCACCGATCCCACGGAGCCTTCGGCGCCCGGGAACACGCTCCCCCTGCGCGCCGACCCCATCACCCGCGTCCTCAAGTTCCGCAACCGCTCCCGGCTAAGCGAGATCACGAACCTCCGGGTCCGCCTCGGGGACCCCCTCCCCCACGACTGGATCGTCCGCCCGATCCAGGCGCGCGACCTCTCGATCGCTCCGGGCAAGGAGCTTAACCACGAGTTGACCTTCATCCTCCCTCCCACCGAATCGGAGGGCGAGCGGCCCCTCGGCGTCGAACTCCTGTTCACGCAGGACGGCCGGCCCCAGACGGTCCGCGAGAGGCTCGCCATCCGGGTCGCCCCGCAGATCGAGATCTCCGTCCAGGTGACCGACGAGCCGGGGGTCGACGACGCGAAGCGCATCGCCGTCCGCGTCACCAATGCCACGTCGCGCAAGATGACCCTCGTCGCCGCGGTGCGGCTCCCCAACCGGCCCGAGCAGACCGAGCCGCTGGGGACGCTCGAAGCGAAGTCTCCCGCCGAACGCACGCTGGAGTACCTGGTCCGCGACGTCCACCTGCTTGATCCCGCCGCCCTCAAGATCGAGATCCTCTGCGAGGAGCGCGGCGGCGACCGCCTCTACGCGCGGAAGAGCGCCTCGCTGAAGTAGCCCCGCGACCTATCCAGACACACCCCTCTTTGGTAGGATTCCGCCGATGGCGGAGTTCGCCGAAGTCGTCCTGAACCTCCCGGTCGACCGCGCCTTCACCTACCGGATCCCCGAGGCGCTCCGAGACCGCGTCCGCCCGGGCGTGCGGGTCGACGTCCCCTTCGGCTCGCGCCAGACGAGCGGCTACGTCGTCCGCCTGGCCGACCGGGCGAGCTTCCCGCGCATCAAGGACATCGCGGCGGCGCAGGAGCAGGTCACGGCCGACGAAAGGCTCCTCGAGCTCACGAAGTGGATCGCCGCGCGCTACGCCTGCTCGTGGGGCGAGGCGCTCGCGGCCGCCATCCCCTCCGGAGTCAAGAAGGCGCGGCCCGGCAGGATGCTCCGCCTCGTCTCGGTCGGCGCAGGCGAGGGGAAGACCCCGAAGCAGAAGGCGGCCGTCGCGCTCGCCCGATCGCTCGAAGTGCCGCTCCTCCTCAGGGACTTCGCGAAGCGCGCCGGCGCCTCGACGTCGGCCGTCTCGGCGATGATCCGGTCGGGCGTCCTGGCGGAAAAGCTCGTCCCTCCCGAGATCGACGCGATGGCCGACGCGATCGCGGAGAAGCCGAAGGAGATCCGTCTCAGCCCGGCGCAGGAAGAAGCGCTCGCGACCGTCGAGAAGGGTGGCGTGGTCCTCCTCCACGGCGTGACGGGGAGCGGCAAGACGGAGGTCTACCTGCGCGCGATCGCCCGCGCGGTCGAGCGCGGCAAGCAGGCCATCGTGCTCGTCCCCGAGATCGCGCTCACGCCCCAGACGGTCTCCCGCTTCAAGGCGCGCTTCCGCCGGGTGGCGGTCCTCCACAGCGTGCTCACCGAGGCCGACCGCGCCCGGCAGTGGCGGTCGATCCGGGACGGAGAGGTGGACGTGATCGTGGGGGCGCGATCGGCGGTCTTCGCCCCGACCCGTGCGCTCGGCCTCATCGTCCTCGACGAGGAGCACGAGGCGGCCTACAAGCAGGACAACGTGCCGCGCTACCACGCGCGGGAAGTGGCGGTCGAGCGGGCCCGGCGGGAGGGGGCGACGGTGATCCTGGGGAGCGCGACGCCGTCGCTCGAGGCGATCCAGCTTTCCCGTCGGGGCGACTACCGGCTGGCGCGGCTCCCCGCGCGGATCGAGGGGCGCGAGATGCCCGAGATCGAGGTGGTCGACATGGCGGCCGAGAAGGCCGAGCTGAAGCGCTACCCGATCATCTCGCGGCGACTCGAGCAGCTGATGAAGCAGTCGATGGGGCGGGGCGAGCAGGCGATCCTCTTCCTCAACCGGCGCGGCTATCTGACCCACGTCTCCTGCCCTCGCTGCGGCTGGTTCTTCAGCTGCCGCCGCTGCGACGTCGCGATGACGTTCCACCGCGAGACGGGGAAGGCGGTCTGCCACTACTGCATTGAATCCAAGCCCCTCCCGACGGCGTGCCCCGACTGCGGGGGGTTCAAGCTGCAACTCTACGGGATCGGGACGGAGCGGATCGAGGACGAGGTGAAGCGGATCTTCCCCGGATTCGCGGTCTCACGGATGGACTCGGACTCGATGAAGACGCGGCGGGACTACCGCGACGCGCTCCAGGCCCTGTGGGGCGGCGAGACCGACATCCTCGTGGGGACGCAGATGATCGCGAAGGGACTCGACGTGCCCGACGTGACGCTGGTGGGCGTGGTGAGCGCCGACACGGCGTTCCACATCCCCGACTTCCGGGCGGCGGAGCGGACGTTCCAGCTGATCACCCAGGTGGCGGGCCGGACGGGCCGGGGCGACAAGGGCGGCCGCGTCGTGGTCCAAACCTTCTACCCGCAGCACTACGCGGTGAAGACCGCCTCGACCTACGACTTCACGGGCTTCCTGGCCAAGGAGCTCGAGATGCGGGAGGAGACGGGGTACCCCCCCTTCCGATCGCTCGTGCGGATCCTGGTGCAGGGGTTCAACGAGAAGCGGGTGCAGGAGGTCTCGGCGCGGCTGGGCGACAGGCTCCGGGCGACGATCGGCGAGCTCGAAGCACGCATCCTGGGCCCCGCGGTGGCGCCTCTCTACAAGATCAAGGGCCGTTTCCGGATGCACCTGCTGGTGAAGACCCCCGGGCTGGAAGCGATTCTGCCTGTGCTCCGGAAGGGGGTGGAATCCGCCCCGAACGACCGGACCCTCCAGGTCCACATCGACGTCGACCCGGTCAACCTCATGTAGGCCAGGGGCGGCCGTGTCCCGGGGGCGGGGGGTTACTTCGCCAGGGAATCCTTCTGGAGGTCCTTGAGCTGCATGCAGCCTTTCTCCGCCAGCTTGTAGAGGGCCATCAGGCGCGTGGTGTCGAAAGGGGTCTTCTCGGCGGTGCCCTGCAGCTCCACGATCAGGCCGCGGCCCGTGAGGACCACGTTCATATCGACCTCCGCCTTCGAGTCCTCCTGATAGTTGAGGTCGAGCAGCAGCTCGTTCCGGAAGACGCCCACGCTCACCGCCGCCACCGAGTCCTTCACCGGCGGAGCCGCGAACTTGACCCCCTCCTTCTCGATCGCCCGGACCGCGTCCATGAGGGCGACATAGGCGCCCGTGATCGCCGCCGTGCGCGTCCCGCCGTCGGCCTCGAGCACATCGCAGTCGAGCCAGATCGTCTTCTCCCCCAGCAGCTCCATGTCGACGATGGAGCGGATCGCCCGGCCGATCAGGCGCTGGATCTCGGCGGTCCGGCCGTCGGTCTTCCCGCTCCGCTCGCG
>CAZSCC010000163.1:0-5740 GCA_964604905.1 uncultured Planctomycetales bacterium
TCCCGCATCCTGACCATCATGTTCACCGACCTCGTCGGGTCGGTGAAGATGTACACCAAGGTCTCCGACTCGGTGGCGGTCGACGTCGTCCGCAACCTCGACCGCCAGGTCCAGGAGATCCTCCCCCGCTTCAAGGGGCAGTTCATCAAGTCGACCGGCGACGGCCAGCTCCTCACGTTCGAGGAGGCCCCCGCGGCCGCCGCCTGCGCCAAGGAGATCCACTCGATCTGCGACAAGCTCGCCCGCGATCAGCGCATGGACCTCTTCGTCCGGATCGCCGTCCATACCGGGGAGATCGTCCCCGGCGAGGGGGACATCCACGGGAACTCGGTCAACCTCGCCGCGCGGCTCCTCTCGGTGAGCGGCGCCTGCGAGACGTGCGTCACCGCCGAGTCGTGGGCCACCATGACCGCCGACGACCGCCTGGGCTATATGGCCCACGGCCCCGAGGTCTTCAAGGGGTTCACGAAGTACACGTTCGTCTACAAGAAGCCCAACCCGAACCCCCTGACCGACGTCACCTTCCGCCCCGAGTCGATCGGCGAGGAGGAGACCTCCCAGCTGATCATCGAGAACATGCCCAAGCACTCGAAGTACGCCCTTGAGCTCAACCACCCGCAGGTGCAGAAGACGATCGTGATCGCGGAGGGCGAGACCCACGTGATCGGCCGCGCGCCCGAGTGCTCGACCCCGGTGGCCGACAAGATGTTCTCGGGCACCCACGCCGCCTTCGCGGTCGTGGGCGGGATCCTCTGGTGCTTCGACCTGCAGAGCTCCAACGGCGTCACCTACCGCGGGCGCCGGATCAAGCGGCGCAAGCCCATCGAGACGAACTCGATGATCCAGCTCCCCACCGGATCGATCCAGGTCAAGCTGCCCTCCTGAGCTGCAGGGATCGCCCACGCCCGCCCGTCTCCCATAGTGGAGGCGAGCGATGTCGATGTTGATCCTGCTGTTCCCCCTGTTCATCCAGGACGATCCTATCCCCGCCCTGATCGAAAAGCTCGGGTCCGATTCCATCGAGGAGCGCGAACGGGCGACCGCGGCGCTCGCCGCACGGGTCGATGACGCCCAGGAGGAACTCGAACGGGCGATCGAGAGCGCGGACCCCGAGGTCTCGGCCCGCGCCCGCCGGATCCTCGAGACGCCCACCCCCTACCGGCGCGAGGTGCGCGGCGAGATGGCCCACCTCTTCGACCACGCCCTCTGGTCGTTCCAGAAGCGCCGCGCCGGGGAGTGCGCCGCCCTCTGCGACGCCATGCTTCTCGTGGACCCCCGCTTCCGCCTGGCGCTCGAGCTCAGGGAGTCGCTGCGGCAGGGCTTCGCGGCCGACACGATCGCCGGAGATTTCTCAACCTTGAGATGTCCCCCCCGCCGGTCGTGGGAGGCGATCCGGAGGCGGATCCGTGAGACGGTGCTGTCCGGGATCGACACACCCGACGACGGCAGCCGCTGCCCCATCGCCGTCCGCAACAGGCTGCAGGCGCTTACGATCGACCTCGAGTTCGAGAACGCGAAGATCGAGGACGTCCTCCAGCTGATCCACGACCTCACGGGCCTGAACCTCATCCTCGACGCGCGGGTGGAGTCGATGGGCGACATGGACCGGACGATCACCTTCCGGGCCCGGGGCCGCTCCGTGGGGGAGTCGCTCCGGCAGATCCTCGCGGAGGCGGGCGAGGAGTACGTGGTCACCGGCGAAGGCGTCGTGCTGATCCGGCCGCCGCGATGGCCAGACTTCCCCAGCCTCGACGAACGCGACCCGGAGCGGTATTGATCCTGCTGTTCTACCTGCTCCTGCAGGAGGAGACGGTCGAGGCCCTGATCGAACGGCTGGGCTCCGACTCCGTCCAGGTTCGCGAGCGTGCCGGCGATCGCCTCAGGGAGCGCGCCGTCGAAGCCGAGGAAGCGCTGGAACAGGCGACCCGATCCGCCGATGCGGAGGTGGCCGCCCGGGCGGGCGAGATCCTGGAGCTGCTCGTCGGATATCGCCGGGAAGTCGCCCGCACACTACCCCTCCTCCTGAAGGACGCTCGGACCGAATTCGACGAAGGGCACTTCGCCCATTGCGTGCGGCTGTGCGACCTGGCGCTCCAGGTCGCGCCGGACTTCGGCCCCGTCGAGGAGCTACGGCGGGACGCCCTCGCAGGCTGCTGGAGGCCCGGCCATGGAGAGCTCGTGCAGGCGATCGAACTCCGTCGGATCCGGCTGCCGACGCTCGACGTGTGGCGGGCCCTAAAGGGGCGGATTCCGAACGACGTTCCCGATGATGAATGGGGTGAGGTTTCCCCCAACCGCAAGCTCGCCACGATGAAGATCGATCTGGCGTTCGAGGAGACCTCCCTGGACGACATCCTGGCGTTCATCCGGGATTTCTCAGGCCTCAACCTCGTGTTGGACGCCCGGCTTCATGGGATGATCGACCCGGCCCGGAAGCTGGATTTCAAAGTGAAGGACCGGACGCTCGGCCAGACCCTCAGATGCCTGCTAGCGGAATTTGGATTGACCTACGTCATCACTGAACAGCGCGTGGTTCTCCTCACCCGCTAGTTCGGCCGCCCCAGGTCGGTCTCCCCCGTCGTCACCACCACCTCGAAGTCGCTCCCCTTGAGCTTGCGGAGCGCTTCGAGGCCGCTGAGCCGCTTGTCGGGCGGGACCGAGAGATCCCAGTCCCCGCCGTTGTCCGCCACGAACATGCCGTGGCGCTTGAGGGCCATCGCGATCGCCTGCGCATGCCTCGGGAAGCCGCTGATGTCGACTCCCGCCTTGAGCCGAAACCGCTGGCCCATGGCGGGGACGTTCGGCGCGTCGCTGCTCCCCGCCTGGTGGCGCGCCGGATAGATGAATTCGCGGCGCGTCCGCTGGACCGTAAAGCGAAGCGCGTGGTCGACCAGGCCGCGATCGCACTCGTCGAAGCGCGGAAGGGAGGGAAAGATCGGCAGTCCGGCCGCGTCGGAGGAGGTCCAGCTCTTCGGCCTCATCTGGTTGGACTTGAGATCGAACGTCGCCTCCCCCGCCGCCTCCCATCCGCCTGGCTTCTTGAAAATCCGATAGAACTCGTAAAGCATCCCCTGGGCGGGGTCGACCACGATCGCGTGGCGATCGGATCCGCCGCCAGTCTGGGACTGCTCCAGGCTCCGGCCGTCCATCGGCCAGCCCTCGACCGGGGTGTTGGGCGGCACCGGGTACGGCCCCTTGTCCGATTCGCCCGCATAGGGGGCGATCTTGACCTCCAGCTTCGGCTGGTCGCGGGGGATGATCACGAAGGCCATGTCCATATTGACCCGGACGAACTTTTCGGGCCCGATCGAGGCGATCATCTTGTCCGAGTCGGGGTGGACCTTGGCCTTCGAGATGTCCTCGTTCCAGGGGTTGTTGCGGGGGAAGACCTGCAGGGCGGCGAGGATGGGGTCGGCCTCGGGGCTGTTGAAGAGGACCGCCTGCTTGAACTTGGGCATTGCGGGACGGCGGGCTCCCGCCGGGGCTTCCTCTTTGGGCGCCGCGCCGAAGAGCCCTTTCGCGAATGTGAACGACTTCTTCGTGTCGGCGGCGACCGCGACCGGAGGGGTCGAGCAGTCACGGACGTTCTTCACGGTCAGGGTGTAGGTCACGCCCTCGGCGAGGGGCGAGACGGTCAGGGTGACGCTCTTCAGGTCGAAGGTCGAGCGGACGGCAGATTCGACCTTGACCGCGTTGTCGATCGCGTAGTGGGCGGCCTGGTCGGCCGAGGCCTGCTCGACGGGCCTGCTGAAGGTCAGGACGACCCGGGTGGGGTCCTGCCGGGCGCCCACCGTGGCCACCCCCAGAGGCGCCGCAACCTCTTGAGCCCCAAGCAGAAAGAGTGCCACCAAGAACCGCATATCCCGCTCCCCCAAACTGTTTACGAAATCGCGCCGCGATTTCGTTAACAGTTATTCCTTCTACTTCTTCACCCGGTCCACCGAGGCCACGTCCATCAGGGGGCGCGTGGCGCGGCGCAGGAAGAGGACCGCAAAGCAGGTGTCCCAGATCGCGTGGTCCGCCCCCTTCGACTGCCACGAACCGTCCGCCTTCTGCTCGCCCAGCAGGTACTTCGCCCCCTCGACGTACCATTCGTGGCCGCCGATCGTCTCCGTCCCATAGAAGATCCCCGCCCGCTCGACCGCGTAGAGCCAGTAGTACTGCCAGCCGTTCTGGCCGCCCCCGTCCTCCACGGCCCCCGTGTTCCGGTCCACCGCGAAGTTCTTCGCCATCCAGTCGAGCCCTGCCACGACCTCCTTGTCCTTCATCCACGGCTTGTTCTGCATGTACAGATAGATCGTTAGCCCGCCCACCGCGCCGGCCGTCATCGAGCCGTAGGGCCCGTTCCCCTTGTGATAGTCCCAGCCGCCCGATGGCGTCGACTCGCGCCACCCCTTCTCGGCCAGTTCCACGACCTCCGACGGCATCACGATCCCCGCGTCGTGGCACGCGCGCAGCCCGAGCGCCGCGTACTGCGAATTCGAGTTGTCCCCCGCCGCCGGGCCCGTCTTCATCTGCTTGATCGGCACCTTCCGGGTCACCTTGGGCTTCGTCCGCGTGCTCCCCGGCTTCGGCGCCTTCGAGCCGCCGCCGCTCGCCACCGCCCTCGCCCCGCCCGTCGGCGTGTCCTTCGCGAAAAGGTCCGGTTCGCCGTAGCTCCACTGCCCGTTCTTGCACTGATTGTCGATCAGGAACTGCGCGCACTGCTGGATCCGCCCCTGGTACTTCACCCGGTCGAGCTCCTCGAGGATCATCGCCTGGAGCGACACGTTGTACGTCCACTCGAGGGACGTCTCGAGCACCGTCTTGAGCAGCTTCTCGACGTCGGGGTCGGCCTCCGCCAGCCCGGCGTGGATGAGCGTCCAGAGGATCAGCTCCTCCGAGCGGCGCTTATTGATCGTGCCGTACTTTCCGATCTGGCCCTTGAGATAGGCGACCCCCTTCTTGATCGCGTCGTCCACCCGGACCTGATCGACCTTGGGGGGGCCCTTCTTGTCCTGAGCGAGGGCCGGCAGGCCAGAGCCGAAGGACTTGTCCTGAGCCGCGAACGCCACCAGGAGTGCGAGGATTCTCATGGACGCGCCTCCACCACCTTGATCGAATCCACCCAGAAGTTGCCCTTCTCCGCCTCCTCGCCGTAGTAGAGGCCGAAGTCGTAGACCGCCGACCCCGCGGGCGCGCGGCCGGAGAACTTCGTCTGGTCCATCGGGACGATCTCGTCGAAATCGACCGTCACCGTCCGCCAGGCGGCGCCGCGGAGGACCGCCACCTCCTTGCGGAAATTGACGCGCAGGTCGCGGACGAAGAACTGCACGTACATCTTCGAGGCGCGATCGCTGCGGCAGACGATCTGGATCTGGCCGCGAAGCGGAACCTCGAAGATCGGCTTGTCGGTCTCCAGCTGCACCACCGCGGCCGTGCCGGTCGAGGAGACGCCCTTCGCGACCCCCTTCTCGAGCTCGGCCTTCCAGGCGCCGGGCTTCGTGAAGTCCTCGAAGAACAGCGTCGACTCCGCGGGACGGTGCGACTTCGTCCAGGCGAGCAGCCGCGCGTCCGCCGCGAAGGGGGCGGAGACCGTGCCGTCCTCGGTCGCGAAGGCCGACTCCCCCGCGCGGAGGGCGGACTTCCCCTTCGCGCCCCGGACCTCGACCCGGCCGCGCTCCACGATCACGGTGCTCCTCTTCTCCTCGGCGCGGACGCTGAAGACGGTGCCAAGCGGCAACACCTCGCAGGCCTTGGT
>CAZSCC010000164.1:0-18715 GCA_964604905.1 uncultured Planctomycetales bacterium
CCGTCCGCGGGAATGGCCGGGCCGCCTCGCGCGTTTAAAGCCGGAGGAACCGATGGATCGCGAGTTTAATCTCGACGACCGGGAGACCGCCTCCCCCGAGGATGCGGCCACCGTCCCGTCCGGCCCCCGCTCCCACGACCCCGTCCGCGTCTACCTCTCGCAGATGGGCGACATCCCCATGCTCTCCCGCGACGACGAGCGCCGCGTGTCGGAAAAAATTGAACTGACGCGGAAGCGCTTCCTGGCCGAACTCTTCGAGTCCCCCGTCGCCGTCGCCTCCGCGATCCGCACGCTCGAGGGCGTCTCCGACGGGACCGCCTCGGTCGGGCGGACCCTGGACGTCGAGGAAGGCGTCACGCCCGTCCTCCTCCCGACCGTCCGGCTCCTCCGCCGCCGCCTCGAGGACTCGCGACGCTGCCTCGATCTCCTGGACCGCGACCCGCGCCGCGCGGGCCTGCTCCGCCGGGTCCGCGCCAACCGGCGGCGCTCGGTCGTCGCCCTCCGCGAGGCGGGCCTCCAGATGGGGCGCGTCCGGGCCATCCTGGCCGAGCTCGAGGCCTTCCCCCGCTCGTTCGACCGCCACGCCGCGCAGGAGGGCCTCGAGGACTTCCAGCGGCGGCTGCGCTCCATCCGCCGCCGGCTCGAGGACTTCGAGGCGGCCAAGAGCGTCCTCGCAGCGGCCAACCTCCGCCTCGTCGTCTCGATCGCCAAGCGATACGTGCACCGCGGCCTCCCGCTCCTCGACCTGGTCCAGGAGGGCAACGTCGGCCTGATGCGCGCCGTCGAGAAGTACGACCCCCGCCGCGGCTTCCGCTTCTCGACCTACGCCACCTGGTGGATCCGGCAGGCCGTGCAGCGCGCGATCGCCGACAAGGCGCGGACGATCCGCCTCCCCGTCCACACGGTCGACGCCGTCGAACGGATGCGGGCCCTCTCCCGCGCGCTGGCCCACGAGCTGGGACGGCGGCCCTCCCTCGAGGAGATCGCAAAGGCCGGCCGGATCCCGGTCTCGAAGATGCGGGACATCCTCGCCTCGGCGCGCCTGACCGTCTCGCTCGACCGCCCCGTGGGCGACCGGGAGGACGCCGCGCTCGCCGACCTGATGGAGAACGAGGCGCAGGAGGACCCCTCCGTCACCGCCACGCGCGGCATGCTCCGCGACCGCCTCCGCTCGGTGCTTGGGACGCTCACCCCTCGCGAGCAGGAGATCCTCAAGCTCCGCTACGGCCTGGACACCGGCAGCGGCTTCACGCTCGAAGAGGTGGCCCGCCTCTTCAACCTGACGCGGGAACGCATCCGCCAGATCCAGGGCCGTGCGATGCGGAAGCTGCAGGAACCGCTCCGGGCCCGCCGTCTCGAAGGCTTCCTCGACGGCCCCCGCAACTGAGATTCGGAAAGAGAAGGCTCAACACAAAGTCACAAAGAGCACCCAGAAGACCCTTTTCTTGGAAGATGTGAAAGCGGGTTTTTTTTGGGGGGGGGAGCGCCAGCCTCTTGAATGCACCGGGTCGCGCCCCGAGTGAAGTCCAGGGCTCCCCTCGGTTCTGCCTTCCAGCTTCAAGCTTCCGGCTTCGAGCTACGCCTTGTCCAGCTTGAGGATCTTCGCGATCCGCTTGTCGTGCCGCCCCCCCTCGAAGCGCGTCTCGAGGAAGACCTTGAGGCAGCTCTCGATCTCCCCCGTCGGGAGGACCCACGCGCCGGCGCAGAAGATGTTCGCGTTGGTGTGCTTGCGGGCCGCCTCGGCCGTCACGCGGTCATGCACCGTCGCGGCGAGCGCCCCCGGGATGCGGTTCGCGGTCATCGCCATCCCGATGCCCGTCCCGCAGAGGAGGACGCCGCGGTCGCCCTCCCCCTTCGCCACCGCGCGGGCCACCTTCTCGGCAATGTCGGGATAGTCGCACGGCTTCTCGTTGTCGGTCCCGGCGTCGGTCACGTCGTGGCCGAGACTCTGGAGGTACGTCTTGATCTGTTTCTTGACCTTGAACCCCGCATGGTCGGAACCGAGGATGATCTTCACGATGCGCTTGGCCCTCCATCTATCCCTACGCGGCCGGCGGGGTGAAAATCTGCACCCCGAGTCCCCGGGGTGCCATCGTACCCCAGGGTCCCCTCATTATTGGAGAACTTTCACGTGGGTGGACGGGGAATCGTGTTCGGCCTGATCGACACTGCGGCGCTCCTCTGGGGCGGAGGACAGACCCTCGGGAACCGCACGCCCAGCTCCGTCAGCATCTCCGACTACGCTCAAGGTCGTGACCGACCCCCGCGAGTCGGTCCTCCAGCAGCGCGCCCTGCAGGGCCTCGTCCGGTTCGGGATCGACCTCAAGGACAAGGACCACAGCAAGCTCGAGAAGTCGCTCGCGCCCGACTTCGCGATCCTCGACGAGGGCAGAGAGCCGGACCTGACGATGGGGCTCGCGCTCAGCGAGGGCGGCCTGGCGATCCTCGCCTTCGGGATCGTCCGCCTCGTCCGCTCCCGCTCCCCGAGAAATCAGTGCCATACCTCAGAGGATCAGCCGCGGAGTCGCAGAGACACCGGGAGGATTCCCCTCTTGAATTCGATGTTCGGAGGCGAAGGGGGACCGAACATTGGACGGACGTCTGCTCCGTGACTCTGCGGCCAATAACGGCTATGCGAGAGCCTATTAGCCTCCCAGCTTCCAGGGCGCGCGGTACTCGACCGTGTTGAGCAACTTCATCGCCTCGTCGTCGCCGATCACCTGCTCCGCCTTCGGGTCCCACTTGATCTTCCGCTTGAGCCGGTCGGACAGATAGCCCAGGTGGCCCGGCGTGATCGAGTGGTGCGACACCTCGATGGGACAGATCGCCGGCTGGCGCGACTTGATGCTCTCGACGAAGTTCTTGATGTGGTTCCGGCTGTTCGTCAGCTTGACCGGGCCGGGGTTGAAGTCCGGCTTGATCCACTCGGGGTTGCTCGCCTCGATCTTGCCCCGGTTGACGAAGACCCAGCCGGCGTCGCCGGTCCAGATCGTGCCCATGCCGCGCTTGGTGAAGTTGTCGCTGGCGATGGTGACCGTGATGTCCTTCGCGTACTTGCTGACCACCTTGTAGTGGTACGGCGAATCGTAGACCAGCTTGTTCTCAGGGTACTTGAAGTCGACCGCCTCGACCTCGATCGGCCCGCCCAGGTCCTCGTCGAGCCCCCAGTGGGCGATGTCGTTGTGGTGGCAGATCCAGTCGAGGAGCTGGCCGCCGCCGAACGCCAGGTTCCAGCGCCAGTGGAAGTGGAAGCGCGACTTCATGAACGGCAGCTTCGGCGCCGGTCCGCACCACATGTCGTAGTCCACGCCGGCGGGCGGCTCGCTCACGACCTCGTCGCTCGCCTTGTGGCCCGACTTGCCCTGCGGCAGCCCGACCTCGACTTCCTTGACCTTTCCGATCAGGCCGTTCCGGACGATCTCGGCGCCGCGGTGGAAGGTGAACTCCGAGCGCTGCTGGCTGCCGGTCTGCCAGATCACCTTGTTCTTCTGCACCTCCGCGACCAGCTGCTTCGCCTCCGCATAGGCGTGGGTGATCGGCTTCTCGCCGTAGACGTCCTTCTTGTTCCGCACGGCCTCGACGGCCGCCAGGAAGTGCCAGTGGTCAGGCGTGGCGACGATGACCGCATCGACGTCCTTCCGCGCGCAGAGCTCGCGGAAGTCCTTGAACGCCGTGCAGCCCTTGAAGTCCTTGTCCGTCTTCTTTGCGTAGTGCTCCTCGACGCGCTTCTTCGTCTTCTCGACGTTTCCCGCGTCCACGTCGCAGACGGCCACGACCTGGGCCTCCGCCATGTTCAGAAACCCACCCATGTCGGAATTGCCCTGGCCTCCGCAGCCGATGAGGCCGATCCCGATCCGGTCCGCGGGCGCGGGCCGGCCCGGCCGGCCGAAGACGGACGCGGGAACGATCATCGGCGCGGCCGCGGCGGCGGTCCCGAGGAACTGACGGCGTGAAAGGCGCTTGCTCATGGCTTCTCCTCTTCAGGCTTCAAGCTTCCGGCTTCCAGCTTCCAGCTTCCTATTAGAACGTCGGCCCCAGGATCCAGGGAGCAAATTCTTCATCCCCGATCCCGGCCAGCTCGCTTTTCGTCTTCTCGCCGCCGGCCACGGCGACGATCTTCTCGAAGATCCGCCCGCCCACCTGCTCGAGGGTCTCCGTCCCGTCGACCACGGTGCCGGCATTCAGGTCCATGTCGTCGATCATGTGGGTGTACATCGGCGTGTTGGTCGCGACCTTGATGCAGGGCGAGGGCTTGCAGCCGTAGACGCTCCCGCGCCCCGTCGTGAAGACCCCGACCGTGCAGCCCCCGGCGACGAGCCCCGTCATGCTCACCGGGTCGAACCCCGGCGTGTCCATGAAGCAGAACCCCTGCGCCTGGATCTCCTCGGCGTACTTGTAGACCGCCACGAGCGGCGCCTGGCCGCCCTTCGCGACGCCGCCCAGGCTCTTCTCGTAGATCGTCGTCAGGCCGCCCTGCTTGTTTCCCCACGAGGGGTTGTTGTCGATCGTCGCGCCGTGCTGCTTCGCGTGCTCCTCCCACCAGTGGATGAGCCCGAGGAGCTTCTCGCCCACCTCGCGCGAGACGGCGCGGCGCGTGAGGCGGTGCTCGGCCCCGTCGATCTCGGGGGTCTCGGCCAGCACCGAGGTCCCGCCGTGGCGGACCAGTTCGTCGGAGGCGATCCCGAGCGCCGGGTTCGCGGTGATCCCGCTGTAGCCGTCCGAGCCGCCGCAGTTCTCGGCCAGGATGAGCTTCGCGACCGGCTGCGGCGTGCGGCGGCAGGCGTTCGCGGCGGGGAGGATCCTCTTCACGGCCTCGACGGCCCGCTCGACGGTCTTCATGATCCCGCCCGTCTGCTGGATCGTCATGAAGGCCGGCCCGGGCTGGCCGACCGTGACCTGGTCGAGGTTGTAGTCCTTGCGCAGGAACTCGACCTGGTTTCCCTCGCACCCGAGGCCGATCATGACGTAGCCCGCGATGTTCGCGTGCTTCGCCAGCCCCACGTGGACGCGCCGGAGCGTATGGAACGGCTCGCCCGGCTGGACGTTGCAGCCGCTCTTGTGGGTGAAGGCGATCACGCCGTCGATGTTCGGATAGTCGCGCCGGAACTCCGGCGTGCGGAACCGGTCGCGCACGTAGTTCGAGACCGACGCCGAGCAGTTGACGCTCGAGATGACGGCGACGTAGTTCCGCGTCCCCACCCGCCCGCCGGGGCGGAGGAACCCCGGGAACGTGCGGGGCTGGGCGACGGGCTCGAAGCGCCGCAGGTCGGTCCCGAACTCGTACTCGCGGTCGAAGTCCTTGACGCCGAGGTTGTGCGAGTGGACATGGTCGCCCGCCTCGATCTCCTTCGTGGCGAAGCCGATCACCTGGCCGTAGCGCCGGACGGGGGCGCCCAGGGCGACCTTGTGGAGGGCGATCTTGTGTCCCTGGAGGATCTCCTGCCGCGCCTCGAAGGGGGCCTGGCCGTTCTGGAGCGCCTGTCCCGCCTTGATGACCTGGCGCGCCACGCCCACGTCGTCGGCCGGGTGGAGGCGGAGGGCGAACTCCTCGATGCGTTCGGCGATCACGATGGCCCTACGTTAGGCCAATCCCCGTGGGAGATCAAGCGATAACAGGAGATGGGGAGATGGGCGGGGATCCGATCGACGTCCCGCTAACCGGGTGCACGCCTTTCTACAGCGTCCTTGAGGCGATCGAAACCCTTAATCTCCCTATCTCCTCTCATCACCGGATCTCCTTGCGGAGATACCCCTTCTCCCCCACTTCCAGCGAGGGGACGGTCCCGTTCACGAACCGGACCTCCACGCCGCGGCCCGCCTTCCACCCCACCCGGACCCACTGGCGCCAGTCCATCTTGCCCCGGCTGCGGTCGCGCGACCAGCCGACCTCCTCGTCGTCCTCGCTCTCCGTCCAGTGGAGCTCCAACGCGTGGGCGTCCAGACGCTTCCATTGTCCGCTCCGCGCGCTCGACGACGTCCCCTGGAACCCCCCGCGCTCACTGCGATGCTCGCACCATCCGTGGTTGTCGAACTTCAACTGCACGGTCGCATATTCGTCCGGCTGCTCGTAGGTCGCCCACAGCCCCATGCGGAACTCGGACGCGCCGGCCGGAGGAGTTTCGCCCAGCCACGCCATGGCCTTCCGCAGCTCGGCGGCCACGTCCAGCGCCTCCGCAAAGGAGAGGGGCTGTTCCAGATCCTCCACGGTCAACGGACTCCATCCCAGGTCCCTCACCACGACGCCCCCTTTCAGGAGGAGCAGGTGGCCCGCCCCGGGACCGAACCGCCGCGCCGCTTCCGCGGGATCCGCCGTCGTGTCGATCCTCACGACGCCCGTCTGCGGGAACCGGGCCATGACCTCCCCGAGCCCCACCGGGAACCCCTTGCCGCCGTCGAGGCCGGCCACGATCACCTCCGGCCGCGCGAGCAGCGCGTCGAGGTCCTTCAACGGGATGGAAGTCACCAGGTCGTCGAATCCGGGCATCGGCCTAGAATGTCCCAAGGGAGAGAGAAAGACAAGCATCTCGAACCCATGTGATACCATGCTCCCCTCGGACAACCCCGATGGACGAACCTCGCGGAAGAGTGCTGGATTGGTCGTCGACCGTGGCTCGCGCCGACGGATTGGCCGGCGTGGCGCTCGGGGACCGCGTGGAGATCGAGGGGGCGGGGCCGGCGTTCGTGACCGCGCTGGCCGAGGATCACGTCGAGCTCGCTCCCCTCTCGCCCGCTCCGTCCGCCCGAGGGGCGCTCGCGATCGGCGCCGGCCCGCTCTCCGTCGCGATCGGGGACGATCTGACCGGCCGGCCGATCGACGCCCTCGGCCGGCCTCACGACGGCCGCGCCTCCGCGGAGGGACCTTCCCACCGCCTCTTCTTCCCCCCCGCGGGTCTCCGCCCCGAGTTCGAGCGTCGTCGGCTGACGACGGGCCTCTGGGTCTTCGATTTCAAACAGGTGATCCGGCGGGGCTCCTCCATCCTCGCGGCGGGCGACGCGCCTCCCGTGGCTCGCCACGTCCTGCGCCACCAAGCGGCCGAAGGGGCCGTCTCCATCCACGCCCTCCTGGCCTCCGACCGCTCGATCCCGCCGATGGGCGCGGCTTCCATCCTCCTCGAGCCCGGCCCCGACGCGACCCCGGGAGCCGCCTGGCTGATCCCGTGGGCCGCGATGGCGACGGCCGCCCACTTCCGCAAACAGGGCCGCGACGCGGTGGTGGTCCTCGACTCGCTCGACCGCTGGCACGCCTGCGCGGACGCGTTTCCCGGGATGGGCTCCTGGCAGACCCAGCTGGGCCGGCTCCTCGCCCACGCCTCCTCCGACGCCCGCGGAAGCGCCACGCTCCTGGCCCTGGCCTCGCCCTCCCTCGCCCGATCGGCCGAGCCGATGTTCGACGAGACGCTCGACTTCCAACGGGCGCTGCGGGGATCCCCGATCGTGGACGGCTCCAAGCTCGTCCGACCGCCCTTCAAGGTGCACGGGCTGGCCCCGATCGGCGCCGCGCTGGCGATTCTCGCAGAGCTCGAGGATTCCGAGACCCGGCAACCCGGGTCGCTCAAGGGGCCGGCGGGGCTCCGTCTCCGGGAGGCGCTCCGGTTCCGCCCCGGCATGAGCCCCGACCTGGTCGAGCAGCTCGCGGCGTTCGTGGCCGTGACCGAACGGACCGATCTCTCCCCGGCCGCGGTCCCGGCCTTCATCGATTCGTTCATTATACGGCTTAGGACCGACCCCTCCGGCCGATTGGCGGCCATCCGGGAACGCCGCGAGGTCCGCGAGGAGGACCTCCGCTCCTGGGCGGCGCTCGCCCGTTTGGAATCTGTGTAATACCCCCCATAATCAACCACAGAGCCACGGAGCCCACCGAGCCGATCCTTGAAGATTTTCTCTGTGCACTCCGTGTCTCTGTGGTGAATTTCGGATGTTTTCCCGCAGAGACAACCCTCCGGCAGCCGATATCCCAGTACGTACTGAGGAAGTCTCATACTATGCCCTCGACGGGAGCCAGCCTCGACATCCGGGAGGACCCGGACGGTCTCGTCCTTCTCCTCTCGGGTCGGCTCGACTCCACCTCCACCGGCGCGGTCTGGCGCCGCGCGTTCGCGGCCCTCGGGAAAACGAAGACGCGGCGGCTGACGATCGACGCCGCCGCCCTCGAGTACTGCGACGGCGCGGGCATCGGCCTCCTCGTGGAGCTGCGCAGCCGCCGGACGGACGCCGAGATCCGCGGGCTCGCCCCGAAATTCCGCTCGCTCCTGGACCTCTTCCCTCCCGGCGATGGAGCGCCGATCCCTCCGAAGCCGAAGGCCCCCTCGCTGCCCGAGGAGCTGGGCCGCTCGACCCTCTCGATGCTCGCCGACCTCCGCCGCCAGATCGCGTTCGTCGGGGAGCTGCTCTGCGCCCTGGCGCGCGCGCTCGCCCATCCCCGCGAGGTCCGCTGGTCGGACGCGCTACGGACGGCCGCGGCAGCCGGCGTGAACGCGCTGCCCATCATCTCCCTCATGGGATTCCTGATCGGGCTCATCCTCGCGTTCCAGTCCGCCGCCCAGCTCAAGGTGGTGGGAGCGGAGATCTTCGTCGCCGACCTCGTGGCGGTCTCAGTCGTCCGCGAGCTCGGGCCGCTCATGACGGCCATCCTGATCGCGGGCCGCTCGGGCTCCGCCATCGCCGCCGAGCTGGGGACGATGAAGGTGAACGAGGAGATCGACGCGCTCGAGACCATGGGCCTCGCCCCCGTCCGCTTCCTCGTCGTCCCGCGGGTCCTGGCCGGGGTCCTCGTGACGCCGATCCTCACGCTCTACTTCGATCTCCTTGCGCTCGTGGGCGGCGCCCTCGTGGTGGGATCGTTCGGCTACCCGCTCATCACCTATGCGCACCACGTCCAGAACGCCCTCACGGTCACGATGTTCGTCTCGGGGATCGCCAAGACGTTCGTGTTCGGGCTCATCATCTCGGCCATCGGCTGCCAGAGGGGGCTCGAGACCGGCACCGGCGCGGTGGCGGTGGGCCTGTCGACCACGCGGTCGGTGGTCGCGGGGATCCTCCTCACGATCCTGGTCGACGGCGTCTTCGCCGCGACCTACTACGCGGTGGGAATCTGATGGCCGACCTGCCGATCATCCGGGTGGAGGGCTTCGCGGCCGCGTACGACGGCACGGTGATCCTCAGCGACGTCACCTTCGACGTGCAGGCGGGCGAGGTCTTCGTCATCCTGGGCGGCTCCGGCTGCGGGAAGAGCACGCTCCTCAAGCACATGATCGGGCTCTACGCCCCCGAGCGGGGCACGATCCTGATCGAGGGGCACGACATCGCCGCCGCGGAAGGGCGCGAGCGCCTGGACATCCTCAAGCGCATCGGCGTGATGTACCAGATGGGCGCACTCTTCGGCTCGATGACCCTGATCGAGAACGTCCGGCTCCCTCTCGAGGAGTACACCGATCTCCCCGACGAGGCCATGGACGCGATCGCCCGGATGAAGCTCCGCCTCGTGGGGCTCCAGGGATCCGAGCACCAGCGGCCGTCGGAGATCAGCGGCGGGATGAAGAAGCGGGCGGCGATCGCG
This sequence comes from uncultured Planctomycetales bacterium, assembly GCA_964604905.1. GTDB lineage: Bacteria > Planctomycetota > MHYJ01 > MHYJ01 > JACPRB01 > JACQFK01. The sequence continues at coordinate 9,557 of CAZSCC010000164.1, forward strand.
CGCGCGATGGCGCTCGATCCCCACATCCTCTTCCTCGACGAGCCCTCCGCGGGGCTCGACCCCATCACCTCCGCGGAGCTCGACCAGCTGATCCTGAGGCTCGCCCACAGCCTGGGGATCACGTTCGTCGTCGTGACCCACGAGCTGGCCAGCATCTACGCGATCGCCGACCGGGTGATCATGCTCGACAAGCGGGCGAAGACGATCGTCGCGACGGGGAAGCCCGCGGAACTCCGCGACGGGTCGGACAATCCGTGGGTGCGGCAGTTCTTCAAACGGGAGGCCGCGGAGACGCGGTAGGGAGACTTCGATGAGCGCAGCCACGAAGCACTTCAGGCTGGGGATGTTCGTCCTGGTCGGCGTCGCGCTGGCCGTCGGGGCCGTGATCGCGCTGGGCGCCGGGACGATCCTGCAGAAGAAGGTCATGGCCGAGACCTACCTCGACGAATCGGTCCAGGGGCTCGACGTCGGCGCGCCCGTCAAGTTCCGCGGCGTCCACGTGGGCCGGCTCGAGAGCATCGACTTCGCCGGACTCCACTACGGGGGCCCCAAGGACGCCCGCATCCGCCTGACGATCGCCTTCTTCCCCAAGCTGGTCGGAGTATACGGGAAGGAGGACCCGGTCGGAACGCTGCGGAGGTTGATCGACGAGGGCCTGCGGGTGCGGATGGCCTCCGCCGGCCTGACGGGAGGCGCGTATCTCGAGCTCGACAATCTCGACCCGAAGGCGAATCCGGTGCCGGCCCTCGTCTGGGTCCCCGAGAATCCCTTTCTCCCCTCGGTCCCGAGCACCGGCACGCGGATGATGCAACGGGTGGAGAACGTGCTGGGACAGCTGGAGAAGCTGCGGCTGGACGAGATCTCCGAGAAGCTCGTGACCCTGCTCGGCACCCTGGACAAGACGGTCAAGTCGATCGATCCGGCGGTCGAGGGGGTCCGGAAGTTCACGGACGAGGCGACGCTCCTCGCGCGCGACGCGCGGAAGGTGATCACCGAGGACGTGGGGAAGGAACTGCGCACGCTCATGGCGCAGGTGCGGGAGACCCTCGACAAGGACGTCGGGCCGGCGCTCCGGGGGATCCGGACGGCCGCCGACCGCCTCCCGGGCACGTTCGACCGGGTCGACGCGACGCTCGACCGCCTCGGCGGCTCGCTGCGGCGCGTGGACCGCACCCTGGCCGAGGAGACCGGCTCGCTGGACGAGGCGCTCGAGAACATCCGCAGCATGACGCAGGACCTGCGCGACCTGACGTCCCAGCTGAAGCGCTATCCGTCGCAGGCGCTCTTCGGCGAGGCGCCTCCGAAGAAGGAGGCGGGCAAGTGAAGAAGACGGGATTCCTCGCGCTGCTCCTGCCGCTCGCGGCGGCGGGCTGCATCGACCTGAAGTCCGGCTATCCGGAGAAGCGGTTCTACACGCTGGAGGCGGCGCGGACGGCGCAGGCCCGATCGGGCGCGGAGGGATCGGTGCTCCGGGTGAGGCGCTTCGCCTGCTCGCGCCTCTTCGAGGGGAGCGAGCTCGTCGCTCGCACGGCCGACTCCGAGTACGAGTCCGATTTCTACAACGTCTTCTTCGTCCCGCCCGCGGCGCAGGTGACCGAACAGGCGCAGCGCTGGCTTGGCGCGTCGAAGCTCTTCGGGAGCGTCGTGGGCACGGGATCGTCCCTGGCCGAGACCCACATCCTGGAGGGGAACGTCATCGCCCTCTACGCCGACCGCCGCGCCCCGCAGCCGGCGCGCGCGGTGATCGAAGTGCAGTTCCTGCTGCTCGCCGTCTCCTCCGATCCGGCCGCGGTGCTCCACCAGAAGAGTTATCGCCAGGAGATCGCCCTGGCGAAGGACGACGCCGAAGGGCTCGTCAGGGGCTGGAGCGGGGGGCTCTCGAAGATCCTGGCCGCGCTGGAGGAGGACCTCTCGAAGAACGCCCGGAAGTAGGCGGGCTCAAATTGAAGCGGCACGACTGTCCCGACCCAGCAGAGGAACGCAGGGACGATCAGCGCCAGGCCGATCACCCTCACCCCGGGCTCTCGGCGCCCAGCAGCATTCCGAGCACGGCGCCCCCGACCGAATGGATCACCCACCAGGCCCCTATGATCAGCACCACTTCTAACGATTTATCGGGAAGCGATTTCCGGGAGGGAGACATCCGTTACTTGACCGGGCCCCGGGGTCCTTTACAATGGAACTCGCTTCAGATCGGACAGGGAGGGAATTGATGCTGAAGAAGTGGTGGGTCAAGGGGCTTCTGGGCGCGGTGATCTGGGTAGTGCTGACGATTGGTGCGGGGATTGTTCACACCTCGGTGATTCTGGGAGGCCGGATCACCGAAGCTGAGGACGAGGCGATCAGCGGGAAGTACGGCATGGCGTGTGGCCTTGGCACGGTGGGGATACTCTTGTTCTTCTATCTGTTTCGCAATCGGGCAAAGTAACATGCGCGGCGCTACGCCTTAAGCCGACATCCCCCAAGTCAGCAACTACGAGCTTCCCGTTGGTTTCGCCTTCTTTCGCGCGAGGCGCCTCTGTCGACCTTCATTCTTAAGCCGAAGAAGCAACTCCTCTGTCGACCGTCGCGATGCCTCGATGTCCGCCAACCATCGTTCACGATCGTGGATAGATCGCCCTGCGTGGACAGCCTCGTACCCCAATTTTCCATCCACCTTCCCACAGTGGGGCCACCCGCCATCTGTACTGTTTCCATTCTTCTGGTATTGTGTGTCACGGGCCCGTGGAACCGATCGGTGCCGTCCAACCGCACCCTTTGACCCTCTCTACTACGTCCGCGTCCCCAATCTCTTCTTCGCCTCCTCGAGGATCTCCGCCGTCTTGCTCGCTCCGCACCGCGTGACCCCGAGCGCCCGGACCTCCAGCAGCTTGTCGAGATCGCGCACGCCGCCCGCCGCCTTCACCTGCACGTGGACCGGAGCGTGCTTCCGCATGAGTTTCAAGTCCTCGATCGTCGCCCCCGACGTGCCGTAGCCGGTCGACGTCTTCACCCAGTCGACCCCCAGCTCGCCGCCGATCTGGCAGAGCCGGATCTTCTGCTCGTCGTTCAGGTGGCAGTTCTCGAAGATCACCTTGATCTTCTGCCCCGCGGCGTGGGTGAGGTCGGTCAGCGCCTTGAGCTCGTCGCGGACGTAGCCCCAGTTCCCGCTCCGCACTTGGCTGATGTTGACCACCGCGTCGAGCTCCTCGCCGCCGTCGGCCAGCGCCTGCTTCGCCTCGGCGACCTTGATCGCCGTCGCGTGGCCGCCGTGGGGGAACCCGATCGTCGTGCTCGCCCGCACGTCGCTCCCCTTGAGGAGCTCCGCGCACCGCTTGAGCGCGAACGGCATGATGCAGACGCTCGCCACGTCGTACTTCACCGCGAGCCGGCAGCCGTCTTCCAGCTCCCCCCACGCGAGCACGGGGTTGAGGAGCGAGTGGTCGATCATCTTGGCCACGTCCTTCAGCGTCCAGTCCATCGTCGCCTCCATAGAATCTCTTTGTGGACTTGTGTCTTTGTGGTGAAGGTCATCCTCAGACTTTTCCGCCGCGCTCGGCCAGCGCGAGCGCCCCCACGATCCCCGCCCGGTCGCCGAGGGCCGACCGTTCGATGCGCGACGGCGACGGCCCGAGCAGCCCGCCCACCCGGCGCGCCACCTCCTCCCGAAGCGGGCCGAAGAGCGGCTCGCCCATCCCCGCCACCCCGCCGCCAATCACGACAAGCTCCGGGTGGAGCGCCACGATCGCGTTGGCCACGCCGATCGCGAGGAACCGGGCCGCGCGCGCGATCGCCTCGACCACCGCCGGATCGCCCGCGCGGGCCATCGCCTCGGGCGTGACCTTCGAGGCGTCCCCGCCCGTGAGCTCATGGAGCCGCGGCGCGCTTCCACCGAGGAGGAGCCTCACGCCCTCGGCGGCGATCGCCGGCCCGCTCGCCAGCGTCTCCAGGCACCCGCGGTTCCCGCAGCTGCAGGCCGCGCCGTCGGGCAGGATCGTCTGGTGGCCCAGCTCGCCCGCCGCGCCGAGCGGGCCCAGGCGAAGTTTTCCGTCCACCACGATCCCGCCCCCCACGCCCGTCCCGAGCGAGAAGAAGGCCATCGTGCGCGCGCCGCGGCCGTGGCCGTGGACGAGCTCCCCGAGCGTGGCCGCGCGGACGTCGTTCAGGAGGAAGACATCGCACCCGAGGGCCGCGCCCAGGATCTTCCGCGCCGGGACGTCGCGCCACTGGGTCGGCAGATTCGGGAGGAACTTCGTCGTGCCCGCCTCCAGGTCCGCGAGGCCGGGCACGCCCATCCCGAGCGCCTTCGGCTTCCCCCCAAGCGACCGCAGCGCCTCCGCGATCCGCGCCAGCACCGCCTCGGGCCCCTCGTGCCCGTCCGTCGGGATCTTCCGCTCCGCCGCGCCCAGCGCGACCGTCACGTTCGTCCCCCCGAGGTCCACGCCTGCGAAAAGTCCGGTCACCGCCATGGCTCATCTCTCCAGAAGGGTCCCCACGGCGGGACGGACGGCATGCAGGCCGCCCAGCCGGTTCCGGAACTCGTACGCATCGCCCCGGTAGAGGGTCCGCTCGTGCCAGAGCGGGGTCCCGTCCTCGAGGAATCCCGTCGACGTCACGAGCAGCCCCGCCGACCCCTCGCGGACGCGGAGCGCGTGGGCGTCCCTCCGGCCGATCTCCACCGCCCGGATCGACTGCTCCGCGCCGCCCAGCTTGAGCCGGTACTTCCCCGTCCAGAGGGCGTAGAGCGACCCCGCCAGGTCCGCGCGCTCGAGGCCCGGGCAAAGCGCGGCCGGGACGTGGCGCCGCTCGAGGATGACGGGGACGTCGTCGGCGAGGCGGAGGCGTTCCATGTAGACCGCCCGGTCCCGCGTCTCCAGTCGGAGCGCCTTGATCGTCTCCGGGGGGATCCGCCCGATGGGGACGAGTTCCCGCGCGAGCACGCGGGTCGAGGGCTTCCGCCCCATCGCGCGGGCCTTGTCGGTGAAGCTGACCAGGGAGCGCAGGTCGTAGTCGAGGCCGCCGCCGCGGACGAACGTGCCGACGCCCTTCTTGAACTCGAGGACCCCCTCCGCGACGAGCGTGGAGAGCGCCTTGTTGGCGGTGGCGCGGCTGACCTTGTATTGGCCGGAGACCTCGCGCTCGGTCAGGAACCGGTCGCCCTCCTGGTACTTCCTCCCCCGGATGAGCCGGAGGAGCGCCTGGTTCAGCTCCCGGTAGATGACGCCCCGGCCGTCCACGGATCCTCCTGCCTCAGTGGCTAGGCCACAATACTCATGTGGCTAGGCCACGTCAAGAGGTTTCAGCGGATCTGCAGGCGGCCCCAGAGGGCCGCGCGGGAGAAGGTCTGGCCCTCGTTGCCGCGGTGGCCGCGCTCGGCGGGGTTCGTGATCTCGGTGAGCTGGCCCTTCCAGAGGAGGCCCTCGGCGTCGCTCCAGTTCACGACGAAGCAGCAGCCGAGCGGATCGCCCGGCGCGGGCGGGCCCTTGCGGTTCAGGAGGGCCCACGGGATCGCGTACTCCAGCGAGTAGCCGCGCCCGTCGGGGTCCGGGCGGTACGCGCCCTTCCAGGCCGCGGGGTTGATCCGCTCGCCGTGCAGGTCCATCCCGTAGGCCAGGTGGAGACAGGCCTCGGCGCGCGGCTGAAAGTGCCACATCGTCAGGTGGACCAGGTTCTCGCTCACGTCCTCGCGCCGCGTCCCCACCTCCTTGGCCCGGCCCGGCAGCCCGCCCGCCTCGCCGCGGACCGGCCAGCCGTGGTCCTTGCTCGTCGAGAGGCGGATCTGCAGCCCCCCGCCCTTCCAGCCCGACGACGGATCGAGCAGCGGGTCGATCCGGCTCCGCATCGGGGCCGGGTCGCCGATGTGGGCGGAGACGTAGAGATGCTGCGCGTCGTACATCAGCGCGCCGTCGAGGTAGAAGATCTTCCCGTACGGCTCGACCGTCCGGCCCGTGAAGCGGGCCGAGAGGTCCCAGTCCGCGAAATCGCCGTCGACCGTCACCGACCCCCGCGCGGGAAGCGCCTCCACCCGGTCGAGCACGGTCTTCGAATAGGAGAGGCGCCAGGCGCCCGGGTCGGGAGGCGGGAGCTGCCGGAGGAACGTCATGGGCTTCGAGACCGCCTCCGAGACGCCCTTTGCGATCTCGCGCGACTCGCCCGCGGAGAGCCGCTCCTCGGGCGCGCCGCCCTTCAGGCGGTTGATCACCGAGCCCTGGAAGACCTGGACCGTCGTCGTCCCGGCCAGGTCCACGCCCAGCCCGAACTCGGTGCCCAGATCGATCACGCTCGTCTCGGGCGTCTCGATCGTGTACCCGACCGCCTCCGCCGGGACCCGGGCGACGAGGCGGCCGCGGTGGAGGAACGCCCGGCGACGGCCCGAGATCTCGAATCGTGCGGGGGCCTCGAGGATCAGCACCGCCCCGTCGGGCGTCCGGAGCTGCGCCAGCCCGTGCGTCAGATCGAGGACGCCCGCCGTCACGGTCGATCCGGCCTCGAGCGGCCTCCCCCGCTCGTCCCAGAGCTCCCCCGCGAGTCCCGTCACCTGGGTCGGCGCGGGCCGCGCGAGGAAGAAGAGGAGCGCCGCCAGCATCACCGCCGCCGCGGCCGCGCCGGCGAACCGGTGGCGGAGCGGAATGCGGACCGACGCCGACGCCCGACCCACGCGCCTGGGCCACCGCAGGCTCGCGTGCAGATCGGCATAGCTGACATAGAAGGCGCGCGCGGCCGGGTCGTCCCGGAGTATCGCCTCGAGGCGGTCGCGCTCGGCGGGCGTAAGGGTCCCGTCCAGAGTGGCGTCCACCAGCCCGCGCAGTTCGTCGTTCATGCCCGCCCCCCGGCTTCGAGCGCCCCCGTGATGCAGTCGTGGAGCATCGCGCGGACCTTGCGGAGCGTCTTGTAGACCACGTTGGGGGTCCGGCCCAAGCGGCGGGCGAGCGAGCCCACGTCCTGCCCGCCCGCGTAGTAGTCCTCGACCAGCTCCCGCTGCTCGCGCGGGAGCCGCCCCAGGCACCCGACCAGCGCCTCCCGGTGCTCCTCGAGCGCGTCCTCCTGCTCGAGGCGGAGCGCGCCCAGCGTGTCGAGCACCTCCTCGCCCAGCATCACCTGCCCACGCTCGCCCTTCCGCGCGAAGTTGCGGACCAGGTTGTGCGCGATCCCGCAGGCCCACGGGGTGAACGTGCGCGCGAGGTCAAACTCCTCCCAGCGCTTCCAGACCGTGAGGCAGGTCTGCTGGAAGATCTCGTCCGCGTCCGCCCAGTTGGGCACGAGCGTCAGGATGTACCGGTAGATCCGGTTCTCGTTCCGCACGAAGAGCTCGGCGAACCGGTCGTGCTGCTCCCTGTTCATGCACCTATATATTGTCGGGCGGGCGGCGAGTTGGCCAAATTCCGGAGCGGCCCACAATAAGAGAGCGGAGGGCAGCCTGACATGAGATCGTTCGCTTTTCTCCTTCTCCTCCTGGGGGCAGCCCAGGAGACGCGCACCCTCGACCTGGCGACGCTCGAGAAGGAGCCCGCCCAGGTGAAGGGGGACGGATGGGGGTTCCTCGTCACTCCCGACGAGCACGCCGACGTCGAGGTCGAGGCGGCGTTCACGATCCAGGAGCCCGCGAAGCAGTTCCGCTTCTTCGGCCAGAGCTGGTCGGTCTGGCCCGACCTCTCCTGGCCCGACCAGGGCTTCGAGGCGGCGATCCTCCTGCGCTCGTCGAAGGAGAGCGGCTATCGCGTCCAGTTCTCCCACCGGCTCCAGGAAGTTGCGCTCGTCAAGGTCCGGAACGGCGGATACCTCCAGTCGCTGCCCTGCGCGGTGAAGCTGAAGGAATCGCAGAAGGTCTCGGTCGCGCTTCAGGGGAACCGCATCGTCGTCCGCGTCGACGGACAGGAGAAGATCGCCTATCAGGACGACCTTCTCCCGATCGCCCGGGGCCGCCTCGGCGTCGGCACGAGCAGCGGCGCGAAGGTCGCGTTCGAAAAGGTCACGGTCCGGACCCTCCCCGCGAAGAGTTGGCCTCCGAAAGGAAAGCACGCACCCGATTTCTCCGTCCGGAACTGGATCGGCGGGCGGCCGTGGGTCTTCGACGGGAACGAGCCCATCCTGATGATGGTCACCGAGCACGAGTCGTACATCAACAGCGTCAAGCTCCGGCCCGGATACAAGCCGCAGCTCAGCTGGAACAGCTACTGGGAGACCTCCAACCAGGGCGCCTTCCCCGAGGGGGCCGCGAAGCCGGGGAACGCGACCGTCGCCGGCGGCGGGAAGACGCTGACCGCGACGTGGACCGCGAAGGGCGTGAAGGGCCGTTTCGAGCAGCGGATAAAGATGGTCGTGGGCTGGGACGAGAAGCGCGGGACGTACACGTATGATGTCGAGGGCGAGCTCGAAGTGCTTCCCGGCGAACCGTTCACGTTCAAGTACGGCTACGACTTCGAGCACCACACGCCGCTCGATCCGTTCCAGTGGCAGTACCTGATCGTCCGGCGCGAAGGCGGCCAGATCAGCCACCGGCCGGTCTATCCGATCGACCCCGGCCCGATGGACAAGGTCGAGCAAAGCGGTGGCGCGCGCGTCTGGTACGGGCGGCACAACGAGCCGATGGTGGTCGCACCCGCGGTGGAGTACGATCTCCCCGAGGCCGGCAAGCGGAAGCTCAACACCGCCGTCTGCGCGGCGTTCTACGACACGGGGGTCGCGTTCGGCGCCGAGACCGCCCCGCCCGGCACGAAGGTCCGCGTGAAGTACCGCTACACCGGCTGGCCGGCCGCGGAAGCGGAGGCGCTCTTCAGGGCGTCGAAGATCCACGACTCGCCGATGCTCGACCCGCAGCACCACTACATCTTCGCGGACGAGTGGCCGAAGCTGACCTTCTCGAAGTCCGTCCCCATGAGCGAGACGTGGATCTACGGCCGCCGGCCGTTCATGACGGCCCACAACCGGCGCCCCACTTACGCGCTGGCGAAGGGTCCCGGGGACGGCCATGCGATGAGGCTCGGGCCCGGCGGGTACGGCGCGGCTGAGCTTCCGATCCCCGCGCCCTTCCCCGCCGGCCGATACGCCGTGACCGCCCTCGTGAAGGGCGAGAACGTCCACGGCCCCGGCGGGCGGATCGAGATCGTCGCGAAGGAGAAGGGCGGGAAGGAACTTCGCCGCGAGACCCACTACCTCGGCAACGGCACGTGGGAGTGGAAG
>CAZSCC010000165.1:0-1854 GCA_964604905.1 uncultured Planctomycetales bacterium
GCGATCGATGAAACGTCCACGCCTGGTAAAATGATTGTTCCGGCTGAGCCCTGTTTCGCCTGAATACCGGTAGATCCGACGACTGATCCGTTGAGGAGTACCTCGATCCGAGTGACGTGAGGATTACCTCGCCCCTCACCCGCCGTGTAAGTTGCCGTTACTTCAATCACTCCTCGCTGGAAAGAGCCGTCCACGGGCGACGTGATGGTTATGGTAGGAGTTCCGATCGTAGGTGCCGCGTTGACCTCTGGAGGAGCACCTTGGGCGAAGAGCCTCGTGACCGAAGCTAGAACAAGACCGAAGCAGACCGTGCCAATGAGTCGCATTGCCTCGCCTCCCCACCCAAATAAGGTCACCCGTTGCGAGCAACCCCCGGTCGCAGACCCGACCTACCCGATCGGACCCGTTGATACCGCAGGATTATACGGCTCAATTCTTGCCGTGGTTCATTTGCCTAAAAGAAAAAGTGAACCTATTACCCAATCTGCTTGAGTTGGGCTCGCCGCCGGGTGGCAACGCCTAGCCGGGGCTAGCCAGGAAGATCTCAACTGGGCGATCAGATCTCCGGCAGTCTTGGCGTCTTCTCGAGCGCTTGAAGTACCCTCCGGAGCGTTGTGGGGTGCGGTTTCCGCTTCCTGCCCTCAATCCCGTAGATGGTGCTTCGATCCACCTTGGCCTTCTTCGCCAGCTCCCCGGCGGTCAGACCTCGATCCTGTCATGCCCGCGTATCTGCTTCCCACTTATGCAGGTGAAATTGTATCGAAATCCAGCCTCTGGCGCGGGGCCGTCGAGCCGCCATCCGAAGAACCTCTCCCTTCCCCGCCGGTCTGAGAGAATGCGCCCATGGGATGCAACTCCCTGAGCACGAGCGCGATGCAATGTCCGGAATTGTCCGTTCTTTCCCGTTCAATGACGGGCAGCGCCCTCAGCGGGCTGACGCCGCTGTTCTGGGCAGCTTTCCCGTATCCCCGCGCCGGGTCCTGGACCGCTTGTACGCCTCGGCGGCGGCCCTGCTGACCAGCAGCACGTTTCCGATCTTCGCATGAGGCAGGCGCCCCTCCTGGACGGCCTTGTAGGCGGCGATCCGGGAGATTCCGATGAGCTCCGCCGCCTGCAGCACGCTGAGAGGCTCCTCGATGTCCTTGGCGAGCACGCGCTTGGACTCGTGCTCCGGGGCCAGGATCAGCCCCTGCTCGATCCCGGCACGCGTGGCGGCGTCTTCAGCAATCCGGTACAGAGGGGTCTGGACAAGCGCTCGATCGACTCGGTTCCTGCCCTGCAGGGCGGGGGAGCCCGGGCCGAGGGCGAACCGGTAGATGTCGAAGTAGCTGCTTCCGCCCTTCGCCATCTTCCGAAGGGTCTTCAGGAAGTCCCCTTCGGCCGGCGTCAGCTCGCCCAACGCGATGATCGTTCCATCCAGGAGCCGGTGCGACTTCATGGGATCCTCCTCGGTTGACACGGGTATACTAACATTAAGATTTACAGTTGTCAACCTAACCCGGCCGATGCGCCGGATCCCAGATGAAGTCCGCCTCCCCCGCGCGCTCGAAGTAGATGCACTTCTGCCCGAACTCCTTTGCGGTGACCTCGATGAAGGAGCGAAGCTCGTCCACCCGTGCCGGCGGGACCCCGATCTTGTAGGAATTGCTGTGGTCGGCCACGGGATTGGCGCCCGGGGGCAGCGCCGCATCGTACCAGAGCCCCTCGAGGGCGAGTCCGACCACGGTCAGGCCGCCGAACTGCTCGACGGCTCTCGTCACCCAGTCCCTGAACTTCGCCGGGGGATGCAGGATGCCCGTCTGGTTGTCGGTCAGGGGGATCAGGATGTTGAAGATCAGCAGGTCCGGCATGGGT
>CAZSCC010000166.1:0-8787 GCA_964604905.1 uncultured Planctomycetales bacterium
CGCGTCGAGCAGCGCCAGGTAGCTGAAGAGTCCGACGGGATTGTCCACTCCGGTGGAGAGGAGGGGCGGGGTCAAGAACCCGCCGAGCAGACCGAGGACGGCGACGACCGGCGCGTTCAGACGGATGGCGAGGAGGAAGGCCGCGGCCGTGACGAGGGCCATGAGCCCGAACGTGGGGAGCGAGGGGATGAGCTGATAGAGGGCATGCGCGCCGAAAAGGCTGCCGTAGAGGATGAGGATGCCGGTGGCGCAGAGCGACTGACCGAGGACGCTGTAGCGCTCCCGGGACAGCTTCAGGCCGCCGATGAGCGCGGCCAGTCCGGCCAGGAGTCCGATGGCCACGCGGAACGGCGGGCTGATCAGGTTGTTGTCGAACGAATACTTCAGGAAGAACGCGGCGGCGAGGAACGCGACGAGTCCGCCGATCCACGCGAAGAGCTTCACGCCGAGGAAGTTCTCCCAGTTGATGAGGGGACGCGGCTCCGTCTTCGTGAGCGCCGGGGCGGGGCGCCCGGGCGCGGGGACGATCGGGACCCGCGGCGGTGGCGAAGCGGGCGCGGGGGACTCGGGCTGCTTCGGGGCCGGAGGGTCAGCGGGCGGGGGAGCGGCGGGCGAGGGAAAGGGTTGAGCCGGCGGGACGGGGTCCGCCGTTCGGGCGACAGGCTTCGGGGGCAAGATCTCGGCTCTTCGAAGATTTGTTGCGCCAGGGATCGAGGCGAAACGGCGCCCCAGATCGAGGGCTTGGCTCTCGAGCTTCTCGAGGCGGCGGCGGCAGTTGAAGAACACGTAGAGGCTGAGGGCGGGGCAGATGACGAAGATGAACAGGCCGAGGAGAAGGCCGAGTCCGACGAGGCAGTCCTGTCCCATCGAACCCGAGTGTAGCACTGGGGATGGGACTGCGTTCAAGTATTTCAGGAAGAGGGGTGAGTGATGCAAGGAGAAGGATCCTCGCAGCTCAAGAGGGCTGATGGGCAGCCTTCAGACGCTCAGGTTCGTTCACAGGTCCTCCTTCCAGCAGCCGGCCTTCTCTTGCATCGCACAGAGAGCAAAGGGCGGGCCAGTGAGGTTCCACGGCGGGAATCGCTCCGGAGTGAGAAGCCGACTGCTCAATCTTCCGTCGCGAGGGCTCGGATCTCCCCTGCCGAGGTCGCCCGCTTGTAGACGCGGACCTCCTCGACCCTTCCGGTATCAACCCAAACTTCTCGGTGGGATCCCCGGGGTGGATGAGCCCCCGCGAGTCCTCCACGACGACCCGCTCAACGACGAGGCGCTTCACCCGCAACGGGGGTGTCGGCACGCCCCCGGTTGCAGGCTCCGGTTCGAATCAGGGGACCCTCACTCAGGGGGCTTCCTGCAACGCGACGATGCCGAAGTGGGTCATCCGGTGGGTCAGGGTGCCCACGCCCAGGCTCGGGAATCGGGCCGCTTCGGCCTGGTTCCCCTTCGATCCCTTCAGGGCCGGATCGGTGGAGGACGGCTGGGACCCCGCCCTCTGCCAGTACCGGACGCCGTTCCAGAGCGCGGACAAGAGATAGGGCGCCGATCGGCTGAGGTGAAATGGAATGGCCCGGCCCCCGGATGGACCCGGGGGGCGGGCCGGCAAAGTCAAGAAAGTCAGCTGGAGCGCGCGGCGGCCTTGCTGGCGGCGCCGCCCGCCGGGGCGGCCTTCGACGAGGCCGCGGCGGGGACCGCCGCCTCGATCTCGGCGAGCAGCTCGGCGGCCCGCGGGCCGGTGACGACCATCCCCACGAGCTGGCCGCCGTCGGAGATGGCGAGCGTCGGGCAGGTCACGTTCCCGAGGATCCGGCCGCCCTTCTCGATGGAGACGGGGCCGCGCGAGGTCACGGGGCCTTTGATCGCGCCCTTGACCACGACATTCTCGGCGCGCACCTCGGCGATCAGCGTGCCCTTCTTGCCCACCGTCACGAGACCCGCCGTCCACAGTTCGATCTTGGCGCAGTACTCGTTGATCTCCACGTCCTGCGTGGAGATGTTGCGATGGCAGCCCGGACACGAAGTCGACTGGGTCGCCTTCGAGATCTCCTGCCGCGCGTCGCAGCGCGGGCAGAAAATAAGACGCCTCGGGGCCTCTTTGGACATCGCGCCCTGCGCTTACCTCTTGATCGGGGTGGCGGCCACGGGCACCACGAACTCGCTGGGCTTCACGTCCTTGAGGGCGTCCGGCGAGACATGGCAGTTCCCCACGAACGTGGCGCCTTCGGCGATCACGAGTTTCGGCGAGCGGATGTCGCCCAGGACGTGGGCGCTGGAGGCGAGCTCGATGCGCTCCGTCGCGACGACGTTCCCCTTGAACGTGCCCTCGACGTTGATCTGCCCGGTGACGATCTCGGCGGTGATCTGGGCGCCCTTGCCGAGGGCGAGCTTGCCCTTGGTGGTGATCTTGCCCTCGATCTTGCCCTCGATCCTCATCGAGCCTTCGAACGACATTTCGCCCTTGATGGAGACGTCGGAACCGATGAGCGTTTCACTGCCGGCGGGACGGATGTCAGCCATACCCTCTCTCCTCTCTCCAAAAACAATCGACGCGACTCTCAGGATATATACTTCATAGTTTACAAGTTGTCAAGTACAAAAGTCCCACCGCCCCGCCCGCTCGGGACTCTGGACTCCGGAAGGCGGACTTCATAGAATCCGCTGCTCATGGCCACCCGGAAGGCGAAGAAGAACTGCAAGGTCTGCGGCGCTCCCGTGAGCGGCCGGGCCGACGTCTGCGGCAACTGCGCGGGAGCGGCGCCGGGGGACTCCACCGCCCGGCGTGTCGCCGCCAAGGTGCGCGACCGCCTCTCCGGCGGCGAGACCGGCGGCTTCATCTGCCCCTACTGCCGGATGGAGCTCAGCTGGGAGAGCCTCCGGACCAGCGAGGTCGAGGTCACCATCTACGTTCGCGAGAAGATCTACTACTGCCCGGGCTGCCGCGCGTTCCTCGGCGTCTCCAGCTGGCACACCGAGGGGTAAGAACCCCGAATCGCGAATATCGAATCACGAATCACGGCCCCGCCTTGTAGGATGGCTTCGTGAGGAGATTCCGGGTCCCCGCCATCCCCTTCGCCTTCTCCCTGATTCTCTCCTTCTCCACGGCCGGATCGACCGTCTTCTGGCAGGACTCGGGGTTCATGCTGACCGCCGTCCACGAGATGTCGGTCCTCTACCCGCACGGATTCGTCCTCTACCAGCTGCTTTGCAAGGCCTGGACGGTCGCGACCGCGCCCCTCTTCGGGTTCACCCTCGCGGTCCACCTCTTCTCGTCGCTCTGCGCGGCGACGGCCGCGGCGTTCCTCGCCCTCGCGGCGCGGGCGTTCGTCAAGCGCGACGGGCCCGCGATCGCGGCGGCCTGCCTCGCGGCGGCGGGGTACTGCTTCTGGCACGCGGCGATCCTGGCCAAGGCGTACGCGCTCTACGCCGCGGCGCTCTCCGCGCTCCTCTGGCTCATGGTCCGCGCGGAGAGGAAGCGCGACTTCGTGTGGATGGGGGCCGTGCTCGGGCTGGCCGGCGCGGCCCACCCGTCGGCCGCGCTCGTCATCCCGGCGATGCTCGCCTACGCGCGCGCGCGCCGCGATCGGATCCGCGAGTGGGGAGGCGGGTTCTTCGCCGGCGTGGTCGCGCTGGCGGTCGCGATCGCCCTCGCCCCGTCGGTCCTGCTCCCCGCCCTCGCGTCGCGCGGATCGCCGGCCGACTTCGGGAGTCCGCGCTCGCTCGGCGACGTGGCCGCGTACGCGCTCGGCCTCCGCTTCACGACGGGGGAGGGGGCGTTCGGGTGGAGCGCGACGCGCTGGGCGCTCGGCGCGCGCTATGTCTGGGAGGAACTGCTGGTCGGCTCCTCGATCTTCCTGTTCGCCGGCCTCGCCCGGCAGCCGCGCGGGGTCCTCGCGATCGGCGCCGCGTGGGTCGTGCCGACGCTGGCCGTCCCGCTCCTCTTCCGCAACGAGGGCCAGTTCGACCAGTGGCTGGTGGCGGGGCTCCTGCCGCTCGTGCTCGCGGTCGCGGCGGGCATCGAGCGGGCGCGGGAGCGGTGGGGCGGGATCGCCCACGCGGCGGCCGGGCTCGCGATCGCGTCGATGGTCTGGGTCAACCTGCCGCTCCTCGACCAGCGGCGCTACGACTGGGCGGAGCGGTTCGGCCGCGCGCTCGTGAAGAACCTCGACCCGGGCTCGCTCGCGCTCTTCTCGACGGACGACCCGATGGCGGTGACGCTCTACCTCCAGCACGTCCGGGGCGAGCGGCGGGACCTCCATCCGGTCAACAACGCGTTCCTCGGACAGGAGTGGTTCGATCGCCTCTCCGCGCGGCTGCACGGGACGCGCACGCCGGACTACGGCGCGTGGCGGCGGCGCGCTCCCGGGCTGAAGTGGGAGGTCCTGGCCGTCACCGCGTTCGCCGACGCGAACGCCGGGCCGGGGCGGCCGGTCTTCAGCGACCTGAGGCCGGTGGGGGAACTGCTGCGTCCGGGCCTCGCGGTCGTCCCCGCGGGGATGCTCTGGAAGGTCGCGCCGAAGGAGGAGGCGGCGGTCGACGAGCGGTACTGGGACTATCCGCTGCGGCCGGAGGAGGTCCCGCGCGGCCGACATCGCGCGCGCGGGTTCTTCGACTACGAAGGCGGGGCGAAGGCGGAGCCCTACGAGGACCGGCTCTTCTTGCCGCTCCTCCAGGCGCGGGTGCGGCTGGCGGATGCGGTCCTCGAGCGCGAGCCCGCGCGGGCGCTGGGGCTCTACGAGTCGGTCTTCGCGGTCCACCCGGCGGCGCGGGAGGACGAGCCGCGGCTGCTCTACAACTCCGCGATGGCGCTCCACGCGCTCCAGCGGCACCGGGAGGCGCTCGCCCGGCTTCAGGAGTTCCTGTCGCGGAGGCCGCCGCCGGAGATGGCGATCGTCGGCCTCTTCTATCTTGGGGAAGCGACGACCGCGGCGGGGGACAAGGCGGGCGCGCGGCGGTACTACGAGGAGGTCCTGCGGGCGAATCCGCCTCCGGCGCTCCGGCAAGCGGCCGAGCAACGGCTCCGCGGGCCCTGAGGGGCTGGGAGCCGCCTTTCAGAAGTACGTACAGGGTTCGGCGGCACAATTCTGGGTCTTCAGCCGTCACCTTTCACCTGAGGGCTGTGAGCTGACGGCCGACAGCTGTGCGAGCAACGATACGGACCGATGAGCGCGAGCGCTACGGTCCGCAGCGGGCCAGGAGCGGCGCCCGGAGGAGAGTCGCCCGCCAGCCTTCGAGCGCCTCGGCCGCGGCTTCCCGGTTCCCCTTCTCCACGACGGCATCCGTCATGAGTCTCACCACGCGCCCGGGGAAGGAGAGTTCCGGCGCCAGGCCGAGTTCGGCGCTGACCTCCGCGGTCGCCCGCCGGATCCAGCCCTCGGCCAGGATGCGCTCGAAGGTGTTGTAGGGCGGCGGTTCCAACGGCACGAAGTCCTTGCCCGAGGCCCCGGCCGAGGCGCGCAGCAGTTTTCCGCAGAAGGAGTCTCCCTCGCGCCTCGCCCAGTCGAAGGGCACGCCGCGGATCCGCGAGAGTTCGGCGCCCGTCTCGGGGAGCATCTTGGCGATCAGGAGGAGGGTTTTCGAGTAAGGCGCGTATCGCTTCTCCGCGGGGGAAAGGCCGTTGTGCCAGTCGATGAGAAAGAGGAGGGTGGCCTGGCCGGCGGCGTCGAGCTGCCAGGCATTCCGGAAGTCGTCGAGGGAGAGGGGCTCGGGCGGTTCGGAGGCGGTCATCTCGGTGGAGACGTCGTGGACCCTCGCCAGGCGGTCGAGCTTCGCGAGGCGCTCCGCGAGCCAGGCCCGGATCTCCGGGAGGTGCGCCACGTCCTCGGCGGCGTACGCGATCTGCTCGTTCGTGAGCGGCCGGACCTTCCAGTCGGCGGCCTGCTGCTCCTTGGCGCTCCGGATCCCGAGGATCCGGTAGAAGAGGTAGGCGAGCGAGACGGGGTACTCGGGCCCGAGGAGGCCCCAGGCCACCTGCGTGTCGAAGAGGCGCGGGAGCGTCCCGAGCTTGAGCGCGTCGCGGAGCCAGGCAACGTCCTGCCCGCCGCTGTGGAGGACCCATTCGGCCTCGGGGCGGGAGATCGCCTCCGCGAGCGGCTCGAGGGCGGTCAGGCGCATCGTGTCGACGAGGAAGACGCGCTCTCCCCGGGAGACCTGGATCAGGCAGAGACGGCGGGAGGAGGCGGAGAGGTCGAACTCGGTGTCGAGGTAGTACCGTTCGGCGCCGGCGAGTTCGCGCGCGGCTTCCTTGAGCTGCGGGGAGGAGTCGACCAGGACGGGGGGCCGGTCGCTCATCGGCTCGGGGTTCCGGGGCTACTTCTTCCGGCCCAGCCCGGTGACCACGAAGGTCCCGCTGCGCGGGTCGGTCATGAGGGTGAGCACGCCCTGCCGCTCCATGTCCTCGAGGAGGTCCTGCCACGACCGGTAGCCGTGGTAGGACTCGTCGAACTGCGGCTTCTTGCGCTTGAGGGTGTCCTTGATCATGGACGAGTAGAGGGTGTCGCGGTTCTCGCGTTTGAGGGCGAGGATCGTGTCGACGATCAGCTGGAAGGCGTCCTTCTTGAGCTTGGGGAGGTCGTCGCGGATCTCCGGCGCGACGATGGGGGCGCGCTCGAGGTCCTCGTAGTAGATGAACTCGTCGCAGTTGTCGACGAGGAGCATCGACGTCGAGTCCTTCATGCCGAGGCCGATGACGCGCTTGCCGTTCTCCTTGAGCTTGGAGACGAGGGGCGAGAAGTCGCTGTCGCCCGTCAGGAGGGCGAACGTGTCGATGTGGGTCTTGAGGTGGGCCATGTCGATCGCGTCGACGCACATCCGGATGTCGGCGGAGTTCTTGCCGGCGGTGGAGCGCTTGGGGACCTCGATGAGCTCGATCGCGGCCTCGTGGAGGACCTGCTTGTAGTCGCGGTACCGGGTCCAGTCGGCGTAGGCGCGCTTGACGATGATTTTGCCCTTTTCGAGGAGGCGCTCGAGGACCTTCTGGACCTCGAATTTCTTGCGGGAGCGCTCGAAGCCGAGGGCGAAGTTCTCGAAGTCGATGAAGACCGCGATGGAGGACTCGTGGTTGTTGCCGTTGCTGGAGTTGCCGGAGTTGCTGCTGTTCATTCCTTTTCCTGGGGCCGGCCCGGGCCGCCCCGGCAGCCAAAAGCATACATCTCTCTGGCGTCTAAGGCAATAGGAGCTCAACGAAACAGACGGTGCGTTTCGTTGGGGTCCAGGGGAGGCAACGAAACAGACGGTGCGTTTCGTTGCTTCCCGGGGGGGTCAGCGGGAGACTTCGTAGACGACTTCGTTGGTGATGTCGGCCACCATGACGTCGGCCTGGTCGGCCCTGAGGACGACCGCTCCGCGCTCCATCACGAGGTCGAAGCCGTGGCGGCTGGAGACCTTGCGGACGGCGCTCCGCATGCGCTCGTTGGCGCGGTGGAGGAGCATGTAGTACTCGGGGGCGTCTTTCGAGTAGCCGCGGGCGATGAATTCGCGGGCCTCGGGCGTGGCCTTGAGGGCCGTCTGGACGTGGACCACGCAGGGCGCGGTGGCCGAGGGCGAGGTTCCCAGGACGCACTTCTTGACGTCGAGGACGGTCACCTGATGGATCGCCGCGGGGGGCAGGGAGGGGGCCACCTGGGGCAGGACGGGCGACTCGGCACAGCCGACGCCGAGCAGCGTCGAACCGGTCACGAGAAGCGCGAGGGCCAGCGTGCGGGCGAACTTACCCATGGTTTATACCCTCCAGTCTCAGTGGTGAGACGACATTGTGTTCCCTGGGTTCCTGGAATAAAACCCGGATCCGGAAAATAGGAAGGCGGCGAGACGACACGACAGGACCCCTCTCTCTGCCCATTAGATCGGCAGATCGGGGCACGGGACTGAAGTCCCTCTTTTACAAAGAGCGAGGATCCCGCCTCCGGATCACTTCCCGCAGTCGCACGGATTCTTCTTGTGATGGCCGCAGTGCTCGCAGACGCACTTCGAACTCGTCTTCCCGCACACGCAGGGCACGGCGTGCTTCTTCGGGTCCGCCTTGAACTTCTCCACGCAGACGTCCGAGCAGAAGGAGTAGGGCGCCCCCTCGTGGGTCAGCGTCTTCGCCGTCGGCCGGTCCACCATCATGCCGCAGATCACGTCCTTCACCCTGTCGGTCGACGTCGCCGGCGCCGCGTTCATCCCGGCCGGCTTCGCGGCGGACTCTTCCTTCCCGCACGACGCCCCCAGCAGCGCAAGGACCACCATCATCCGCTTCATCGTCATCTCCCATAAATCATACGTTGACCGGGACCGCCGCGGTCTCGGGCTTTCGATTTTTCAGCCGACGGCAGCGGTCGTGATAGAACAGCACCGGGATCAGGATGTCGATCACCTCGTCCGCCACCAGGATCCCCCCCAGGATCGGGATCGCCATCGGCTTCATGAACTCCGATCCCACCCCCGAGGCCCACAGCATCGGGATCAGCGCCAGGATCGTCGTCCCTTCCGTCAGCAGCTTCGGCCGCAGCCGCGCCACGGCCCCCTCCATCACCGCCTCCCGGATCTGCTCGACCGACGTGATCTTCTCCATCCCCCCGTGCCGGTCGATCGCCTCCCGGAGATAGACGAGCATCACGATCGCCGTCTCCGTCGCCAGGCCGAAGCACGCCACGTAGCCCACCCACACGGCCACGCTGAAGTTCCCGCTCGTCTCCACCCCGAAGACCGACGGGAGCAGCCACTGGAAGATCGCCCCCCCCGCCACCGCCCCCGGCACCGCCAGGAACATCATGAACGTGTCCATCACGTCCTTGTAGGTCAGGAAGAGGA
>CAZSCC010000167.1:0-2349 GCA_964604905.1 uncultured Planctomycetales bacterium
CTTCCCATCCGGCTCGTGTCCTACCACGGCGTCGTCCCCGAGAAGCTCGCGGCGTTCTTCGAGCGTCTGACGCCCTGGACCTGGCGGGACCTCCGAACGGTGTTCTGCCGCCACCCCGAGACGAGGCGCCTCGTCAACATCATCCGGACGATCGACCTCATCCTCGAGAAGGCCCCGCACACCCTCGCCCGCGGCCACTGGAGCATCGCGGGGTATCGGGAGGCCCTGGCGAAGCTGGAAAGCGCGATCTCGCGCCTCGGCCACCTCGCGGGGCTCGTCGCCGGCGACGCTCGCATCCGGCTTCCGGTCGTCCCGGAGCGGAGGGCGACTCCCGTCGTCCGCTCCCCCAATGCCCGATCCTTCGTCCCGGCGAGACCCGCCGGGGTTTTTCAGAAACCTGTCGGAGGCATGAAGACGTCCATCCGCCGTCCGGAAGCGGCTTAGGCCGCCCGCGCGGCAAGGCAGGCGGGAGGCAAGTCCACTCGCCTCGCTCGGTCCTCTCGCGAGGACCATGCTCTTTGATAATCGGGCAAACGCCAGCCAAATAAAGTTTTTGTTTGTTGTACCAAGACGCTGCCGAGGAATGGCAGGTCGAAAAGCACACCGCGTTTTTTGAAAGGAAACGCGATATGGAACGAGAGAGCCAGCTCTCTCAGCTCGCCGCTCAGATCGAGTGCGCGAAGTCCCATGCGAGGCGCGCGCGAGAGTCGGGAATGGATGCCTCCGCGATCGAGAGGATCGTCGGAAGCCTTCGCCTGACCCTTGCCGCGACGCTTTCGGGACTGGACCCGCGCCGGGTCGTGCCTACGGGATTCGTCCTGGAGGCCGGACGCGGCCGGGAGCACGAGATGAAACTGGGCGATCAGTCGGTGCCGGTCAGTGCCGCCTATGCCAGAGCGCTCCTTGGGGAAGCGGGACTGGAGCTTGCGCCCGGGCAGGTCATCCTGCTCGAGGACGGGCTCGTCCGCGACCTCGTCGAGGAGGCCCTGGGAAGGATTGCATACGACCAGGCGATGGCTGAGAAGGAAAGAGCCGAGCTCGAGGCCGTCCTCACGCGGACCCCGGAGTTCCGCCTGGAATCCGTGGAGACAGCGATCGGGGAAGTCTTGGACAAAGCGGATTGGATCCGTCGCCGAAAAGTGGCGCTCCTGTCCGCCGGTCTTGCCCTCGACGAGCTTTCGGAGCCAACGGGCCGACCCCAAAGGGCGGCCTGAACGCCGGTAGTCCCCTCACCCTATCCCGATCTGCCCCTGCTCACCAACCATCTGCGGGGAGCGCCCTGATCAGTCGTTTTGATTAGGCCGCTCCCGGGATGGGGGAGCGGCTATTTTTTTTAGCCGCTCCCTTCGGGGAGCTTGGAGGCACCGGGGAGAATTGTGAGACGTTCAAGCTCAGGAACGGGCCGTGCGACGTTGTTTTGCGGCCCCTGTCCGACTTTCATTGGAAGGTCGTCGGAGGGACGGCAGGTTTCCATGAGGGGGACGAGGTCTGCGGCGCCAATCTCATCTCCTTCGAGAAAGCGAAGGAGAGGGTGAACGGCGACCGTACGCGCCTCTCCCCTCGGAAGCTCGTCCTCCTCAGGGGTGCGGGCGAGGAAATGAAGGACCGCGAGGTCCTCGAACTCCTCATCCGTCGCCCCTGGAGCGAGGACCCCAGTCCCCCGAGCGCGGCCTAGATCCAGAAGCACCGTGTCACGGGTTTGCCCCGGGAGGCCGAAAGCCTCCCAGGGGCAACCCACTCGCCCACCTCCCGTCCCGGAGGATTCCGTATCGCGCCTCCCGGGAACGGGGAGGCGCATGCCCACGCAAGGAGACTCAAAATGAGTCTCGAAGAGCAGGAAGGGGTCGTCGACCGGCTGACGGAGAAAGGGGTTGTCGTAGGCGGGACCTGGTTCGGGTTCTCAATGCACCTGAAGGGTCCGCGTCTGACGGAAGCCCATCTCGGTCACAAGGTCACGGTCCTCTTCCACACGTACATGGAGAGGCCCTACATCGACGTCGTGAAGGCGATCGGTGAGAAGGTCCCCGGCTGGAAGCCCCCCGAGAGCCCGAAGAACGGCTCGTGGGGAGGCCAAGGTCGGAGGATGTCTCCCGAAGAGCTCACGCTCAAACGCGAGGATGGGGTTCGGATCGCAAGGTCCGTCGCGGTCGACCGGGCAATCTCCCTTCTGAAGGAGGGGATTGCCGTGGAACAGATCGCACCCCTGGCACAGGTGATCGAAGGATATCTGCTCACCGGCAAGTTCCCCGAAGCGGGAAACGCAGGGAAGCAGGATCGTCCTTCACCCATGCCCAAGTCCCTTCCTCCGCAAGAGCCGGATCCCTCGCCCAGCCCATCGAAAGGCCCGGC
>CAZSCC010000168.1:0-5806 GCA_964604905.1 uncultured Planctomycetales bacterium
CCTTCTCGAGCTCCATGAGCACGAGGTCGGTGCTGAAGAACCCGACGCCCCAAAGCGCGCCCACGCCGGCGGTCCCCATGAGCACGGCGGCGATCAGGTTGCGCCGGAGGATCGGATGGCTGAAGAGTTCGCCGATCTTGCCCATCTCCTTGCCGACGCTGGCGCGCTCCTTGGCCTCGACCCACTGCGGGGGCTCCTTGACCGACCGCCGGATCCAGAGGACGAGGAGCGCCGGGACCGCGCCGACGAAGTAGACGACGCGCCACGCCTGGACTTCCTGGATGCCCGCCCCTTCGACGCCCCACGTGATGCAGGCGGCCATCATGTTTCCCACCGCCGAGAGGGCCTGAAGGAGTCCCAGGGCCATCGGCCGGGAGCGTTGCGGGAACGTTTCGGCCACGAGGGCCGCACCGGCCGCCCATTCGCCCCCGACCCCGATCCCCGTCATGAATCTCGCGAAGGCGTAGAGAATCCAGTGGTTCGCGAGTCCACTGCTTCCCGTGAAGATGGCGTAGATGAGGATGGTGATGATCATGGTCTTCGTGCGTCCCAGGCGGTCGCCCAGGACGCCGAAGATGAAACCGCCCGCGGCCCAGCCCAGCAGGAAGACGGCCGTCACGATGCTGCCCTTCCAGGCGACGTCGTCCTTGAAGTCCTTCATCTGCTTGGGGTCGAGCTTTTCGCGCTCGGCCTTGGGCATCAGGAGGTCCTGCATGGAGGTCGTCCGGACCAGGGTGAAGAGGTTCTGGTCCATCGTGTCGAAGAGCCAGCCGAGGGCGGAGATGACGAGGACGACCCAGCAGTACTTGTTGAGTCCCTGGTACCACTTGAGGGGCCTGCCGTCCGGCGTCGTGGCTTGATCCATTGGAAGCTTCCCCAGTCCCGTATTCCGATCCCGCTTGCGCGAAGAGGAATGATACTTAAACGTCCCCAGACCCAGAAGTTTTTGTTTGAGAGGAATCGGCCGATTCGGATAATCCTCTTCATATGAACATCAAACCCCCCGTGATCCAGATCGCGCTCGACTACGCCACGATCGACGAGGCCATCGCGATGGCGAAGATCGGCCTCTCAGCGGGCGTGGACCTGCTCGAGATCGGGACGCCCCTCATCGTGTCGCAGGGGGTCGAGACGGTCGGCAAGCTCAAGCGCGCCTACCCGGACTACCCCGTGCTCGCGGACTACAAGACCATGGATTCGGGCGGCAAGAACAATCACCTGACCCAGCAGCAGGGCGGCCAGTTCATGACGATCTGCGGGAACGCGCCCGACGAGACGGTGCAGGCCGGCGTGGCGGCGGCGAAGGAGACGGGCGTCTGGGTGGTGGTGGACCTCATCGGCTGCAAGGCGGTTGCGGCGCGCGCCCGCCAGTGCGAGTCGTGGGGCGTGGACATGGTCTACCTCCACTACGGCGCCGACCAGCGCCGCGCCGACGCGACGCGCGACTCGGTGCAGTGGCTGGCCGAGACGCAGAAGGCGGTCAAGATCCCGATCGGGGTGGGCACCTTCGGGGCGGAGGACGCGGTCCGGGCGGTCTCCATGGGGGCGGAGCTGGTGGCGATCGGCCACCCGGTGATCAGCGGCGCGAACCCCCTCGAGGCGCTGACGGACTATTGCAAGAAGGTCCGGGCGGCCTACCGGCCGCGGCCGGCGTAAACCTGCGAGGCAGATTTGCGCCACCCCGGTGGCGCAAATCTGCCTCGCAGGTTTACGCCGGCTGGATCATGCCGAGCGGCGGTGGCGCAGGCGGTCGAGGGCCACGGCTGCGATGATGATCATCCCCGCGACGATCTTGGTCCGGGAATTGGGCCAGTCCATCAGGGCGCAGCCCGAACGGATGCTCGTCATGATGAGGGCCCCCACGAGGCTCCCCACCACCGACCCCTCGCCCCCGGAGAGGCTCGCCCCGCCGATGACGACCGCCGCTATCACGTCCAGCTCCAGGCCGGGCGCCGCCGTCGGGTCGCCCATGGACAGCCGCGAATACTGCAGGAGACCTCCCAGGCCCGCGAAGAGCCCTCCCAGCGCGTAGACCAGGATCTTCGTCCGCACGACCGGCACGCCGCAGAGTCGGGCCGCCGACTCGTTGGACCCGATCGCGACCACGTGCCGGCCGAACCGGGTGTACCGCAACATCAGCACCACCCCCACGGCCAGGATCGCCACGATCCACACGCCGGGAGGGAGGAAGCCGCGCCGATCGAGCAGGGCGTCCAGGGCGCAGGGGGCGGGGTTGATCGTCTTGTTGTCGGCCAGCTCTTCAGCCGACCCCCGGAGGACCAGGAGCATCCCGAGCGTGATGATGAACGGCACCACCCGGAGCTGCGTGACGAGGACCCCGTTGACGAGCCCGCAGACTCCCCCCATGGCGATTCCCCCGAGCGCCGCCGGCACCGCCGGCCAGCCCGCTCGCTTCAGGAGCGTCGCCACCACGCAGCTCGTCAGTGCCACCGCCGCCCCGACCGAGAGATCGATCCCCCCCGAGATGATGACGAGCGTCATCCCGAGCGCGGTCATCCCTACGATCGCGGTCTGGAGCGCGATCGTCTGGAAGTTGCTCGGGGTCGCGAAATTGTTCCGCCCCGTGTGCCACCAGACCAGGAGGGTGAAGAAGAGGACGACCCCGGCCAAGCCGAACAGCGGTCCGGTCCGGCTCAGCAGCGTTCGCAGCGTCATGCCGCCGCTCCCCCGCCCGTCGCCTCAAGCGTGAGCTGGCGTTCGGTGACCTGGTCGGCGGGCCGGGCCGGACCGAGCCGCCCGCGGCACATGACCGCGATCCGGTCGCAGACGCCGAGCAGCTCCGGCAGGTAGCTCGAGACCATGACCACCGCCCGGGGCCGCTCCTTCGAGGAGACCAGCTCGTCGATCAGCCGGTAGACTTGCGCCTTCGAGCCCACGTCGATCCCGCGCGTCGGCTCGTCCAGCAGGAGCACGTCGACGTCGTGATGGAGCAGCCGCGCGATCGCCACCTTCTGCTGGTTGCCGCCCGAGAGGTCGCCGATCCGCTCCTCCGGCCCGCGGCAGCGGATCCCGAGCTTCTCGATCCACCGCCGGGAGGCCTCCGCCAACCTCGAGGGCCGCACGATCAGCCCCCCCAGCCGGGAGAGCGTCAGGTTGTCGGCGACGCTCAGGTTCAGGAGCAGCCCCTCGCCCTTCCGGTCCTCGCTGACGAAGCCCTGGCTGGCCGCCGCGAGGCGCACGCGGCCGCTCCGGACGGGATCGAGGCCGAAGATCGCGCGGAGCAGCTCCGTCCGTCCGGCGCCCACCAGTCCCGCGATCCCGAGGACTTCGCCCCGCCGCAGGGTGAAGCCCGCCGAGAGCGGCTTCTCCACGCCCGAGAGGTCCTCGACTTCCAGCAGCGCCTCTCCCGGCGTCCGCTTCGAGCGGGGGTAGAGCTCTTCTACCTTCTGGCCGACCATGAGATCCACGACCTGCGCCGCCGTGGCGTCCTTCATCCCGCCGCCGCCCACGGTGCGGCCGTCGCGGAGGACCGTGAACCGCTGCGCCACCCGCTTGCATTCCTCGATGAAGTGGGAGATGTAGACGATCGCGTGCCCCTGGATCCGGAGCCGCTCGATCAGCGCGAAGAGCCGCTCCGCGTCCGTGTGGGCGATCGAGCTCGTGGGCTCGTCGAGCACGAGGACCCGGCAGCCCACGGCGAGCGCGCGGCCGATCTCCACGATCTGCTGCTCCGCAACCGAGAGCGAGGCGACCTTCGCGTCGGGGCGGATCTCGGGGTGCTGGAGCTGGTCGAGCGCCTCGAGGGCCCTGCGCCGGATCTCGCGGAGGTCGAGGATCCCGCGGCGCGCGGGCTCGACGCCCAGGACCATGTTCTCCTCGACCGTGAGGTGGGGGGCGAGCGAGAGCTCCTGGTAGATCATGGCGACGCCCGCCCGCCGGGCCTCGAGCGGATGGCGCGGGGCATAGGGGCGGCCGTCGAGGAGCATCGTCCCCTCGTCGGGGAGCTGCGCCCCCGACAGGACCTTCATGAGGGTGCTCTTGCCGGCACCGTTCTGGCCCACGAGAGCGTGGACCTCGCCCTCGGCGACCGAGAGGTCGACGCCGTCGAGCGCGAGGGTGGCGCCGAAGCGCTTACGCACTCCGCGCATCTCGAGCCGCGGGCTTGTCCCGAGCGAGGGCCCCGCCCGAGCCGAGGGGGTCATGGGACCCGTTCGGGGTGGAGCAGCGCCTTCATCTCGGGCTGATCCATGTTCTCCGGCGTGACCATGACGGCGCCCGTGTCGATCCGCTTCTCGACCTTCTGCCCCCGGAGGTGCTCGACCATCGTCTTGACGGTGAGGTAGCCCATCTTGACCGGGTTCTGGAGCACGGTCCCGTGGAGCTTGCCGGACTTGAGGGCGTCCACCAGCTTCTCCGAGCTGTCGAAGCCGACGAACTTGACCTTGCCGGCAAGCCCTGCGTTCTCGAGCGCCCGGAGCATGCCGATCGCGCTCGACTCGTTGGGGCAGAAGATCCCCTCGACCTTGAGGCCGCCCTCAGGGGTCTTCAGGGAGGTGAGCAGGTTCTCGCTCGCCTGGATGGCGGTGTCGGCGGTGGCGCCGGCGTACTGGTTGTCGCTCGCGACCGCGAGGCCGGGGTGCTTCTTGATCGCGTCCAGGAACCCCTGCTCGCGCTCGGCGGTCGAGGCGGAGCCCTCCATGTACCGGAGGAGGGCGACCTTGCCCTTCTTCCCGAGGATCTCGGCCAGCCGCTCGCCGGCGAGCGTGCCGCCCTTGTAGTTGTCGGTCGAGACGGTGCTGATCGGCTCGTCGCTCTTCAGGGCCGAGTCGAAGATGACCACCGGGATCTTCTTCGCGACGGCGGCCGAGACCGGCTTGCGGAGTGCAGTGTCGTCGAGCGGCGCCAGGCAGATGCCGTCGACTCCGCGGTTGATGAAGTTCTCGACCTCGGAGATCTGGCCGGCCCGGTCGTTCTCCTGGAACGGGCCCTTCCAAACGATCGTGACGCCCAGTTCGTCGGCCGCCTTCTTCGCGCCCGCGTGGACCGATTGCCAGAAGACGTGGGTCGTGCCCTTGGGAATGACGGCGATCGTGGTCTTGCCGCCGGCGGGGGCGGCGTCGCATCCTGCGAGCAGGAGCGCGAGGAGGCCGGGAAGCCAGGTCCGCATCGGGCGCCGCCTTTCGAAAATGTCGGAACGGCGGCCATGATAGACCCCCTGCGGGGGGCTGGCAAGGATCTACCCCCCGAACAGGAAATGCAGTCCGATGACCAGTTGGTAGAAGATCACGTCCTCCTCCTGGGTGCCGGTGGTCGCATCGATCTCGTGGTCCTGGACGAGGGTGGCCCCGCCGCCCGCCACCAGCGTGAAGCCGCCGCCCATCCGGATGTAGAGGAGCGCCTGCGCCCCGAACTGCCCGTGAGGCTCCGCCTTCTCCTCGGCGAGGCTGCTCTCGGTGATGTCCCGGCCGACGAACTGGTAGTACGCGCGGGTGTCGATCGTCGCGTCGGGCGTGACGTGCCACTCCACGCCCCCCGTCAGACTGAGCACATCCGCCCGGTCCTCCCGGATGCCGTTGCGGGTCCGGGTCCCGCCGATGACATAGCTCAGGAGGCCGTAAGGCTCGACGATTCCGAGCCGCTTGCTCACGCCGGTAAGGAATCCGTAGCGCCAGACGCCGTCGCCGATCGAGCCCTCATCCTCCACCTGCTGGAGGACGCCCCCGAGGATGACTTCCGGGTCGCCCCGTTTGTCGTTGCCGCTGGGGGGCTGGACGATGATCCCCGCGATCCACTGCGGGGTGAGCGTGTCCTCCTTCAGGAGCCGGTAGATCGCGGCCAGGGTCAG
>CAZSCC010000169.1:0-7713 GCA_964604905.1 uncultured Planctomycetales bacterium
CACCGAGCGCGGCGCGATCAACCACATGGGCGGCTGCATGGTCGCCGGCGGCGCGTGCATCGGTTGCACGATGCCCGGGTTCCCCGACAAGTTCATGCCCTTCATGAACCAGCCGCCCGGCTCGGAGCTTTCGACAAAGTCGGTCTGGAGCTACGGGCGGGCCATCAAGGCGCTCCGCCGGTTCACCCAGTCGTCGCTCAACAATGAGCCCGACTGGCGGAAGCCGGGAGCGGTGCTCAAGACCGGTTACAAGCCCAAGCCCTGAACGGAGAACGATGATGGCCTCGGACACCGGCAAGCTGGTCGACATGACCTGGGACCCCATCACGCGGATCGTGGGGAGCCTCGGGATCCACACGAAGATCGACTTCGCCAAAAAGAAGGTCGTGGACTGCAAGAGCACGTCCTCGATCTTCCGCGGCTACAGCCTCTTCATGCAGGGCAAGGACCCGCGCGACGCCCACTTCATCACGAGCCGCATCTGCGGGATCTGCGGCGACAACCACGCCACGTGTGCGGTCTACGCCCAGAACATGGCCTTCGGCGTCCGGCCGCCCCCCCTCGCGGAGTGGATCATCAACCTGGGCGAGGCGGCCGAGTACATGTTCGACCACAACCTCTTCCAGGACAACCTGGTGGGGGTGGACTTCTGCGAGAGGATGGTCCGCGAGACGAACCCCTCCGTCTGGGCGAAGGCGGAGAAGACCGAGGCGCCCCACGCCGCCATCCACGGCTTCCGCACCCTGGCGGACATCATGCGCTCCCTCAATCCCTTCGAGGGGTCCTTCTACCGCGAGGCCCTCCACATGAGCCGCCTGACGCGCGAGATGTTCTGCCTCATGGAGGGCCGGCACGTCCACCCGTCGACGCTCTACCCGGGCGGCGTCGGGACCGTCCCCAGCGTCCAGCTCTTCCACGACTACCTCGTCCGGCTCATGAAGTACGTCGACTTCATGAAGCGCGTGGTGCCTCTCCACGACGACCTCTTCGACTTTTTCTATGAAGCCCTGCCGGGATACGAGGAGGTCGGGAGGCGGCGGATCCTGCTCGGCTGCTGGGGCGCCTTCCAGGATCCGGAGCACTGCGACTTCAAATATGAGAACATGTCGTCGTGGGGCAGGAAGATGTACGTCACACCGGGGATCGTGGTGGACGGGGAGCTCGTGACCACCGACCTCGTCGAGATCAACCTCGGGATCCGAATCCTCCTCGGGAGCTCCTTCTACGGCGACTGGGAGGGCGGCGAAGTCTTCGTCAAGAAGGACCCGCTTGGGAACCCCGTCGACCGGCGCCATCCCTGGAACCAGACGACGATCCCCCGGCCACAGAAGCGCGACTTCGCGAAGAACTACACGTGGGTCATGTCGCCCCGGTGGTACGACAAGAAGTCCGACAAGCACCTGCCGCTCGAGACGGGCGGCGGGGCGCTCGCGCGCCTGTGGGTCACCGCGCTGGCGGGCCTCGTCAAGTTCGGCGGCATCCAGTCCACCGGCAAAAGCGTGAAGATCGCCCTGCCCAAGTCGGCCTCGTTCCCCGAGACGACGTACGAATGGAAGATCCCCAAGTGGGCGAACGCCCTCGAGCGCAACCGGGCGCGGACCTACTTCCAGGCGTACGCCGCGGCGGCGGCGCTGTACTTCGTCGAGCAGGCGCTCAAGATCGTCCATGATGGAAAGGACCTGAGCACGTCGGTGCCCGTCAAGGTGCCGAAGGGCGAGGTGATCGCGTGCGGGTTCCACGAAGCGGTCCGCGGGACGCTCTCCCATCACGTCGTGATCCGGGACGGGAAGATCGCCAACTATCATCCCTATCCCCCCACGTCGTGGAACGCGAGCCCGCGCGATTCGCTCGGAACCCCGGGGCCGTACGAGGACGCCATCATGAACACGCCGCTCTTCGAGGAGAACGGCCAGGAGGGCTTCAAGGGGATCGACATCATGCGGGCGCTCCGGAGCTTCGACCCCTGCCTACCCTGCGGCGTCCATATGTACGACGGGGATGCCAAGATCCTGGAAGTGCGTCATTCTCCGACCCTGGGGGTGCAACGTGCTTGATCGAATCGAAGGCCTTCTGGAGAAAGTGGAGGCGTGTCCCGACCCCGCGATGCGGGAGACGGCGCGAGACCTCGTCCGGGAGCTCCTGGGCTTCCACCGCGAGGGGCTGGGCCGCCTGATGGAGCTTGCCGGCGGAGACGCGAGGATCGCCACGGATCCGAAGGTAGCGCCGCTCCTCCTCCTCCACGGCCTCCACCCGCAGGCGCTGATGACGCGGATCGAGCGGGCGCTGGAACGAGTGCGCCCCTACCTGGCGTCGCACGGCGGGAGCGTGGAGCTCGTGGGAGTCGAGGAGGGCCGGGTGCGCCTGCGGCTCCAGGGGAGCTGCGACGGATGCCCCTCGTCGAGCGCGACGATGAAGGGGGCGATCGAGGAGGCGATCCTCGCGGCCGCTCCCGATGCGGCGGGGATCGAGGTGCTATGAACGCGCTCCAGCGGATCCGGGAGTTCGCCGAGAAGCGCGACCCCGTGGAGCGGTGCGCCCTCTGCGCGACGGCGCTCGAGGGGCGCCACGCGCACGTCGTCGAGGCGGCGATCGGGAAGCTCCTCTGCGCGTGCATCGGCTGCGCGACCGTCTTCGATCACCCGACCGGGAAGTTCCGCCGGGTGCGGGACCGCGTCGTGCGGCTGGCGGACTTCCGGATGGAGAACGAGGAGTGGCAGGCCCTGGGAATCCCGGTCGGCCTGGCATTCTTCCAAAAGAGATCGGCCCAGGGAACGGTCGTCGCGTTCTACCCGAGCCCGCTGGGGGCGGTCGAGTCGTCCGTCCCCGCCGACGCCTGGGAGTCGATCCTCCGTAAGAATGCCGCGCTTGAGTCGATGGAACCGGACGTGGAGGCGCTCCTGGTGCGCCGCGCGGAAGGGCTCATCGTCCCGCTGGACAAGTGCTACGAACTGATCGGACTCATCCGGCGCGAGTGGCGCGGATTCACAGGAGGCGACGAGGTCTGGCCCTCCGTGGACCGGTTCTTCGAGGGGCTCGCATGAACTGGGAACCGGCGGAGAAGATCGCCCGGGCCGTGCTCTACGAGGGATACTTACTCTATCCCTACCGGGCCTCGGCGCTCAAGAACCGGAACCGCGCGACGATCGGCACGGTGGAACCCGGCGGCTCGACGGGGACGGAGCTCCTGCTCGAGGCGAGCGGCGAGCCGCGTATCGCCGCCCGGCTCCGCTTCCTCCAGGACGGCGAGGAGAGGGAGGTCCGCCCGGACTGCGCCGTCTCCCCGGTCGGCGCGGGCGTCCACAAGGTCACGATGCACGCGGAGAACCGCAGCATGAGCGATCCGATGGTCTCCTGCCACGCGCTCCTCGGGGTCGAGGGCGGGACCTTCCTCTCGATCACCGACCCGCGCTCGGCGGGCTGCACCCATCGCGGCCTCTGGCCGGTCCTCGTGAAGCCCGACCTGGTCCTCGCCTCGCCGATCCTCCTGCCCGACCGCCCCGAGATCGCCTCCGAGAGCCCCGGCGATCTGTTCGACGGAACGGAGATCGACGAGATCCTCTCGCTCCGGATCCGGACGCTGACCGACGGCGAAAAGGACGAGATCCGCCTCGGCGACCCCCGCGCGCGCCGGCTCCTCGAGCGGACGGAGGCCCTTTCGGGGGAGGATCTCCTCGCGCTCCACGGCGCGAAGCGGCCCGCGTTCCGGTCGGGTGACCGCGTCCGCCTGCGGCCGCGGGGCCGGGCGGACATCCTGGACCTCGCGCTCGACGGCAAGGAGGCGACCGTGGTCTCGGTCGAGGAGGACCTGGAGGGCCGCCGCTACGTGGCGGTGACGGTGGCGGACGATCCGGGAAGCGATCTCGGACGCGCCGGATTCCCCGGCCACCGCTTCTTCTTCCGTCCCGAGGAGGTCGAGCCGCTGTGACGGACCCAAAGAACGGCCTCCCGGAAAGCATGGTCCCTTGGACGGGGGAGCTCTACAGGATGCTCTTGGAGCAGATCCCGGGCGTGACGTTCATCGCGACCCTGGGGTCGGGATTCCCCCAGCTCTATCTGAGCCCCCAGATCGAGACCCTCCTGGGATATACGCCCGCGGAATGGCTGAGGAACCCCTTTCTCTGGCTCAAGAGCGTCCATCCGGAGGATCGGAGCCGGCTCCAGTCGGATTTCGCCAGGATCTTGTCGAGCCGAGAGACCGCGCTGCGCTCGGTCTACAGGCTCCACCACCGCGACGGCCGCGTGGTCTCGATCCTGGGGGAGGTCCGAATCCGGCGGGACGAGAAGACCGGCCAGGCGCTCGTGGTCCAGGGGGTCGGATTCGACGTCTCGGAGCTCCGGCGCATCCAGGAGGAGCTGCAGCAGGGGATCGCGGGCGCGGCGGCGCCCGATTCCGGCCGCGATCAGGCGGTGTCGCCGTGAAGGAACCGAGAGTCCTCGTCGCGGGGATCGGGAACGTCTTCCTGGGGGACGACGGCTTCGGTGTCGAAGTGGTCCGCCGCCTGGGCGGGCGGCTTCCCGGCGTGCGCGTCGTCGACTTCGGGATCCGTGGCTACGATCTCGCGCTGGCGCTCCTCGAGCCGCATGATCTCGTGGTGCTGGTCGACGCGGTCCGCCGCGGGGGTCGACCCGGCACGGTCTACGTCATGGAGATCGACGGAGCTCCTGAAGGCGCGGCGGACTTCGCGGGCCACGGCATGGATCCGGCCCAGGTCCTCCGCAACGTGCGCGCGATGGGAGGCTCGCCCGGACGGGTGCTCCTGGTGGCCTGCGAGCCGGAGAGCTTCGGCGATCCGGAGTCGGGGCGGATGGGGCTGAGCGCGAGCGTCGAGGCGGCGGTCGAGGAGGCCATGGGCAGGGTCGAGTCGCTCGTGAAGCGTGAGGTCGCGGCCCATGCATGAGATGGCGATAACCCAGGAGGTCGTCGAAATCCTCCGCGAGAGGGCAGGAGGGCGGAAGGTGCGCCGCGTGGTGCTCGAGATCGGGAAGCTCTCGGCGGTCCTCCCGGATGCGGTGCGGTTCTGCTTCGACCTCTGCGTCGAGGGCACGCCGGCGGAGGGGGCGGTGCTGGAGATCGTGGAGCCGCCCGGCCGGGCGCGCTGCCAGGCGTGCGGGGGCGAGGTCGTCCTCGAGCGGCCGTTCGGGCGGTGCCGCTGCGGCTCGTCGGACCTGGAATGGATCTCGGGCGAGGAGCTCAAGGTCCGGGAAATGGAGGTCTTCTAGATGTGCGCCACCTGCGGATGCTCCGATGAAGGAGCGGTCAACGTCGATCACGATCACGGTCATGATCACGAGGGAGGCCATTCCCACGATCACGGTCACGGTCACGGCCCCGCCCGGACGATCCGGCTCGAAGAGGGGATCCTGGCGAAGAACGCCGCCTTCGCGAAGGAGAACCGGGCGTGGTTCCGGAAGCGGGGGATCCTGGCGCTCAACGTCGTGAGCTCTCCCGGCGCCGGTAAGACGACGCTGCTCGCCCGGACGATCCGCGAGCTGGGCGGCCGCCTTCCGATCTCCGTCATCGAGGGGGACCAGGAGACGTCGCGGGACGCCGACCGGATCCGCGCGGCCGGGGCGCCCGTGGTCCAGATCAACACGGGGACGGCCTGCCACTTGGACGCCCACATGGTGGGGCACGCGCTCGAGAGCCTGCGTCCGCCGGACCGCTCGTCGGTGGTGATCGAGAACGTGGGCAACCTGATCTGTCCCTCGATGTTCGATCTGGGCGAAGAGCGGCGGATCCTCGTGGCCTCGGTCACGGAGGGCGAGGACAAGCCGCTCAAGTATCCCCACATGTTCCGGTCGGCCCACGTGATCCTCCTGAACAAGGTCGATCTCCTTCCCCACGTGGACTTCAAGGAGGACCTCTTTCTCGGCCACGCCCGCGAGGTGAATCCGGGAGCCCGCTTTTTCCGCGTCTCCGCCACGCGGGGGGACGGGCTCGGGGAGTGGTACGACTGGCTCCTTTCCCTGTCGGGGGCCCGAACGGAAGCGACGCATGCCTGACGAATACGACAGCCTGACGCCTGAAGAGCTGGAACGGATCCTGCGGGAGCGGGCCGGGGGGGTCTCGGAAGATTCCGAGATCAATGTCCTGCCGACGCCGGTGGGCCCGACCGGAGAGCTTTACCAGACACTGCTGGAGCAGATCCCGGCCATCACGTTCATGACCTCGTTTGAGCCGGGGAAGCAGAACGTGTACGTGAGCCCGCAGATCAAGGAGATTCTGGGGTACACGCCGGAGGAGT
Source organism: uncultured Planctomycetales bacterium (assembly GCA_964604905.1). Lineage (GTDB taxonomy): Bacteria > Planctomycetota > MHYJ01 > MHYJ01 > JACPRB01 > JACQFK01. Next base: position 6,246 of record CAZSCC010000169.1, read on the forward strand.
GGCTGGGGCGGCCCTCGCTCTGGCAGGAGCGGCTCCACCCCGAAGACAAGGACCGGTTCCAGGACGAGTTCTCAAAAACGGTGATGAGCCGGGGCACGGCCGTCAATTCGGTCTACCGGTTCCTCCACCGCGACGGGCGCATCGTGTGGATCCAGGGGGACGTCCGGATCAAGCGGGACGAGAAGTCCGGCTTCCCGTTGTTCGTCCAGGCGGTGGGCTTCGACGTCACGAAGATCGAGGAGGCCAAGGAGCGGGAGCTCGCCGTCCGGGAGAAGAGGATCAAACGGCTGCAATCCGAGGTGGAGCGGGAGTTCGGACCCGACCAGCTCGTGGGCTCCTCGAAGCGCATGCAGGAGTTGCGCAACCTCATTGGAAAGGTTGCCCGAAGCGACGCCTCGGCGCTCATCACAGGGGAGAGCGGCACCGGCAAGGAGCTCGTGGCCCGTGCTCTCCACTATAGCGGCCGTCGCAAAGACAAGCCCTTCGTCGCGGTGAACTGCGCGGCGTTCACCGAGACGCTGCTGGAGAGCGAGCTTTTCGGCGTGGAGGGGGGAAAGATCACGAATGCCAGGGAACACCGTGGGAAGTTCGAGCAGGCCCACGGCGGTACCCTCCTACTGGACGAGATCGGGGACATGTTACCGCTCCTGCAATCCAAGATCCTGAGGGCCCTCCAGGAGCGGAAGATCCAGCGCGTGATGGGGAGCAAGGACATCGACGTGGATGTGCGGGTGATCGCCGCAACGCACAAGGATCTGCCCGCCCTCATCAAGGACGGGAAATTCCGCGCGGACCTCTACTTCCGGCTCAAGGTGGTGGTCCTCGAGGTCCCTCACCTCAGGGAGCGCGCCTCCGACATTCCGGAGTTGGTGGAGAACTTCCTGGCCCGCGCCAACCGCGTCGAGAAGCGTGAGGTCGTGATCTCGGACGCCGCGATGCACTTTCTGAAAACCTTCGCCTGGGCCGAAAACAACGTCCGGGAGCTTCAGCATGCGATTGAGGGGGCGGTGGTCATCTGCGATGGAGACACCATCCTTCCGGACCATCTGCCTCCTTCGGTGGCGGGCCGCCGGCCGGAACCCCAACCCCAGACCACCCGGGTGAAGTACCACGAGGCCGTGGAGTCCGTGGAGAGACGCCTGATCGTCCAGGCGTTGGAGGAATCGAAGGGGGTCAAGGCGGAAGCGGCCCGGTCCCTGAGCCTACTCGTGGGCACGCTGACCAACCGGATGACCTACTTTGGCATCGTCGCTCTGCAGGAGCCTCCTTGGGTGAAGGCCCCTTGACGCGCGAAGGACCTCACATGAATGGCGTGCTGGACGACCGCATATGCAGAGGATTTTTTCGGGTCGTCGCGCCGCAGCGCGATGCCCGAAAAAGTCCCATTGAAGGAAGCCGCGGGTGACGCCACCGCCCCTATGGGGATTGATGAGGCTTCCGGGCGTCGAAGTGGAGGCAGAACGGGGTA
>CAZSCC010000170.1:0-2395 GCA_964604905.1 uncultured Planctomycetales bacterium
GATGACTGTGGAGCGGACGCCTCCGGCATGGAGGGCGCGCAAATGATCCAGGATGTCGGGTTCGAGCCAGGGGTCGCTCGGACGACCGCTGCGGCTCTGGTAGGCCAGGGTCCAGCGTTCGCGGGGGATGCCGGCCTCGGAGGCGACGAGACGGCAGGTCTCCTCCAGTTGCGCGGCATAGGCGCAGCCATCCGCCATGACGCGGGGGATGCTGTGGGCCGTGAAGACGGCGTGCACCGGATCGGGCCCCGTTGGGACCGCGAGCGCCTCCCGCAGGTGGTCCGCGTTCGCCGCCACGAAGCCGGGATGATTGTAGAAAAGGCGGACCTTGTCGATGCGCGGAGCCTCGGGACCCGCGGCCTGCCGCGCCGCCTCGATGTTTTCGAGATACTGTCTGCAACTGGAATAGGAGCCGTAGGCGGCGAGCACCACGGCGAGGGCCCGGCGGACCTTATCCCGGGTCATGTCGCGCAGCGTGTCCGTCAGCAGCGGCGTCCAGTTCCGGTTCCCCCAGTAGAGCGGCAGGGAGATGCCGGCGCGGCGCAGTTCGGGTTCGAGGTGCGCGATCAGATCTCGGACCTGCTGGTTGATCGGGCTGACGCCCCCGAAGTGCTGGTAGTGCTCCGCGACCTCCAGCAGGCGTTCCCGAGGGATGGCACGTCCGCGCGTCACGTTCTCGAGGAACGGCATCACGTCCTCGGGTTTCTCGGGCCCGCCGAAACCGACGATCAGTAGGGCGTCGTAGGGATGCGCTTCAGTGGTCATCTGAGGGTTTTCTCACGAGCGTGGAACCGGGTGCACGACGCGGCGAGGATCCCGTCCGAGTATATAGGGATGTCCCGCGGGGCGGGAGCCAAGATCCGCAGGGAAAGGGTACCGCCTTCAGAGATCGAGCGGCAGAACACGCAACGCGTCTTCACCTCTGGAATCGGCTACCATGGGTGCGGACCCCACTCTTGAGGAGCATCGAATGCCGCATGTCGTCATCGAGGACGCCGGGCCGCTGAGCGAGGCCTTTGCCGCTTTCCAGCCGATGGTCTCCGAAAATGGAAACGAGATCCTCAAGGTGAGCGAGGCGTTCCTGGGCAAGCGGGGAAGTATGCTGCTGCTCGAAGCGGTGGCGATCGAAAAGCCGGAGGCCCAGGCCTTCTTCGTCCAAGTCTCCCTCAAGGGTCGCGCAATCACGGTCCGTCTGCTGCCCGCCACCGATCCCGAACAAAAAACCCCAGGGGTGAAGCGCCTGCTTGGAATGGTGGCTCGTTTTCTGGGCAAGGTCTATCCCGGAAGCCACATCGGCAAGACCAATCTTCAGGGCTTTCTGGGGGAATCGAGCTCTCCGCTCTGATTCCGGGTTCATCGTGAGTGTGCTTTTATTCCCTTTGCAGTGCAGGCTTCTTCCCGATCCGACCGTGGGGAGGCGGCAGCGACGTGCCGCCTCCCCCTGCATCGCCGGGAGGGGGGCTACTTGGGAAGCATGACCGCGTCGATCACGTGGATCACACCGTTGGAGCAGACGATGTCGGTCTTGACGACCATCGCCTCGTCGACCTTCACCTTGCCGTCCGCCAGGCTGATCCGCAGTTCCTGGCCCTGCAGGGTCTTGGCGCCGGTCATCTTGACCACCTGCGCGGCGCGGACGTCGCCCGCCACCACGTGATAGGTCAGGATCCCCTTGAGCTTGGGGACGTCCTTGAGAAGGGCGTCCACCGTCCCTGCCGGGAGTTTGGCGAACGCCTCATCCGTGGGAGCGAAGACCGTGAATGGGCCGGGGCCCTGAAGGGTCTTCACCAGGTCCGCCGCCCCCAGAGCCGCGGCAAGAGTCTTGAAGCTCCCGGCTTCAGTCGCCGTCGCGACGATGTCCTTCTTCTCGTCCGCGGCGCCCGTGGAGGCGCGACCGAACGTGGGGACCAGGGTCGCCAGAACCAGAACCGCCGTTGCCTTGACCATGTTCCTTCTCCTAAAAGTGTCTATCCACCATTGATGTACATGAAAATAACTTTTCATATAAGTATATTCGCCCCTCTTTCGGGCGCGAGATTGACGGACAGGAGAAAGGGGAGGCGAATTGTTCACGGCGTTCAAAGCCGAGGCTGACCGTCCCGACCCGTCAGGGAAATCCGAAGAATGGAGTGCTGCTAAAGATCAGGTGGTGCCATCGCCCTCGCTAGTCATCCGGAAGAGGACGGGCACCGCGCGTCGGGACCTGAAGATTCCCGCCCACACCGCGGGCGACATGATCGGACAAGTCCTTGGGGATGCCCTCGGGACTGAGATAGCGGGCATCGAAGGCGCCGACGGCCATGGTGATCGCCGCCTCGAGGTCCGCATCAGGCCGCAACTTGCCCGCCTGCTCGGCCACGGTGCGACCTACGTGACCGAGCGGTATGCGCACCTT
>CAZSCC010000171.1:0-15353 GCA_964604905.1 uncultured Planctomycetales bacterium
GACGGGGACGTCGGCGAGGGCCTGGCCCACCCGCACGCCTCCCATCGTCAGCTCGGCCCGGCGGCCGAAGTTGCAGAGCGCGAGCACGCCCACGTGCCAGGGGGTGGCGGGGATCCGGCGCGAGGCCGTCCCGACTCCGCCCTTGAATCCGAAGCAGACCATCCCCCGTCCCGCTCCCACGCAGCCTTCGGCGACGGGGCCTTCGCGCGCCGCGGCGAGCGCGGCCTCGACCTCCGGCTTCCCCGCGCGGAAGCGGCGGGCGTCGTTAAGCCAGCCGTCGTCGCACTCCGAGACGCAGGGGATGACCCACGTCCAGTTGCGTCCCGCGGCGAGCTCCGCGTTGTGGTCGAGGGTCCAGTCGAGCGCGCCGTCGTAGACCCGGCCCAGGCTGTTCGTCCCCGTCAGGAAGAGCGGCGTGTCGAGCGCGCCCCACTCGTTGATCATGAGCGACCCGGTGCACTCGCCCGCGCCGTTGAGCGCCCAGACGGCGGCGGAGACTTTCTTCTGGGCCAGGTTCCCCCCGTGGGGAAGGACGACCGTGACGCCCGTCTGCGCGGCGGGGTCGGCGGCCTGCAGGGCCGCGTGGCCGACCCGCACGCCGGGCACGTCGGTGACGGCGTTGAGCGGCCCGGGCTCGAGGAGCCCTTCCAGCCGGAGCCCGAGCTCGCGGAGCCGCGTCACGGCTTCCTCCCGAGGACCGCCTCGACGGCGGAGGCGGCGCGGTCGCACTCCTCGGCGGTGATCGAGAGCGGCGGCTGGAGGCGGACCACGTTCCCGTACGCGCCGCCCACGCCCACCAGCACGCCCCGCTCCCGCAGCGCCGCGCGGGCCTCCTTGGCCTCGGCCGCCGCCGGCTCCTTCGTCTTCCGGTCGCGGACGAGCTCGATTCCGATCATGAGCCCGCGGCCGCGCACATCGCCGACCTTGGGCGCGACCTCCTCCAGCCGTTTCAGGCGCTTGAGGAGCTCTTCCCCCCGTCGTGCTGAGTTCTCGACCAGCTTCTCCTCGCGAAGGACCTCCAGGTTGGCCAGCGCCGCGGCGCAGGAGATCGGGTTGCCCCCGAAGGTCGAGAGGTGGTCGCCCGGCTTCATCGCCTCGGAGACCGGCTCCCGCGCCATGAAGGCGCCGAGCGGGAATCCGGCGGCGATCCCCTTGGCCATCGCGAGGATATCGGGCTTTGCCTCCGGGGAGTGCTCGATCCCGAACATCTTGCCCGTCCGGCCGAAGCCGGTCTGGACTTCGTCGACGATGAAGAGCGCGCCCTCCTCGTGGAAGATGCGCGCCGCGACGTTGAAGTACTCGGCGGGTGGCGTCACGATCCCGCCCTCGCCCAGGACCGGCTCGGCGATGAAGGCCGCCACGTCTCCCGATGTCTGCTGCCGGATCACGTCCTTCAGCGCATGGGCGCAGGCGATGTCGCACTCGGGGTACGTGAGGCCGAGCGGGCAGCGATAGCAGTAGGGGGCGGGGCCGAACGCGACGCCCGGGAGATAAGGGCCGTTCCCCTTCTTGCGGACCTGGTTCCCCGTGACGGAGAGCGTCCCGATCGTCCGCCCGTGGAACCCGAACCCGAGCGCGACGAACTCGCGGCGGCCGGTCGCCTGCTTGGCGAGCCTCATCGCGCCCTCGATCGCTTCGGCGCCGGAGTTGGAGAAGAAGCTCTTCGTGAGGCCGCCCGGCGCGATGCCCGCCAGCGCCTCGGCGAGCCGTCCGACGACGGGCACGTGGTAGACATACGAGCAGCAGTGGACGAGCTTCTCCATCTGCTCCTTCGCGGCGGCCAGGATCTTCGGGTGGTTGTGGCCTGCGTTGACCACGGAGATGCCCGAGAAGCAGTCGAGGTAGCTCCGGCCGTCCTCGTCGACCACGGTCCGTCCCTTCGCGCTCGCGACGACCACGGGCTCCACGCCCTGGGCGACGACCGGCATCAAGTACTTCGAGTACCGCTCCCGAGTGTTCATCCTCGTCCCCTCATGGAATGGCCTCCGCGGCTCTCGTTGTGCCACAGAAGGATGGAATGGCCTCTCGTTGATTCGTGATTCTTGATTCCATCGTTAAAAACTCGGAGGGGAATTCACGGAGATCGCCTCCACGTTCGTCCTCCCCCTATTTCTAAACCGGTGCGGCCTCCGGCTGTCGAAGTAGTAGGCATCGCCGGGCTTGAGGACATGGACCACGTCGTCCACGATCAGCTCCAGCGTGCCGCGCAGGACCACCCCCGCCTCCTCGGCGTCGTGGTGGTAGGACTCGGCGCCGGTGTCGCTCCCGGGCCCGTAGCGCTCGACCAGGAGCTGGATCGCGCGGCCCTTCCGGCCCGAGGCGACGTCCCGGAACGAGACCCCCTTCTGGCCGGAGATCTCCCGGAGCTCGCCCCGGCGGTAGACGATCTTTTCGGGCGGCGGGGGGGCCTGGCTGAAGAAGTCGGCCAGCGTCAGCCCGAGCGCGTCGACGATCGCCTTCAGCTTGGCGACGGAGACGTTGTTCCGGCCCCGCTCGAGGGCGGAGAGGAAGCTGACGGCGATCCCCGTCTCCCGGGAGAGCGCGCGGAGCGAGAGCTTCCTCCGCGTCCGGAGCGCGCGCAGCCGCGGGGCGACGTCCAGCTCGTCGACGGACTTCTTCATTTCGGCGCGCCTTTGTAGCGCCAGGCCCAGATCAGGCCGTCGTCCTGGCTATCCCCGGCCGAATGGATGAAGATCGCGTTCAGCTCGGGACTGTGGAAGCCGTTCTTCGGCTTCCGGTCGCGGCCGAGCTTCTCGGGAATGGGGAGAGGCTCCTCCGCCCAGGCATTCGTCTCGGGATCGTAGACGTAGATCCCGAGCTTCTCGGGCTTGTCGTCGTGGTGGGAATGGAAGACGAGGAGGACGACGTCGTGCTTCGGGTCGTAGACCATGAGCGCGTTCTTCGTGGGGTAGCTGTTCGATCCGCGGCACGGAGCGCCCTTGGGCTTCGGGTCGATCCAGGCGTTCGCCTTCAGGTCGTAGATGCGGAAGGCGTTCGTTCCCTCGGGCGCGACCGGGTAGCTCCCGCCGCCGATGTAGATCCGCTCGCGCTTCGTGTCGACGCAGGAAGTCGCGTCGATCCCGAAGGGCGGCGGAGGCCCGGAAGGATTCGGCTTCGTCCACGTGTTGGCGGTCGGATCGTAGATCGCGACCTCCTGGCTCCGGTGGGCGAAGAAGGCCTTCTTCATCGACGGGACGTAGTGGAGCGTGTCGCCGAAGCCGCTCGGCGGGGCTGCGGTGCCCGTCCTCGAGCGGTTCCAGCGGCCGGAGGCCGTCTCGTAGAACCATGGGCTCGCGTCCGCAGGCGCCGGTTTGAACCACGTCGCGCGCTGCGGCAACGCCTTCTTCTCGTAGCCGTGCGGGTTGGGCATGCTCATGAACCGCTTCCGGTCGACGTCGTAGGTGTTCATCTGGTAGCCGTGGACCTGCGAGGCCACGGGGACCGGCTCGCCCTCGGCGTTCGATTCGAAGCCGTCGGCGTTGAGCTTGAGGTCGAGCGTCTTCGTGTCGGCCCCCGGGTAGCAGCAGATCCAGCGGTGGCCGCGGACGTCGTAGAACCAGAGGTCGTCCATGTAGCGGCCGTCGGGCTTCGCGTAGCCGTGGACGCCCTCGCCGAAGAGGAACGCCCCCTGGAGCTCCGGCGCGTAGGGCATGATCGTGGTCCAGCTCCGGCCGCGGGCGCGGCCCCACTTCGGGTCGGCCGCCGGCGCGCCCAGCTCCAGCCAGGCATTGTCGCCGAGGGCGCGGAGGCGCTCGAGGTGCGGGCCCGCCGCGCCCGGCAGCCCCGACAGCGGCCCCTTCGCCTCCTGACTCCAGGCCGAGAGGCCGAGCAGCAGCAGGATCCCCGTCGCGATCTTTTGCATCGAAGCGCCCTCCGCTGACGTATGTTCTGTATACAGTACGGGTGTTCTGTAAAACAAGTTTCAGCGAAGGGTGTTATGGAACAGCTGGCCAATCTGATCGGGGGCGCGTGGGCCGCGCCGGCCGCGGGGCGGCGCGGCACGGTGGTCAATCCGGCGACGGGGAAGCCGCTCGCCGAGGCGCCGCTTTCCGGCGCGGAGGAGGTCGACCGCGCGGTCGCGGCGGCGGCGCGGGCGTTCCCGGAGTGGCGCCGCACGCCGGCGGGGGACCGCGTGCAGCCGCTCTTCCGGATGAAGGCGCTCCTCGAGGCGAAGCTCGACGAGCTGGCGCGCACGATCACCGAGGAGTGCGGGAAGACGCGCGCGGAGGCGGTGGGCGAGCTCCGGCGGGGCATCGAGAACGTGGAGGTGGCCTGCGGGATCCCGCTCCTCATGCAGGGCTACAACAGCGAAGACATCGCCCGGGGGATCGACGAGACGATGGTCCGGCAGCCCCTCGGAGTGGTCGGCATCATCACCCCCTTCAACTTCCCGGCGATGATCCCGCTCTGGTTCCTGCCCTACGCGATCGCCTGCGGCAACACCGTCGTGCTCAAGCCCTCCGACAAGACGCCGATGACGGCCGTCCGGCTGGTCCGGCTCCTGGAAGAGGCGGGGCTCCCGCCCGGGGTCGTCAACCTCGTCCACGGGGGGAAGGAGGCGGTGGACGCGCTTCTGGACCACCCGACAGTCCGGGCGATCAGCTTCGTGGGCTCGTCGCCCGTCGCGCGCCACGTCTACACGCGCGGCTGCGCCGCCGGGAAGCGCGTGCAGTGCCAGGGGGGCGCGAAGAATCCCGTCGTCGTCCTCCCCGACGCGGACATGGAGATGACGGGGACCATCGTCGCCGACTCCGCCTTCGGGTGCGCCGGGCAGCGCTGCCTGGCCACCTCGCTCGCGGTCACCGTGGGGGACGCGCGCGGCCCGTTCACCGAGGCGATCGTCGCCGCCGCCCGCGCGCGTAAGGTCGGGTACGGCCTGGACGAGGGCGTCCAGATGGGGCCGGTGATCAGCGCCGAGAGCAAGGCCCGGATCGAGGGGCTCGTCCAGGCCGGCGTGGGGGAGGGCGCCTCGATCCTCGTGGACGGCCGGGCCGCGCGCATCGACGGCTACGAGAGCGGCCACTTCGTCCGGCCCACGATCCTCCGGGACGTGCCGCCGGGAGGGGCGATCGCGAAGACCGAGATCTTCGGGCCGGTGCTCGGACTCCTGCACGTCCCCGACGTGGACGCGGCGATCGAGTTCGTCAACCGGTCGAGCTACGGCAACCAGGCGTGCCTCTTCACGAAAAGCGGGGCCTCCGCGCGCAAGTTCCGCTACGAGGCGCAGGTCGGCAACCTGGGGATCAACCTCGGCGTGGCGGCGCCGATCGCGATGTTCCCCTTCAGCGGCTGGAAGGGAAGTTTCTTCGGCGACCTCCACGGCCAGGGTCGCGACGCCGTTGAGTTCTATACCGACAAGAAGGTGGTCGTCGAGCGCTGGCCCTCGGAGTGGTCTAGGAAATTTTAGGCGATCCGTCCATGAAGGCAGCGGTGCTCCAGGCCGCGGGGTCACCCGTGGTCCTCGAAGATATCCCCATCCCCCGGCCGCGGGCGGAGGAAGTGCTGGTCAAGGTCGCCGCCTGCGGGATCTGCCACTCCGACCTCCACGTGGCCAAGGGCGAACTGAAGTTCCCGCTCCCCTGCGTGCTCGGGCATGAGATCTCGGGCGTCGTCCACGAGGTCGGGCCGGGCGTCCAGGGGCTGAAACCGGGCGACCCGGTCGTCTCAAGCTTCATCCTCCCCTGCGGCCGCTGCGGGCCGTGCTCGCGCGGGCGGGACGACCTCTGCGAGACTTTCTTCGCGATGAACCGCCTGAAGGGGACGCTCTACGACGGCGAGACGCGGCTCCGCCGGGCGGACGGCACGCCGCTCGCCATGTACAGCATGGGAGGGATGGCCGAGTATGCGGTCGTGACGGCGACCGACGTCTTCCCCCTCCCGCCGAACCTGCCCCTCGCGGACTCCTGCATCCTCGGGTGCGCGGTGATGACCGCCTACGGCGCGGTGAAGCACCAGGCGGAGCTGAAGCCGGGCGACGCCGTGGCCGTGGTCGGGGCGGGGGGCGTGGGCTCCAACGTCGTCCAGATCGCCCGCCTCTTCGGGGCGGCCGAGGTGATCGCGGTCGACATCCGCGACGACAAGCTGGCCGAGGTGCAGAAGATGGGCGCCACGCGGCTCGTCAACGCGACGAAGGGCGACCCGGTCGGCCAGGTGATGGCGCTCACGGGGGGCCGCGGGGTCGACGTGGCGATCGAGGCGCTGGGCCGACCGGAGACGGTGGGCCAGGCGTTCCAGATGACGCGGGACGGCGGGCGGACCGTGGTCATCGGCCTCGGCTCCGGACAGGCGGCGGCGTCTATCGAAGTGACCCGGCTCGTGCGGCGCAGCATCCGCCTGACCGGCTCGTACGGCTGCCGCGTGCGGACCGACATGCCGGAGATCGTCCGGCTCGCGGCGCGCGGCCTGATCGACGTCTCGAAATCGATCAGCCGCCGCTACCGTCTGGAGGACTGCGGCGAGGCCTACCAGGCGCTCAACCGGGGCGAGATCATGGGCCGCGCGATCGTGACCTTCGGATGAACCCGGGCGAGATCGACGTCCGGACCTTCCGCCGGGTGATTCTGGCCAGCTTCATCGGCACGGCGATCGAGTGGTACGACTTTTTCCTCTACGGGGCGGCGGCGGCGCTCGTCTTCAACGAACTCTTCTTCCCGCAGTTCGATCCCGCCATGGGGACGATGGCGGCGTTCGCCACGTTTGCGGTCGGCTTCTTCGCGCGGCCGCTGGGCGGCGTGGTCTTCGGCCACTTCGGGGACAAGCTGGGGCGGAAGTCGATGCTGGTCATCACGCTCGTCCTGATGGGGGTCTCGACCTTTCTCGTGGGGCTGCTGCCGACCTACGCCACGATCGGGGTGGCCGCGCCGATCCTGCTGGTCGTGCTGCGGTTCATCCAGGGGTTCGGCGTCGGCGGGGAGTGGGGCGGGGCGGTGCTGATGGCGGTCGAGCACAGTCCGCGGGGGAAGCGCGGGTACGCGGCGAGCTGGCCGCAGGCGGGGGTGCCGGCGGGGCTGCTGCTGTCGACGGCCGTCTACGGCGCGTTCGAACTGCTCCCGCGGGAACAGTTCCTCTCGTGGGGCTGGAGGTGCCCCTTCCTGCTCGGCATCCTGCTGGTGGGAGTGGGCCTCTTCATCCGGCTCAAAGTCTTCGAGACGCCGCTCTTCGCGAAGCTCCAGGGGGCGCAGAAGGTGTCGCGCCTGCCGATCCTGGAAGTGCTGCTGAAGCATCCGAGGAATGTGCTCCTCGCGATGGGCGCGCGCTTCGCGGAGAACGTCTCCTTCTACATCTTCAGCGTCTTCATCCTGACGTACGCCAAGGTGCAGCTGGGCCTGCCGAAGTGGGCGGCGCTGACGGGGCTGCTCGTCGCTTCGGCGCTGGAGCTCATGACGATCCCGGCCTTCGGGGCGCTGTCAGACCGGGTGGGCCGCCGGCCGGTCTACATGATCGGGGCGGCGCTGCTCGGCCTCTTCGCCTTCCCGTTCTTCTGGCTGGCCGACACGCGGTCGCCGGCGTGGCTCATCGTGGGGATCGTGCTCGGTCTCGCGGTGGCGCACGCGGCGATGTACGGCCCGCAGGCCGCGTTCTTCTCGGAGCTCTTCGGGACGAACGTCCGCTACAGCGGGGCGTCGCTCGGCTACCAGCTGGCCTCGCCGCTCGCGGGGGGTCTCGCGCCGCTCATCGCGGCCTGGCTCCTTCAGCTCTCGCACGACCGCCCCTGGCCGGTGGCGGTCTACATGATCGCGGCATCGCTCGTCACGCTGCTCTCGGTCTACCTGGCGGCCGAGACCTCGCGATCCGAGCTGGAGTGACCCGGCCGGCTATTTCTTCGAAGCGGCCTTCTCGAACTGCTTTCGGATGAACGCAACCGGGGAGATGCGCGCGTCGGCCGGCTGACCCTTGTACTGCACGGCGCACTCGATGCCCAGCGCGTCCATCCGTTCCTTAAGCGCGAGCCCGAGCTTCGGGTGATGCACCACCAGCCCGAGGTTCGACGTCCCGGTCACTTCCTCGTTCGCGTAGCTGTAGGAGAGCAGCGCGGGCGGGTCGTCCTTCGTGAGATAGGTGATCGGCGCCGCCTTCTCGTACCGCTCGTAGGCCTTGGGCGTGTCGATCTCCTCCTTCGTGATCCCGTAGAAGGGCAGGAAGAAGGCGTGCCGGTCGAAGTTGGGCCGGGGGATGCCGATGTTCTCCGCGAACCGCGGATCGTACGAGCTCTGGCCGTCGTCGACCGCGACGCAGGTGAGGCGCGTGGACTGGCGGCTCACGGGATCCTCGCTCTTCGGATCGGCGAGGTCGTCGTGGAAGGCGAGCCAGAGCGACGTCCCGGCGCCGGCCGAGCCTCCCGTCGAGGCGATCCGCGCGGGATCGAGCTTCCACTCCTTCGCGCGGTGGCGCAGGGTCTGGAGCGCGCGGGCGCAATCGAGGTACTGCGCCGGGGCGGGCGCGGCGTCGGTGAAGCGGTAGTTGATCGCGGCCACCGCGCATCCCGCGTCGAGGTACTCTTTCAGCCGGGGGGCGCCGAGCGAACGCTTGTCCCCCGCCATGAATCCCCCGCCGTGGATGTAGAGGACGAGCGGGAAAGAGCCCTCACCCTTCGGCACCCAGAGATCGAAGACGTTCCGGGCGTGGGTCCCGTACTTCACGTCCGCGGCGTCGGGCGGAGGCTTGGCGGCCTTGTCCTGGGCCAGGGCGGCCCCGGACAGCAGGGCGAGGAGGGCGATCGATCGGGCGAAGCACTTCATGGTTCGTTTCCTACTTCCCGGCGGGCTTGTCCTTCTTCTTCAGGAGCGCCATCAACTGGGCGCGCTTCTGGGGCCACTTGTCGTCGGCCACGCCCTTCCAGACCTTGACGTCCTTGAAATGCGCCCACGGGCCTCCGGCCGTGTTGAGCTCGAGGTGGCTCCGCTCCATCGAAAGCCCCTCGACCTTGGCGATGGCCATGTCCTTGTCGTCGACGGTGGCGACCATCTCGTTGCCCTGGAATTCCCAGACGACCGTGTGCCACGCGCCGTCGTTCAGCTTCGACTTGGTGTAGTCCACCTCGCTGCTCTTCGAGGTGGGTCCGATGCCCGACATCTTCCGCATGCGTATCCCGTCGGCCGAGATCGCGAGAGCGGCGACGTGCTCCTTGCCGTCGAAGAAGCCGCCCAGCCATCCGGCGCCGTCGAGCTTGAAGGAGAACTGCAGGATCACGTCCGGGCTGCTGACGCCGCGGGACGCGTAGGCGTGGTGCTTGTCGGCGGGGAGCTCGGCGCCCTTGAGCACGCCCGACTCGACGACCCAGTTCCCCTGGCCCTTGTGCCAGTCCTTGGAGAGCGCGGCGCCCTCGAACTTTTCCTCCCAGAGGAGATCGCCCTTTTTGGACATCCACGTCTTGGGCTCGGGAGGAGTCTTCGCTTTTTTCTCCTGGGCGAGGACGGCTCCGGGGGCGAACAGGACCGCAAGGGCAAGGACGAGGCGCATGGGGTTCTCCTTCCGCTCCAACCGACGATGTATGTATCTGGTACGCTCCCGGAAGCCCCCGGGGTTCGATTACAAGGTCTCGCGGCGGACCGCTTCTAGCGCTTCTTCTCTTCGCCCGCCCACCAGTCGCTCCAGAACGTCCGCGCCTCGTCGGGCGGGATGAGGCGGAGGCGGTCGGATTCGACGACGATCTCCGGCCAGCCGTCGACCAGGGAGCGCAGGACCTCCACGAAGAGGAGGGGGTCCCCTTTTTCCTGGAGCCGCCGCGGCGGGAGCGGTTTCACGGGCCACTCGATCTTCAAGCCCGCCTCCTTCTCCAGCCGCGCGCGGAGCTCGGCCTCCGTCCCCTCGAGCGGCTCCTTGAGCTTGAGGGAGCGGAGCCTCGCCCATGCCTCCGGACGGCGCACGCCGTTCAGCAGTTCGAGGCGGGCGTCCTTCTGTTCCAGGAGATAGGGCACCGCCTCGCGCGCGCCGAGGCGGCAGAGCGTCTCCGCCGCGGCCGTCCGGACGAGGGGGATCTGGCTTTCCAGCGAACTCAGGAGGGCGGGCACGGCCTCCTTCCCTTCCAGCACCTCGAGTGCCTGGATCGCGGACGCGGCCACGTTGGGGTCCCGGTCCCGGAGTAGGGCGCGGACTCTGGGCGCCTCCGGGCGGCTTCCAAGATCGGCCACGGCCTGGACCGCGTACCAGCGGGCGTTCTCGTCGGGATCCTCGAGAAGGTCGCCGATCCGCTTCGCGTACTCGACGGCGCCCAGCCGGCCCAGGGCCCGGGCCGCGTGGCCGCGCGTGTAGGCCGACTTCGACTTCAGGAGCACCGCGATATCGGCGGCCGCCGAAGGATCGCGCAGTTCCGCAAGCTCCTGGCAGGCCCGGGCCTGGACGTTCGGGTCGGTGTCGAGGAGCAGGCGCCGGCAGGCGGGGACCGCCAGGGACGACCCGAGCGCCTTGAGCGTCTCGAGCGCGCAGAGGCGCACGTCGGGGATCGGATCGTCCAGGAGCTTCGCGACCTCGGGGGCGGCGGACCGGAGCTTCAGGTGGACCACGGCCGAGCACGCCCAGTCCTTCTCCGACTTGTCCCGGATGCCGCGAAAGGCGAGCGGCACCACGCCCTCCAGGTCCTCCGGCTTGAAGAGGTTCCCCTCCCTCTCACCGCGGCGTCCCATCTCGATCTGCATCGCCTCGAGGAGCACCTCGGTCCACGAATGGGGGTCGTCGAGCGAGAGCCGCTGCTCCACCCCGGGCATGAGATGGAGGAGGCGCGGCGTGACCTTGTCCCGGATGGGGATGAGGCGGAGGAGGTATTTCGCGCGCGTGGCCGCCTCGAGGTCGGGGCCCTTCGCGGCCTTCTCGAGCTCGGGCAGGGCCGGCTTCCCGATCAGTTTGATCCGCCGGACCGCCTCCTCCCGCTCGTCGAGGCTGTCCGACCCGAGCTTCTCGACCAGGTCGCGGACGTTGTCCTGCGCGAGGAGGGCCAGGGCCAGGGCCAGGACCGTCGCGATCATGTTCATGGGGACGCTCCGAGGGGACCCAAGACGGCTTCGCAGTCTCGCAAGCTTTCCCCGAGTCCCCTCACTTCTTGGAGGCGGGGGGCGGGAAGTGGGAGAGGTCCTGGGCGCCCTTCTTTCCGCCGTACTTCCCGTCTTCTCCCAATGAGATCAATTCGAAGGGGTGTCCCGCCGATCCCTGGGCCCGATAGGTGAAGTCCTTGTTCCAGCCATCCTTGGGAGGCGCCTTGAGGTATCCGTTGGCGGGCCACTTGGTGGTCTTGGGATCCAGGTACTTCGGCCGGGTCACGAGGTCGGCCAGCGCCACGGGATAGCGGCGATGGTCCTTCTTGAACGCCTCCAGCGCGGCGGCGACCTCCTTCATCGTATCCAGCGTGGTCTCGACCTCGGGGGCGGGGGTGTACCCGCAGCCGGTAAGGGCGATGCCGATCATGAGGCCGGGTAGGGAGATCTTCACGGGACACCTCCAATGTTGGCGAAGTCGCCCGGCGACTTCGTTACCGTGATCGTAGTCGTCCGGGTCGACGAAAGCCAGCGGCAGCACGCCCTGATTCTTGAGCAGCCCGGGATCGCCTCCGCTCCCTCATCGAATGCTGTCGCGATCCGGCCCCGCCGCGTATACTCCCCGCCCATGGGCCGCGACTCCCGGAAATGCAGCGCCTGCGGCAACGAACTCGACTCTCACGAGGGCGTTGAGCTGTGGGGCTCCTGGTTCTGCTCGAAATGCTTCGTCGGGCAGTCCGCCGACTTCGGCCGCGCGCTCAAGCCCGAGGAACTCGCGCGGCTCCGGCGGCTCGGCCGCGAGCTCAGCGGATTCCTCCCGCCCGACATCCTGGAGATGATCCTCACCGGCTTCTACAAGCGCGCGGCGGGTTCGAAGAAGCCGCCCGACAAGATGGAGCTCGCCCGCGCCGTCGGCGAACTCCAGCGGGTCACCGCCACCGCCTGCTTCCGGCAGATCCTCAACCTTCTCAAGACCTGGGAGGAGATGTTCGGAAAGTTCGTCGAGGAACAGCAGGGCGAGATCCGCGAGAAGGTGCGCCGCCTCACCGACCTCGACGAGCACGCCTGATTCCCCGGCGGGTTCAGGGCCCGACGCAGTAGAGATACTCCCCGCCGCGGAGGAGGGCGTGGGGGCCGTGGAACACGGGGGAGGCGCCCGAGCCGTTGGGCAGCTCGTTCCGGCGCAGCTCCTTGTACGCGCGCCCCGGCTCCAGCACCACCATGTCCCCCTTGTCGTTCCCGAGGAACAGGAAGCCGCCGGCCAGGGCGAGGCTCGGGTAGAAGTTCGGCCCCAGGTCCATCTCCTTCTCGACCAGCGCCTTCCCCGTCTTCGAATCCAGCACGCGGAAGTCGGTCGTGCCGGAGGACATCACGAAGAGCATCCCGTCCTTCAGGACCGGCGAGGAGATCACGTCCGCGGGGAGCTCCTGCTCCCAGAGCTTCTCCGCCCGGACCTTGCCCTCCTTCAGCGAGAGCCTGACCGCGGTGCAGCGATGGTACGCGAAGTAGGCCGCGTCGCCGTCGACCAGCGGTGTCGGCGACTGGTCGCCCCCCAGGCCCTCCGCCACGTCCCGGGCGAGGACCGCGCCGTCCGACAGGCGGACCACCGCGCCCTTCGCGGTCACCGCCATCGGCGTGCCGCCGAGCGTCAGGAGCGCGGGAGTCCCGTAGTGCGGCTCCGCGGCGGCGGCCTTCCAGAGCGGCTTTCCGGTCGAGGCCTCGTGGGCCTGGAGGCGCGTGGAGTCGACGAGCAGCATCCCGCCGGACAGCACGAGGGAGGCGCTCGGGCCGTAGCTGAGCGGCGCGGGGTCGACGTAGATCGCCCACGCGCGCGCGCCCTTCATCGTGTAGCACGCGACCACCCCGGTGGTCAGCGAGACCCACACGTGCTCCCCGTCCGTCACCGGCGTCGCCCGCGCCCGCTCCTTCAGGCCCGGAGGAAGGCCGCGGACTTTCGACTTCAGCTCCTCCGGCAGATCGTCGCCGACCGCCGCCTTCCAGATCACGTTCCCCTTCGCCCGGTCGAGACACCAGAGCGTGCCCGGCTCGGCCAGGAGCAGCACGCGGTCGCCCGCGATCACGGGACTGGAATTCCCGCCGCCCACCGCGGTCCGCCACTTGATGTTCTTCTTCTCGCTCCACTCCGTGGGCGGAGTCGCGCCGGGGAAGTGGCCGCTGCCGTCTCGCCGCCATCCATAGGGGGAGGCCGCATCCTGCGCGAGGAAGACGAGTAGCTCAGCGGCCCAGAGCATAGAGATGACCCTCTCCGCGGACGTAGATACGTTTCCCGTCGAAGACCGGCGTGGAGACGAACCGCTCCTGCCGCTCGCCCCAGTGGCCGACCGAGGCGACGTTCTCCAGCTTGTTCTTCGCCACCTGCTTGAACGCGCGCCCCGGCTCCAGGACCACCGCGCCGCCGTTGTTCCCGAAGAGATAGAGATACTTCCCGGTCAGCGTCGGGCTGATCCCGATCCCGCGCGCCGCGCCCTCGTTCGCCGTCTGGAAATGGTCCAGGTCGAGCATCTTCTGGTAGACGAGCTTCGCCTCCTTCACGTCCACCACCGTGAGCACACCCGAGTTGTTGACGAGGTACGCCAGTCCCTCGTGCACGACCGGCGAGGCAAGGTACCACGGCAGGTAGTAGCGGGGAAATCCGGGGGTGTCGACCGAGACCGCCCGCGTGGCGACCTTGAAGGGTTCGTCGCCCGTCTTCGGAAGGGTGTGGATGTAGAGTTGCATGCCCCACGTGTTCGTCAGGAGGAGCTGGTCCCCCTCGAGGACCGGCGAGCTGACCGCCTGCTTTCCCATCGGGGGATGGGTGAAGAGGATCTTTCCGTCGGACGCCCGGAGGATCGTGCCGTTGCCGAGCGCGATGAGGGGCACTCCGCCGGCGCTCGCGCGGACGGGCGACCCGTGGAAGTATCCCTCGGGGTTGGCCCCCTCGTGGCTGACGAGGGGGATCCGCCACGCGAGGCGGCCGGTCGCGGCCTCGAACGCGAGGAGGTCCCGCATGAAGACGACGACCTTTCCGTCGACGAGAAGCGGCGAGGACGAGAACCCGTGCTCGACGGCCGGTAGGTTGTCGACGCGGATCCATTTGCGCTTGCCGTCCAGGTCGTAGGCCGCCGTCACGCCGGTCCCGAGCCACAGGTAGATGGACGCGCCATCGGTCGCGGGAGTCAGCCCGGAGTAGCCGACGTCCGGCGTCTCGGGCTTCTTGTAGCGCTCGGCGTCCACCTCCTGCATCTTTTTGAAAAGCTCGCCCTCGAGCTTCACCTTCTCCTCGAGCGCCTCCTTTGGGAGCGGGCCCTTCGCGAGCGAGGCGTTGATCTCGGCGAGCTTCCGGGCGACCGGCTCCGCCTCGGCGTAGGCGGGCGTCTTCCGATCCTTCTCCGTCGCCGCGTCGAAGGTACTGTTCGTCCGGACCCAGAGGACCCGGCCGTCCGCCTTGTTCAGGCAGATGAGATCGTGCGGCTCGCTCAGGAGGTAGATCCGGTCCTTGACGAGGATTGGCGAGCCGCATCCGGTCCCGCCGCCGTAGAAGCCGCCCGTCCCGCCAGGCAGGGGCGTGATCCACGCGATGTTCGAGTTCTCGTACTCCGCGGGGGCGCGGGCGTGGAACGTCACCGAGCACGCCCAGTCGGCGTCGCGCGGCGTCGCCTTGACGAGGAGGCGGTTCCATCCCTTGACCAGGTCGACCGAGTAGCGCCCATAGCCCCCAGCCGGCGGCTTCCCGTTGACCAGGATCCGGAATCCCGCGAGCTGCGTCGCGTTGACGCGGAACTTCCCCCCGGTCTCCGAGTGGACGTTCGTCGCCGCACAGGCGATCGACTTGTCCGGCTTGCCGATCAGCGTGTTGAAGTCCATCCACGCCGTCTCGAGCCGGACCTTCTTCCAGGAGCCCTCCCCCTCGGCGGGGCAGAGGTCGGCCTCGCCGGGGATCGTCTCCTTCTCGGGCTTCGTGCCCTCGGGCGCGGGAGTGAGGACCAGCCACTCGCGGATGACGCCGTCGGTCATGGGCGCGCCGGAATCATTGGAGGCGGGCCTGCTCGCGCGATACCGGAGGCCCTTGACGGGGAGGCTGACGCGCCCCCAGGAGGTCGGCGGATCGGCGGTGGGATACTTTCCCGTTCCGTCCTTTCGCCATCCCTCCTGGCCCCAGGCGGCGCTTCCCAGGAGGAGCGTGAGCGCGAGGAAGGTTCTCATTGGCCCGACCCATCGTAGCAGATCAGCTCCTCCGGGGTCCGCACGAAGAGGCGGCCGCCCGAAAGGACGGGCATCGTGAAGTCGGTCAGGTTGAGCGTCGGCTTCGTGACCGCGTGGGTCTTGATCGTCCCCCGGCGGCGGAACCCCTCGGGCGTCGCCTCGACGAGGGAGAGCGTCTGG